>NZ_CP162613.1:42500-455000 GCF_044704065.1 Niallia tiangongensis | reverse complement strand
AGATCCTAAGTCTAGTGCGTCTGCCAATTCCGCCACACCCGCTTATTCTAATATATATAATGGTGAGCCATGGAGGATTCGAACCTCCGACCCTCTGATTAAAAGTCAGATGCTCTACCGACTGAGCTAATGGCTCGTGGCTGGGCTAGCTGGATTCGAACCAACGAGTGACGGAGTCAAAGTCCGTTGCCTTACCGCTTGGCTATAGCCCAATAATTGAAATTTAAATGGCGGTCCGGACGGGACTCGAACCCGCGACCTCCTGCGTGACAGGCAGGCATTCTAACCAACTGAACTACCGGACCAAACTTTCAAAATTATAAATAACAAATGACCCGTACGGGATTCGAACCCGTGTTACCGCCGTGAAAGGGCGGTGTCTTAACCGCTTGACCAACGGGCCATAATTTTAAATTGCTTTCTGGCGGAGAAGGAGGGATTTGAACCCTCGCGCCGCTCACGCGACCTACACCCTTAGCAGGGGCGCCTCTTCAGCCTCTTGAGTACTTCCCCGAAATGGCTCCGCAGGTAGGACTCGAACCTACGACCGTTCGGTTAACAGCCGAATGCTCTACCACTGAGCTACTGCGGAATAATATCCATCGACTTGTCCAACTATCAAACGAGATAGTTATCAGCAGTTGTGTTAATCAGCTGCTCTCTTGTCGACTCTTTACATTATAAGGACATATAAATAATAAGTCAAGCACCTTTCAAAACTTTTTTTAAAAATAAAATCCCTCATTAAAAATCACTTATCAATACTAATTATTTCTTCTAATTTTAATCTTCCTCTACATTTTCCACAAACATACTTTTTTATATCCATTCTTTTTTTCCTAGTATATTTTTGTTTACATGAAACACAAGAATAAATAAGAACTCTCTTTGATTTCCCCTTCTTCATTTCAGCTGGTAAGGAAGAACAAAATCTGGGACCACCTACTCTTTTAAGAAGAATCTTAAAATCAGCATCCTTATGTTGATATCCTCTGTTTAATAAATGAAGATGATAATGGCATAATTCATGCTTAATAATACCTATTAACTCCTCTAATCCCATCACCTCATAATACGTTTTATTAATTTCGATATTATGAGTGCTTAATAAATATCTTCCCCCAGTAGTTCTTAATCTAGGATTAAAAGATGCTTTATGCTCAAACTTTCTTTTAAAATACTCCCATGAAATATCCTCAACTAACCTTTGTAATTCCTCATTTGTCATCGATCCGCTTATCCCTCCTCAACAAGACAAACTATTATAGCATACAATAATCTTATAACTTACTAAATCTAACACAATTATATAATACCGTCTAAATCAAAATACTTTCTTATCCATTATATTATATAGAAAAGCGCAAATCATTAATGGATATTTCCAAGGAAGTGGAAGGAACGATTTTTCGTTCTTAACCTAGCTATAACCATCACGACAAGGAGTGAATATAATGCCTAATTGGTTACAAAACCAAATTAAAAAAGCTTTCTTTGAAAAAAACAGCTATCAAGTAAAGCTATTAAATCAATGCTGGTATTACTATTGCCGTAAAAATACTCCTAGTTAACTGCCCTTTATTGCTCGATTATGCTTACGATTCCTTTACTCCTAAAAATTAGGATTGCCTGCATTTCCATCCTAAAAAAAACGCAGGCAATCCTTCTTTATTATTATTTCTCGTCTTTTGGACTTAACATGGTAAGCGCAACTCTTCCTTTATTGTGGTCTACGCTGTCTACCCAAACAGTAACAACATCTCCTACACTTACTATATCAAGCGGATGCTTAACAAACTTATTGCTCAGCTTAGAAATATGAACTAAACCATCTTGTTTTACTCCTATATCTACGAACGCACCAAAATCGACTACATTTCGAACCGTACCTTGTAATTCCATTCCAGTTTGTAAATCTTCTAGCTTCAATACATCTTTACGCAATAACGGCGCAGGAAGATCTTCGCGTGGATCTCTAGATGGCCGAACCAATGCATCAATAATATCCTTTAACGTAAGTTCTCCAATATTAAGCTCTTCTGCAACTTCCTTCATTTCGACTTTCGTTAGTACTTCTTTTAATTCGGGAGTGCCGATATCTTGTGACTTAAATCCTAATTTAGATAGAAGTTTCTTTACTTCATCGTAATGCTCGGGATGGATTCCTGTTCGATCTAAAGCCTCTTCTCCATCTAACACGCGCAAGAAGCCGATTGCTTGCTCGTATGTTTTAGCCCCTAAACGTGGTATCTTCTTTAATTGTTTGCGATTGCTAAATTTCCCTTCTTCTTCTCGCTTCTTTACGATATTATTGGCAACAGCCTTGGAAAGACCGGCAACATACTGTAATAAAGAAGACGACGCCGTGTTTACATTAACCCCAACTTGGTTAACTGCTGTTTCTACGACGAAATGTAATGATTCTGCTAATTTCTTTTGTGATACATCATGTTGATATTGACCAACACCTACAGATTTCGGATCAATTTTCACTAGCTCTGCTAATGGGTCTTGTAATCTTCTCGCAATCGACACTGCGCTTCTTTCTTCCACTTGGAAATCAGGAAATTCTTCTCTTGCAATTTCGGAAGCTGAATAAACACTTGCTCCAGCTTCATTTACTATTAAATAATAGATCTCTTTATTCTGCTTATTTAGCATCTCAGCAACAAATTGTTCCGTCTCTCTAGAAGCGGTACCATTACCCACTGCAACCATTTCAATTTCATAGCGATCAAGAATACTCTGAAATTTAGTAGCCGCCTCTGCTCTTTTGGAAGCAGGTGGGTGAGGATAAATCACACCAATTTCTAATACTTTCCCCGTTTCATCAACTACTGCTAATTTACAGCCTGTCCGATAGGCTGGATCTACTCCGAGAACCACTTTCCCTTTAAGGGGTGGTTGCAATAATAGATTCCTAAGATTTTCCGAGAAAATATGTATTGCCTGCTCCTCAGCCTTTTCGGTTAACTCGTTTCTTATTTCTCTTTCAATGGATGGCTGAATAAGACGTTTATAGCCATCTTCTATCGCCTCTTTGATAATTATTCCTGCAGGAGACTGCTCATTTGCAATCCACTTTTTCTCCAAGTATGCTGTAATCACTTCAATTGGAACAATAATGGCTACTTTTAAAACATCTTCTTTTTCCCCTCGATTTAAAGCTAATGTCCGATGAGGAACAATCTTATTTACTGGCTCTTCATATTCATAATACATTTCATAAATATTTTTCTCGTCCTTCTCTACTTTTTTTGAACTAGTTTGAATTTTCCCAGTAAGCATCGTCTTGCTTCTGATCCATTTTCTACTTTCTGCATCATCCGATATGCGCTCTGCTAATATATCTTTCGCACCATTGATCACATCTTCGATTGTTAGCACTTCTTTTTCTTCGGATATATATTTACGTGCTTCCTCTTCCAACGAGCTTTCCTTTTTCATACTTAATAACCATTCAGCAAAAGGTTCTAATCCTTTTTCTTTTGCAATAGTAGCTTTCGTACGACGCTTTTGTTTATATGGACGATATAAATCTTCTACTTCCTGTAGCTTGATTGCCTTTATAATATTTTTATGCAATTCATCTGTCAGCTTGCCCTGCTCTTCGATTAAACGAATAACTTCTTCTTTTCTTTGGGCTAGGTTTTGAATATATGTATAGCGATCGATAATATCCTTAATTTGCACTTCATCTAGTGCTCCTGTTTGTTCCTTTCTGTATCTAGCAATAAAAGGAACTGTATTTCCATCTTCTATTAGCGTAATAACACTTTTCACCTGTTTAATCGATACATTCTGTTCTTTTGCAATAATAGCTAAATAATCCTGCCCTTTTTCCTGTTCCAAAACTTTCTCCACACCACTCACGATCCTTTCTACTCCATCGAACAATCACTAAAAAAATATTATATCCATTCTCTTTAGACACTAAAAGTTAGACCTTTTATTTTTAACCTACTTCTATTTTATCAAAAGGTCCTATGAAAGCCTATTATCGACAGAAAGGAATTTACGTTCCTCGTTCGGCATGTCTTAATAGCTCTCAAACATGTACCTATTTAAATAAAAAGGAAGGCTATTGTTCGGAAAAGTTGTTGCTATAACCTGCAGCCTAAATATACTAAAACAGCAAAAAAAGCTTACTTTAAAGCAAGCTTCCCAATATAAAAGTAGAATCATCATCTGAATTATTATATTTTCCAACAATGCTAACTGCTATGGAGCTAAGAGGCAAATATCCTTTTAGCAAATTTTTTACTCCTTGAATATTAAATCCATCGGAAAAAACAAGGAATTTCGCATGACTTTCAAAGGTAAAACGTTGCGTATGATAATGTTGAGGTCTTCCTGATAAGTAACCGGTTACTGGGAGTGGATAAGTCAATTTGCCTGAAGGAGAATAAAGAAAGAATCGAATATTACCTACACAGCTATAAACAACTGTCTTTGAAGCATAGTTTATTTTGAAAACACAAACTGCCGCTCCTCTTTTCTTTATAAGAACATTGTTGGATAGCTCCATTAATTCCTCTACTGATTTCGCATGATTTTCTTTAATCATCTCAGTAACTGCAACGGATGCTTCATTTGCGTATTCGCCACTTCCAAGACCATCTGCTAATACACAAACAAAGTATTCATCCGTTGATGTATAATAAAAACTATCCCCACAAAGGGTTTTCCCTTTCTTGCTAGTCTGATAGGAAAGTACATGAACATTATTATCTTTCCATTCATTCATAAGATAAACTCCGAATTATTGGACTCTGCCTGTATTGCTTCTTGGAGCTTTTTGATCGCTCTTCTTTGAAGTCTAGAAACATGCATTTGAGATATCCCCAGCTTTTCTCCAGCTTCCTTCTGACTAAGATTATCCAAATATGTATATTGAATAATACTTTTTTCTCTTTCAGTTAATACATGCAGCACTTTTTCTAGCACTAACTTTTGGTTTACTTTTTCAAAGCCTTGATCCACATCTCCTACAATATCTAAGAGGGTAACTGTTCCGCCTTCTGAATCTGCTTCAATCGAATGATCGACAGACAAAGCCTGATAGCTTCTGCCCATTTCCATTGCTTCTAGCACTTCTTCTTCGGATACATCTAAATAATCAGCAATTTCATTTACCTTGGGAGAACGCTGTAAATCAGTTGTAAGCTGTTCAACTGTTTTCTTTATTTTGGGACCAAGCTCTTTGATTCGTCTTGGTACATGAACGCTCCACGTTTTGTCTCTTAAAAATCGTTTAATTTCGCCAATTATAGTAGGTACAGCAAAAGCCTCAAAACTTTTACCAAAGCTTTCATCGTAACGTTGGATGGCTCCTATCAATCCAATGATTCCAACTTGCGCAATATCTTCGTGAAACATTTTTCCCTTTGAATATTTTCTTGCTAGCATTTCTACTAAATCACGATAATTGATGACAAGCGCTTCCTGTGCTTTCTCATTTTGCGTGAGTTGAAACTCTTTAATTAATTCATTTACTTTTTCCTTTGATAAATGGCGATTAGGTTGAGATTGTTTCTGCATCCCTCTCCACCTGCTCTCCTTCGAGGTATTTAGTCATGAAAACAGTTACCCCGTTATTATGGTGAATCTTTACTTCATCCATTAATGTTTCGATCAAGTATAGGCCAAGTCCCCCTTCACGAAGAAATTCCACTGACTCATCCTGTTCATACGGACCTAAATCTTTTGTCGTAGAATGAAAGTCAAAGCTCTTTCCATTATCGGCGACAATAACCTCTAAACGATCGTTATATAATCGAAATCCAATTAAAACTTCTCCTGCGTCCTTATTCTTATACGCATGTTGCACAGCATTTGTACATGCTTCACTAGTAGCTATCTTTAAATCCTCAATTTCATCATAGCTAAAGCCCATTCTGCTTGCGATCCCGGATAAAGTTAAGCGAATAATGCCGACATACTCTGGTTTAGAAGGAATTTTCATTTCGATGTACTCAAAATGACTCATTGGATTCCACCTTCTATCTTACTATTTATGTCTATAATATCTGCCAATCCTGTTATTTCAAATAGCCTGATTAAGCGGCTTGATAGACCAATTAGCTTGAATTCGCCATTGTTTGCGCGGACATTCTTAAATATGCCCACAAACACTCCTAAACCAGTACTGTCCATATAGTTAACATCTGATAAATCTATTACCATTTTTATTCCTTCTTTTTCGGAAAAGGAATAAATACGCTCTCTTAATTTCGGAGCGGTATACGCATCAATTTCACCAGAAACTTTAACTTCTACATCCAATTCTTTTTCCTTCACATCTATTATGATATTCATCCCGACCCACCTTTACATTATTACGATATTGTCTTTTACCCCATCAGTCACGACGTTAAACTTTTCTTTTGAAAATAATTAAAGTAAAATCATCACGCAAATAAAAATCTTGAATTTTTTCTAATTCCTTATAAACATTTTTGACAATATCTTGTGCATCTAAGTGCATATGTTTTCTTATGTATCCAAGAAGAATTTCTTTATCAATAAAACCTTCTTTCGTTCTACTTTCTGTTACTCCATCTGACATTAAAACAATCATGTCACCTGGGTAAATTTGCTTTTCAAATTGTTGATATTTTGTCTTTTTATCTACGCCTAGTAATAAGCCCTTTGTTTTAAGCTCACTAAACTGTTTTGTTTTCGCTTCATAATAAAGACCTGGTTCATGACCAGCAGATGCATAATGAAATACATGCGACAGCATATCATACGCTCCGTAAAACATCGTAATGAACATACTAGGATCTACATTCTGCTCTACTACCCTATTTAAATTTTCTAATACATTGCTTGGTTTATTCCTGTTTTCTGGGAGACTGTCCATTGCATACTTAATCATCGACATGCACATAGCTGCAGGAATTCCTTTTCCAATTACATCTGCAATGGCAATATTAATAACCTGATCATCATCATGAACGAAATGATAATAATCTCCATTCATCATTTTAGCCGGAACACTGATTGCGCCAATATCTAAGCCTTCTGCTTTTGGAATATCCGTACTTAATAGTGTTTGTTGTACATTAGCAGCGATTTCCATTTCACTTCTTAATTCTTGTTGCACATGGCGAAGACTTTGATGTTCTCTATAAGCAAATCCATAGCCTATCATGACCTCTAAAAGAATATCAAAGGATTTTGTTACATATTCAGGCATATCTGGATATAAATCCATTAGAATAGATTTATGTAAACTGATTATATCTTCTGGTGATATTTTTTGTTCAATCGATTTCCTGCTAAACTTTTGCCCTTGATAAAGCGCCTGTTCAGATTCATCTTTAATATAGTTCACAAGAAGATCTCGATACTTAGACTCCATCATTTCTCGGAAATCCATTATCTCTCCCCCTATCTTAGCCACTTCACTGCCTGAATTTCTGTCCCCTCGCCTATAGAGGTTTTGATATCAAACTCATCCATCAACCGTTTTACTCCTGGTAATCCAGCACCTAGCCCACCCGAGGTAGAAAAACCATCTTGCATTACTTGTCTTATATCTTTTATTCCAGGACCACTGTCTTTCGCAATTAGCTTCAAGCCCGCTTTCCCATTATCAAAAAGCTTCTCTATACAAATTTGCCCTTGTCCAGCATACAAATAGATATTTCTTGCAAGTTCACTAACCGCAGTAGTAATACGAGCTTGATCTACGATACCGAAGCCAAGCTCTCTTGCAATATTTCTACCTAATTGCCGAGCTGCAACGATGTCCCATTCATTTACGATTTTTACACAGGATTGGTCTCCCATAGGTCAATCCTCCAATTCCTGTTGTAATTTCTCCAAACCTTTTTCTAGATCTAAGGCAGTTAAAACATCGTTCAAACTGATACCCAGCTCTACTAAGGTGATGGCAACAGCAGGCTGAATCCCCGTCAGTACCACCTTAGCCCCCATTAGCTTCGACATACCGATAACATCACCTAATACTTTGGCAATAAATGAATCTATAAAATCAATGGATGTTAAATCAATAACTACTCCACTTGCACTCGTTTCATGGATTTTATTTAATAAATCTTCTTGAAACTGAAGGGCTGTTTGGTCATCTAATTCCCATTGAATGGATACTAGCAAATAGTCATAAAGTTTTAATATTGGTATTCTCACTCTATTCACCCAAAACCAACCAACTTTCTTTTATTATATTTTTACGTACTTCCCATTTTCTTTTATAAGGATTTCTCTAAATGGATGAAGGCCAAAACAAATGTTCCTTTGACAATTATTCATAACAAAATAAAACTATCTTTCTAAGGAAAGATACATATCCTGAACATTCATTTCCACCGATTTGATTCTCCATATTTTTAAGGCAGCTTTCTTCCATTTTATCACATAAAGAGATACTTTCTATTTTCGAAAACTAATATATTGAAAAAACAAGCGGTACTCTTGGGCATTATTTTTCGCTTGAAAATTAACTAATCATATATGTATATAGGTGTTGACTTTTCTATATTCCCTTTCTGGTTATATTTAAAACCGTTTATTAAGAAATATTTTACTAATTTTGAGACTCTCGTATCCTTTCCCCTTACATATTGATTCTTCAAATAAAAAAAATAACCTCCTTATACTAGCAAGGAGGTTTACAATCTTATATATACTGAGCGGGAAACCAACAAAAAAAGCGCTCAAAACGAGCACATTCTATCATTAAAATTCAATGAGACCTAAACTAATTTGTAGAGCTTCATCGACTTTTTCCATCATTTCCTCATCGAGATGAGTAATTTTGTCCGTTAGCCTCTGTTTATCTATCGTACGAATTTGTTCCAAAAGAATTACTGAATCTCTTTCAAAACCATATCGCTTCGCATCAATTTCCACATGAGTCGGCAATTTAGCCTTTTGAATTTGAGCTGTAATTGCTGCAATAATGACTGTGGGACTGAACCGATTCCCGATGTCGTTTTGAATGACAAGTACAGGACGGACGCCGCCTTGCTCTGAACCAACAACTGGGGATAGGTCTGCAAAATAAACGTCACCACGTTTGACAATCAAAGGATTACCCTCCGCTTACAAGACGTTCTACTGTATGCTCTGCCTCGTATTCTGCGAGAAAGCTTTCTGATGCAATGGATAAATTTAGTTTAGCCATCTCCATATATCCTCGTCTCATCGATTCGCGGATATGTCTCTTTTTCCGTTCGCGAAGATACATTTTCGTTGCTTGATAAATAAATTCACTACGATTTACATTTTCTTGCTTAACGAAGCCGTCCAATTCAGTTAACAAATGCTTTGGTAATTTTATCATGATCTCTGTCGTTGCGCTAGATTCAGACACAAACACACACCTCCACCATCACTACACACCATTTTTAGCTCTGCTTTTTTTAATCATACCACTAATAATTGTTTCTGCAAAGTCCATTCAGCAATTCTACAGTATTATCCACCAAAAATTATCCCTTTTATGCATTAAAGAATGAAAAAACGAAAAAGTTCCTCAAAACCAATAGAGGTTTTTCCATATTTTCCAAATAACATTATTTCTAGATGGTATATGTGACCATAATTAATGTATTCATTATATTGGTCATCCATTACTTTTATTTAATTTTGGAGTAAAATTATTCTTTTTACAATAATCGCCCAAAACCATTACTGCTATACGTCTCCATTACCATTCTTTAATTCATCTCACTGATTAAAGGATTTACAATTTCATCAAAGATGCCATTTTTTTTATATACACGTGGGACTCTTGAGGAAATCATACACGTGACCTCATAATTGATTGTTTCTATTTTAACCGCAATTTCATTTACTGAGATAACCTCATTCTTTTGTTTTCCGATCAGTGTTATTTCTGTTCCTGGTTCTAAATAGAACGGCAGCCTTATCATACATTGGTCCATGCAAATTCTCCCAACAATAGGGACTCTCATTCCATCGACGAGAACCTCTTGCCCTTGCAGCTTGCGTAACCATCCGTCCGCATAACCAATAGGTAAAGTTCCAATCCACTCCTCTTTTTCTGCCTCATACGTAGCACCATAACTTACTTTATCGCCCTTGTTTAATTTTTTCACTTGGACCAATTTTGTTCGCAAGGAAAAAGCTTCTTTTAATGAATAAGGCAAAACCGGCTCAATCTCAAGGGATGGTGTCAATCCATACATAGAAATCCCCATACGAACAGCATTATATTGTAAATCTGGATACAAAAGACTCGCTGCACTATTACTACAATGAATGATTGCTGGCAGCTTTGAGAATGCAGCAAGTAGTTCCTTAAAACGCTGAATTTGTTTCTCAAAGTAAGAAGAATTTTTTTCATCTGCTGTTGCAAAATGAGTAAAAACTCCTTCCACCACAATATTTGGATGATTTACCAGCAATTCTTCCACCTGCGTAATCTCTTGTTCCTTTCTCAAACCAATTCTACCCATGCCTGTGTCTAATTTTAAATGAATCGTTAAGAGAGCATCTTTGTTTAAAAATTGGACAGCATCTTCTAACCAGTCCATATGATAAACCGTTAAAGTCACCTTATATTTTATAGCTATCGCTACATCACGTGGTCTGCTTGCCCCAAGAACAAGTATCGGTGCAATAATACCATTTTTTCTTAAATTAATCGCTTCGTCTAAAAAGGCAACAGCTAAAGAGTCTGCACCAGACTGCAATGCTGCTTTTGCAATTTGCAGAGCTCCATGACCATATCCATTTGCTTTCACTACTGCTATTATTTTATTGTCAGAATGTACTCTTTTCCTTAATTCCCTAACATTATATGCAATCGCATCAAGATCAATTTCCACCCATGTATCTCGATAAAAGGTATCTTCTTGAATCAAAATCCTCACACGTCCTTCATGAAATAACAAACTTGTATCCTAAATTATTCTACTGTTTTTATCGCTTGTCAATTCTAATCCTTATAAGTTTGTATGTATTGTTTCATTTATATTTCAAATAAAAAACAGCTTCTATATAGAAGCTGCTCAAAAATGCTTATTTAATCGCTTCCCCTTGAACGGAGCGCGCAACGGTAACTAATTCATCACGAGTTAAGTCGCTTGATGCAATTGTATAATCGACGCCTTCGAACGTCCATGATACTTTTGAATCCGTAACTTCCCCAATGGTAAAGCCTAAATCCACTGGATCTCCCTTACTAACAATTGGTCCTGCTGTAGCTGGTGCTACCTCCGCTTTTTCCTGAATAATCGTATACGACTTTTCCCCATCGTAGGTTAAAATAACACGATTTCCGTTTTCTGTAGCTAATTTCTTCTCTTCTACCAAGCTAACTCCTTCTAACGGTTCTTCAGGATATTTTACGGCAAATTCTTTATCTTCTATTTCTCCCATAACCGGAATAACCATCTTAGCTGCTGTCATACTTTTTTGTAAATCAAAATCCTTCTTATCAAAGGAAACGTCAAACTTTACATTCGAGAATTTAACCGTAACAAGCGCTACTCCCTCTACATCCTTAACCTTTACACTTACAGGAGAAAGATCTTTTTTACTAAAAGCAATTTCCTGTGTTGGAAGCATTTTGCTATTCTGATAGCGTGTTTTTGTTTCAAACACATAATACTTATCTGTAGCAGAAAATTTCACATCTTTATCTTCTTCAATATCTTTTACTAAAGACTCATAGAGATAAGCCTGACTACTATTTTCTGGCCACTCGCTTTGAAACTTAAAGCTTTTGTTTAAAGCCGGAGTTAATACATACACGCCTTCTTCATTTTTTAGGATCATTTGACTCTGATTCTTTGTCGAATTCTTTAGATTTACTCGATAAAAATCTGGATCCTTATGCCAGACTTCTACTTCGTATGTTTGCGGCTCTGTTCCCATTTTAAGAGTCATTTCGGCGTCTGCTTTATACCCCTTTGTCTCGACCTTTTCTTTTAAATCAGTCAGAACATCTTCTTTCGATTTTGTTCCACAGGCAGTTAACAAAAGCATGACCGTTAGCCCTACAAATAGCAACCAAATCTTCTTGTTCATTTTTTTCAACTCCCCTATTCTCATTTCACGTAGAAAGAGAGAAAAATAAGCAAACAGCATTTCTAGTAAAAAATCCAATATCCCATACCCTTATTTGGAATTTCTATTAGAAACATGAATCCCCATACTTGTCTCTCCTATTTCTCTATGAATATATGAGACAACCTTCAGGAATATGCTATTTGGTTCAATAAGCAAAAAAATAAGGAAAACGATGAAATTCATTCCGTTTCCTTATTATTCAATAATCACTTGGGCAAAGGCATAATGCTTGCTATGGGTTATGGATAAATGAACTCCTCGAGAAAAAGGCTTTATAATGCAAGGTCTTCCTTGTTCCTCATAGCCAATTTCAATATCTAAAAAGCTTAAGCTTGCTCCTATCCCTGTTCCTAGTGCTTTTGAAAAAGCTTCTTTCGCTGCAAATCTTCCTGCTAAAAACTCACTTTTACGATGACCGGAAAGCTGCTGATATTTTTCCATTTCCTTATCAGTAAGAATCCGCTTGGCAAAATTCGGTTTTCTTTGAATCAACGTTTCTATTCTTTCTATTTCCGTTATATCAATTCCTGTCCCTTTAATCATAAGACAACTCCTTCTATTTCGTCCTAAGTGAGCATAATATATTGTATCTTTTCCTATTGTTTGGCTATTATTGTAGATAGAAGCTTATTTAGGAGGTATCAAAAACAAATTGTTTACCAGAAGAGAAAGCTTTAAAGAGTATATTACGTATTATCCTATCGTTTCTCTGATTTTACTCATTCATCTCATACTATATTTATTAACCAATCTTCCTATTTTCCCAAATAAATATTTATTAGAAACGATGATTGGTGTCAATCTATATATAGTAGAAGGAGAATGGTGGCGACTAATAACTCCCATCTTCATCCATGGGGGGTTTGCTCATCTTTTATTTAACAGCTTCAGTATTTTCTTATTTGGTCCAGCTTTAGAAAGAATACTGGGCAAATTTAAATTTCTCTTTATTTACTTAGTTACCGGTATTGTGGCAAATATAATAACTCTCCTGATTGAACCTCTTACTTATGTCCATCTAGGTTCTAGCGGGGCAATTTTTGGCCTATTTGGCTATTATATTAGTCTCGTCGTTTTTCGAAAAGATATCATTTCTCAAAGCAATGCACAAATTATTACTACCATTGCTGTTCTTAGTTTAATCATGACATTTTTACAGCCAAATATAAATATTGTTGCCCATATTTTTGGTTTTCTAACTGGTGTAATCATTGGGAATTTTTCTGAATCAAAGGGAAAGAAGATTATCTCCAGCTATAAAGAGGAATGGTACCATTTAAAACAACAGCTTCAGCGCACAAAAAAACCAGAAGCAAAATCGGTTATAATTTGGATTATTATCTTCGGTCTTGCAATCATTGGCTTTCTTAGCCAATAAGCGATTTATCTATCTTATCACGAAAGAAGGCTGCCCTTGAAGCAGCCTTCTTTTCTTATCTAATTATCTAAGTGAATACCACTCATATACTTTCTCTACATCGTCTTTCGCGAGGTCTGTAACCACGCCAGTTGCTCCCCCGGCACCAGAAAGAACTACTCCTTCAATCGAGGCAAGTTCTCCCTTTCTTTGCCACCATCCCTCTGTGTAATAAAGGGCTTGAATACGATTACGTTTCATAATAAAAGTCGTTTTATGGAATTGACGGAAGGATAAGGTTAGTTGTTTACCCGAGATACAGTAGCCTGCTGAGCGATAATTCCAGTAGCCCCATGATGGTAAAATCAATAATAGTAATAGTGATAACATCCCCCATCCATGGAAAAAGTAGATGAGTGCAATAATAACAGGCAGTGCAATCCAACTGTTTTTAATAATATATCGCCAAACAGACTGTTTTGGTGGTGGTGTAAGCTGCTCACTCCATTCATATTCAGGAACCATCTCTATTAATAAATGCGGTAAATCCTTTTTCTTCAATAATGGAATCGCCAATACACTTGCAGCCTCCACGTCATTAAAAGAGCCTCCCGCACTAATTAAAGAAACGCTAACTAAGTGAAACGGCTGTCTCAGCATCGCTTCCGTTATTTTAACCGCCTGAATACGTTGCAATGGGATTGTAATCTGCTTTTTTTCAATTAACCCACGGGTAATAATTATATCATCGTTCGTCTTCGATAATGTAAAATTTGCGTATTTCAGCAACGTTATAAACAATGAAAGAATCCATAATAGTACAAACAGCACAAAGATGATAATAGAAATTAATGCGAAACTACTTGTAACGAATTGGTGAATATGCTCGTAAATCCTATTATATGGAATTAAATCTTCAAACTGTGAAAGAAAAGCGAAAATTGCTGAGATAATAACCCCTACTCCACCAGAAGTAGATGCCAAAATAGCTAATTGCTTATTTGTAATACGATAGATTTCTTGTTGAACAGGTTCCATCTCTGCTATTATTTCTTCTGATTCCATCTGTTCATTCTTCTTTTGAACAATATATCGTTTTAAATCTTCGGCAACCTTTTTAGAAATGGCCGTAAGTTCGCCTTCCGCTTCCACGCCCCCGGCCGTTTCTATCTTCACTTTTACTAGGCTGAACGGACGATGAAAAATTCCTTCGGTGAAATCGATGCTTTGAATTCGCTCAAATGGGATATAACGTTTTTTCTTGACCAATACACCATTCTCTACACGTAATTCTTTTCCATCCACATAATAGGTAAAATAATGCCAATGTAAAAAACTGCTGATTAAAATAGCTACCAGCAAAAGGGCTGCTCCTAGAATCGTATACAATCCCCATTCTGAAGGCTTTCCTCCAAGTACAATTATTCCAATAAAAGGGAAAATAAATTCCTTTAACCGCTTTAATATCACATAAACAATCGAAATAGGATGAAGTCTTCTTTTTTCAAACATCCTCTTCCGCCACCTTCGTTTTGCTAGAAATATAATGCCTTATTTCTTCTGCTTCCTCTACTTCGAGAACAGGGATTTCATGTATGGTGGCAGCAGTTGAAATAGAAATGGTCGCAAGCCCGTACTTTCTTAGCAATGGTCCTTGCTTCATGTCTACGTGTTGAACCCGAATCATCGGAATTAACGTTCGTTTAATGACGATAACCCCTTGTTGTATTTCAATTTCATCTCCTCTTACTTCGTATCTCCACCTTTTCCACTTCACAGGTGGTATGATTCCAATCGTAAGAGCCACGTGAATAAGCAGATAAACAATTGTAGCTATACTTACAAGTACATGCCAATCAAACAGAATAGCTAGCGTGATTAAAACACCACCAATAACCATCATAATCAGGGAGGATATCACCCCTGTTAAGCGCCAAACTGTTATCCCTTTTTTCGATAGTCTATTTTGAGGTATCGCTATCAATTACATTCCCCCTTTTTTTACATTTTGTCTATTTATACTAACTATATACGAAAATAATAGAAAGTGGTTTCAAATTTTTCTGTGAGCTTTCGCATAGCCTCTGCATTTTAAATAAAGGCTGTTCGTAAAGTTTTTAGCTATTGCTGTCATTACACACATTTCGCTTTCCATAGCAAGCTAATCCCATTAGCGTCCAATCTTTTAGAAAAAGCCTACATAAAAAACCTCAATGAAGCAGTTCTTCATTAAGGTTTTGAGTGCTAAGATTAACGATAAGACTTAGATTTATTGTATCCGCCACTTGATTGACCTTGACGTTTGTTACTGCTATAACCTTGAGGTTGGCGTGGATTATAATTTTTTCTGCCACCACGATCATTATTTTTATCATATGGCTTGCGGTCACGTTTCGACGGTAATGGCTTCTCTTCTGTTAACTTAACAGGTGTTGTATCCGGTTCTTTCGTGAGCATTTTTAGGACTGCCGCTACGATTGTAGACGCATCTTTTTGCTCTAATAACTCATCTGCTACATTTCGGTAAGAATCTAAATTGTTTTCATCAATAATTTGCGAAATTTTTTCGATGACTGCTTTTTGCTGACCTTCGATTGCTTGATCCACTGTTGGCGGAACCATCTTTTCCATTTTTCTCTTTGTTGTTTTTTCTACAACTTGAAGATAAGATCTTTCTCTATACGTAATGAACGTAATAGCGACACCTTCTTTACCAGCACGGCCAGTACGGCCAATACGGTGTACATAGCTTTCTGGATCTTGAGGAATATCGAAATTATATACATGCGTTACACCAGAAATATCAAGTCCACGTGCAGCTACATCTGTTGCAACAAGTACATCAATGGTTCCTTCTTTAAATTTGCGAAGCACAGACATACGTTTTGCCTGACTTAAATCTCCATGAATTCCTTCTGCTGTATAGCCACGCAGATTTAATGCTTCAGAAAGCTCATCAACACGACGTTTTGTGCGACCAAAAATAATGGCAAGCTCAGGAGATTGAATATCCAATAATCTTGTTAGAATATCAAATTTCGTTTTCTCCTGTGTTTCAATATAATACTGTTCAATTAATGGTACTGTCATTTCCTTCGCTTTCACTTTTACTACTTCTGGATCCTTCATGAAGCGCTCAGCCATTTTTCTAATCGGTGCTGGCATAGTAGCTGAGAATAATAAAGTTTGTCTTTCTGTCGGAATTTTTGAAAGGATAGATTCAATATCATCAATGAATCCCATATTCAGCATCTCATCCGCTTCATCCAATATAACTGTTTTAACACTATCCAAACGAAGTGTTTTACGATTAATATGATCTAAAATACGTCCAGGAGTACCAACAATAATATGAGGATTTTTCTTTAATGCACGGATTTGGCGATTTATATCCTGTCCGCCGAAAATAGATAAGACTCTTGCACGTTTGCCGTAGCCGATTTTGTATAATTCTTCTGATACTTGAATAGCAAGCTCTCTTGTCGGTGCAATAATAATCCCTTGGATTACTTCCTTTGCAACATCAACCTTATCCACTAAAGGCACTCCAAAAGCAGCTGTTTTCCCAGTTCCTGTTTGCGCTTGACCAATTAAGTCTTTATTTTGAAGACTTAACGGAATAGTTTCTGCCTGAATAGGTGTAGCTTCTTCAAACCCCATTTTTTTTAATGATTTCATTGTAGCAGGACTAATGCCTAAATCTTGAAACTTTACCAATATATCCAATCTCCTTCTAGTCATTAAAAATATCCATAAACAGATGGATTAACTCCATCATGTCAACCATTCGTATGTACCTCACTTTCTAAATGAAAACATATTAAAATGGCATATCGTATTCATCACATTATGCCTTTCCCCATACAATTAAAAAGAAACGATACTCGTTATTATATAAATGATGAAAGTTATTGTTGGTTTCAATAGCCTTACAACCTTTATCAGGAGAATGATGAGGTATATGCTACTATTTAAGTCTTATTAGTTATGAGATACTATTTAACCAAGTTCTAAATAGGAGGAAATTTCAAATGACTTCTATTTATTATTTTAATAATAGCTCTGTTACCAATTTGTGATTATGTCTATTCCCTTATAGAGAATCTTCAAAATTCACGTTCGAAAACAACATGATCTTTTCACGGAGCTTTAAACAAATTAGCTAATTTGAGAAAAGTTAGCCAAATACAAAGAAATAATACTTACCTTCCTTTAAAAAAAGGAAATCTACCCATTCATTACAGAAGCACTTCTTATAATATGAATTCCATCAGTGAGGGTTTTCCTTCCTCTCCCCACTAATTGTTAGTTAAACCATTCGAATCTTTACGGACAGTTAATCCCCCACCTATTTTCCGCGAATTCTTTATAAGAAAAGAAGTGAGAGTCTTACTGAAGTTTAAGAGTGGGATCCAAATCATTTCTCTCTATTTGACTAATTTATCGTTTAAATAAGGTGTTATACTGTACTAACATTATGCCCCAAATGTTAAGTTTCTTCACGTTACTTTTTAAAATAATCTTATCACTAAGAAATACGCTTTGCAATAAATTGGGTATTCGAAAATCTAGGTTTTATGCATGTTTTTCCCACTTCTACCATGTAAACGTTTTACGAAAAAGAGAGTCTGCAATCTTCGTTTATAAATTCCTTATAGAAATAGTATCTTTTTCCTACTCTTCTTTCTAACCAATGCTTGGAGAGAATTAGAAGGGCAGAGCTTGCCTATCCTACTCTTTCCAATCAAGCATACTTCTATACATCAGAATTGTTATGTCGTCACTTCTAACTTATGAGGACTCCTTGAGGAATGTTATTATTTCTTGAAATAATGTTTCTTTTCTCTCGCAATGACAAATTAAATGCTTGGAATCTTCTACATAAATCATCTTCTTATTTGCAGCACGAATGGTATTGTATAAATAGCTTGCACTTTTCAATGGCACAATGCCATCTTTCTCCCCTTGGGCAATCAGTGTTGGTACATGGATGTTAGATAACAACGGTTTCACATATTGAACAAGCTTTTGGAACTGGATGGTAGCAGCTAACGGGGTACTTTTAATTTTGGTCATATAGCGAGTAAATTGCTCATTTTCTCTGATCCGTCCTTGAAAAAAATCAGCACAGATTATTCTTATATCCTTTTGAAGCTGGGCAAAATTCACATAATAGGCTGCTGCGCTCAACAGGATCAATTTCTTAATAGGATATTTTGTTGCTAAATAGCTTGCTATTAATCCTCCCATGGAAAATCCGACAACATATACGGTGTCATGTCTTTTTAATAAATCCCTTAACGTATCTTCTGCATACAAAAGCCATTCATTATACATAATGCCTTTTAATCTCAGTTCATCGCCGTGCCCAGGTAGAGTTGGGATTACACATTCCCAATTGGTATGTTGCTGAATATATTTAGCCAGTGGTTCCACTTCCATCGGGGAACCTGTAAATCCATGTATACACAAACAAGCTGTCATTTTACCCCCGCTCCCTTTAGGGATATTTTACACTATAAAAGTAATTTTTCCAACAATCAAACTTCCCTTTATATTGACACCCGCAGATTTCCTCTTCCATCAACTCAGAATTTTTACAGTCAAAAGTCAGATTAGACAAATATTCACTACATTAAAAAAGCCAACCCTACAAGAAAACGATTTTTCGCTTATCTAATCGGCTGGCCTCCTTCAATTATTGAATAGCCTTAACGATATCCTCTAGCTTCATTCCTCTAGAGGCTTTAACTAAAACTACTGTTTCTTTATTTATATAATTCGTTAATGTTTCTATTAGCGGTTCTTTTTCCTGGAAAGTGAATACACGATCTTCTGGGAGAACGGTTTTCGCACCTCTTGCAATGAAACTTCCCAGCTTTCCATATGTCAAAACGTAATCAATTCCCTCTAGGTTTTCGCCCATTTCATAATGAAATGCCTCTTCTTTATCCCCCAGCTCTAACATATCACCGAGAACAGCGATTTTCTGTTTATAGCCTGGTAGCTTTTTTAGAACATCAATAGCAGCAAGCATCGAAGTTGGACTGGCATTGTAGGCATCATTAATAATTTTAACACCAGATTGTCCTTCCACTAATTCCATACGCATATTAGTAAGCTTTAATGATTGAAGCCCTTTATTCATTTCTTCAAAAGGAATATTAAAATACTCTGCCACAAGCATTGCCGCTAAAGCATTTAAAATATTGTGATCCCCTAAAACAGGCAATTCAAATTGATCAGTTATTTTGTTAATATGAAAAGCACTTCCATTGTCTTGTGCCTGGATATGAAGAGGGTATAAATCATTAGAAGGATTCATCCCGAAGGTTTTCTTATCAATGGTACTACTTTTCATACGACTTGAAAGAAGTGGTTCATCACCAAAATAAATGAATCTGCCGTTGTCTTTTAATCCATTTAATATTTCCAACTTCGCCTCCGCGATTCCTTCTCTTGAGCCTAAATCCTGCATATGAGATTCGCCGATATTGGTGATAACAGTAATGTCGGGTTCTGCTAGTCTGCTCAAAAAGTCAATTTCTCCCCTGCCACTCATTCCCATTTCCAGCACAGCAATATCTGTATCCTCTTCTAAGCCAAGAACAGTTAACGGAAGACCAAGATGATTATTATAATTACCTTCTGTTTTTTGCACCTTATATTTTAAGGAAAGGAGACTAGTTGTCATATCCTTTGTAGATGTTTTCCCATTACTTCCTGTAATTCCTACTACTTTAACACTTAATTGCTGAAGATAGCTTTTAGCAAGAGCTTGAATAGCTGTTAAGGAATCGTCAACAAAGATAAGTGGTAGATTCTCTGGTGGATTCGGAACATCCTTTTGCCAAAATGCTGCAGCTGCTCCTTGTTCTATCGCATCTGCGACGTATTGATGTCCATCCGTTCTTTCTCCTTTAAACGGAATAAATAATTGCCCTGCTTCAATTTTTCTAGAATCAATGGTTACCCCATTAATTTGAACATCTGCAAATTGCGTAAAAGAACCCACACTGCCTGCCATTTTTGCTATTTCTGCATATGTACGTTTAATCACGAAAAAACCTCCTTTATTCAATGGTTTAATATAAACTAACTTATTATTCTCCACTGAAAACCAATATTTGATGGAACAAAAGAAGAGGTATTATTCTCACCTCTCCTTTTAATAGTGATAAAAATATACATTTTCTGAAGTCCATTTGCTGTCTGGAGCAAGCAGCCTATCGGTTAGCAAACTTCCGATAAACAGATGCTTCCACTTTTCTTATTGTCTAGCTCCGAGCTCCCAGGGGCTCTCCGCTTTTCTTATTCTCTATTAAATCGTATATTTAATATTTTGTTTTTCTGTATGTCTTTCCACTGCAAGATCCACTAATTTATTGATTAGAGCATCATATTCTAAACCTGTGTGCTTCCATAATAATGGGAACATGCTGAACGGTGTAAATCCAGGCATTGTATTTACTTCATTAATATAAACTTTACCTTCTTTTGTAAGGAAGAAATCTGCACGTACAAGACCAGAACAATCAAGTGCTTTAAATGCTTTAATCGCATCTGCTTTAATTGCAGCATATTCAGATTCTGTAACCTCTGCTGGGATAATTAAAGCTGTATCTCCATCCTCATACTTTGCTTTATAATCGTAAAAATCTTTTTTCGGAACAATTTCTCCTGCTACAGAAACTTCTGGGTAATCATTTCCTAATACCCCTACTTCAATTTCTCTAGCTGTTAAGCCTTCTTCGACAATTATTTTGCGGTCAAATTGGAATGCCTCGATAAATGCAGTCTCTAATTCTTCTCTTGTCGTACATTTACTAATTCCTACACTTGATCCAAGATTGGCGGGCTTTACAAAACAAGGAAAACCTAATTCCTTTTCCACGCAATCATACGCTGCTTCTTTATCACTTTGCCAGTCACTGCGGATAAAAGAATTATATTTTACTTGGTTTAATCCAGCTACTTCAAAAATATTCTTCATGATTACTTTATCCATTCCTGCTGATGATGCCAAAACACCATTACCAACATACGGAAGATTCAAAAGTTCTAGTAATCCTTGTACGGTTCCATCTTCGCCATTTGGTCCATGAAGCAATGGAAAAATAACATCTAAGGAAGCCTCATCATTTGCTTGGAAGAGAGTAGTAGAAAGCGCATTTGAGCCGATTTGCTCCTGTGAGTTAAACGCAAGCTCTTTTACATTTTCAACAGGCCCCATTAATTGTGGTCCGCGCACCCATTCACCACTCTCAAATATGTAAATTGGATGAATATCATATTTATCTGTATCTAATGCTTTAATTACTGCCATTGCTGTTTGCATACTAACTTTATGTTCAGCAGATTTTCCGCCATATAATAATCCAAGTTTCTTTTTCATTATGAGTTTACCTCCATTTAATCAATGCACTTGTTTATTCTACCACTAGAACCATACCTTTAAAAATAAAACATGTAAGTCAAATAACAATTTAATCAAAAACACATATTCTTGTAATAGATATAGTCTAGACTCTAATAATCCTTTTCCATCTTAACTCTTATTACCATATGAAAAAAGGGCTAAAATGGAGCTTATTTATATAAAATTTCTCCCTAAAGAAAGAAAAAGCTACTTCGCTTCTTTCATTTATCTAGAAGAAATTAGCACTTCATGAAAATAGCCACCCGCCAACCTCTTTATTTCTGATTCTGCTTCCTTTTCATACTCGACAATAAAGCATGTAGCTGGACCTGAAGATTTTAAAAGATTAACAGAGCTTGACACTTCTTCCTCTTGAAAAAACTTTCCCTTTAACTGGCCTAATTCATAAAGAACCCCCTTGGAGCCAACAGGCTGTAGTCGACATTTTATTTCCTTTGTAAAATGGGAAAACACCACTAAGGGAACTACTTTTTCTTCTTGTAACATTACTTCTTCCCCAACAAGAGGACTCCCAATAACGGCTATTCTTCCATTTACAATGGTTGTCTCCTTGAAATCTGCTCGTCTTTTTCCAAGAATCGTTAGACCTACAGCTGATTGATGGAAGGAAAAATTGCTTTCCGTACTTCCTGTTATTCCAAGCTCCGCGTCTAATCCAAGCTCCTGCACTCCTTTATGTATACCTGCCACAAGAGGATTCCAAGCATCGTCTCCACAAAAATTCTGCAAGATTACCGAAAATGGGATTCCTCCTGCTGCCATACATTCCATAACTGCTACGCGAAAGGAAAAATAAGAAACGATATCATATGGAACGGAAACGTGATCCTCTTCTTTCTGCCCAATTCCTCCGCTATTATCTGCACTAATAACCAACACATCTTCTTGATTCCAGGGAACAATTTGTACATCTCTCATTACTTCGCCTCTCTCCACCCTTTAAGGAAAGCTTCCAGCCTTGGCATTAACAGCTGGGCAATAATGCCGTTTAATACAGCACCTATCAACAATACTGGAACCATAGAAACGTAAAAACCTTTTCCCAAAAGCACTAAGAAGGGAAGGGGTAGTATAATTCCATTTCCTAACACAAACCACAAATAGGAGACAATTCGATTTCCAGTCTGATAGATTTTTGTAAAAACAAAAACAAGCAGACACATTTCTACCGCAATAAATAAATGAAAAATTCCGAGCGGGAGTCCTCCTATCAAAGCGGACACAAGATGACCAAAAGCCGCTACTATTCCTCCTGCTACCCCACCTAAAAGCACACCAGCAATGAGGCTTGGAAAACTATCAAGTGCAACACTTCCGATGAAGCTTGGGATTTTTATAAAAGCACCAATAACTGATATCGCAATAAAAATGGCAAGTATATTAATCTTCTTTACGTTCATTTCTCTCTCCCTTTTTAGTTGTTCGAAATACCTTTGCACTACGAACATACTCGACATCTGCCACATTGCTTCTGTAATTAATCACCCTTGCAAGCGCAAAAAAGTAATCGGAAAGTCTATTTAAGTATTTTAATGGCAATTCTGGAATATCCTCATTTGTTTTCACCAATGTCACCACTAATCGTTCCGCTCTTCTTGTCACTGTACGTGCAAGATGCACAGTCGCTGCCGCCTCTATGCCTCCTGGCAAGATAAAGCGCTCCAAATCCGGTGTCTCATCCATAAAAACATCAATTCGTTCCTCTAAATAGGCAATAGCATCTTCTGTTAACTTCAATTGTCTTCTTGCTGAAATACTCGCTAAATCTCCCCCACAGTCAAATAATTCATGCTGGATTTTCTCTAAGTCTTCTTTGATATCAGCAAATTGTTCTCCCACTAATTGCGCAACTGCCAATCCAACAAAAGAATTTAACTCATCTACTGTTCCGTAGGCTTCTACACGAATATCATCCTTTAATACTCTCCCCCCGATTATACTGGTTTCCCCTTTATCACCTGTTTTTGTATAAATTCGCATATGCTATCCTTCTTTCTGTTTTTTTGTTTTTTGTTGCTTTGGGCTTCGTCTTGATTATGAACACCACTTTATTGTTTTGGCTGCGGATTTTGGCGTTCATCTCGCTTGTGAAAACCACTTTTCTTATTAAAGCTTCCCGTTTCAGCAGCGTTCATTCTTCCTATGAAACTCCTCCAGTTTTCCTATATATTCCGACCAATCGCTCAACCACCAACTACTTCAATCGCTCATTCAACCCATACCAAATAACATCCACTCTGTCTGCCTCTGCTGCAATCCGTTGAAAAATCAGTCCTGTAGCATCCCGCCACAAGCGATCTTCTTTATCAATCGGAACGATGCCTTTCGTAATATCACTGCCAATTATAAACACATAGCGATTCTTCTCTTCTCTTTCCCATTGAAGCAAAGCCCCCACTTGTTTTTCTATATAATTGATTGTTTGCTCCAACGTTTCTTCTTGCAGGCGATTTCTAATCATCCACTCCAGTCCTTCAATCATATAAAAGGAATGCTTCTCATCATTTGCAATATTTATTTCCTTTTCATCAAATAAACGGAGGACCTTTTCTACTGTAAATCCCTGCTCCTTTGCAAAGGCTACTGTCCAGCTTTTTTTCCCGTGAAAGCTACCTCCTGTAATAAAGTGCATCTTTCCTTCCTCCTAAAGCTTTCTTTATTGGACCATATTAGCTCGATTCCCTCTCCTGGCGAAATGATGTAGTCCCAAAAATTCTTTTCTGTTACACCATATTTACTAAGTAAATAACGAATCACGCCACCATGTGTGACAACTGCGATTCGATTGCTTTGCTTACTCTGCTTGATTAAACGATCCCAGCCCGTATCTACTCTCTCAGCCATCGCTTCAAAGGATTCTCCATTTGTTGCAGAAACCGCAAATGGAGCATTTAGCCATTTGCAATAGTCAGGGAGCTCTTTTAATTGTTCGTATGTTTTTCCTTCCCAATCTCCAAAATTTATTTCTCGAAAATAAGAAGTAATGCACAAACTCTGTTCAGGAAACCAATACGCTGCTGTCTCTTTCGCTCGCAATAAATCACTTGCACTTATCCATTCATATTTAGACACTGGCCTTCCTTTTTCATAAAGCTGCTCTCTCCCGTTTTCACTTAAAGGAGCATCCGTCCAGCCAATGTATGCTTTCCGTTCATTTTCGGCAGTTAACCCATGACGAAATAATGCAATAACCATAGTGTTGCCCATAGTGCCAATTCCGTCCCTTCTACGCTTGCTCCTAATAAGTCGCCTGTTAATCCCCCAAAAGCTCGCTTCATAAATCGGCTTAATAAAAAATAGCAGCCGATGCTAACAGAGAGAAATAGTAAGAACAGTGGCAGCCATTGTGAATACAAAAAGAAGAAAAATAGAAAAACAAGTACAAAATAGCCACTATAAAAAAACGTTTGCTGCCCTTCAACAGACCTTTTAAAGTATGCGCCAAGCCCGTCTTTCTTTGCCTCTTGAACAAATAGCAAAATCCATCCCATTACTGCTTTAGAAAAAAACGGCAGGAGCATCACAAAAAGGTAGGTGAAGTCTTGCATACGTGTCACGATTTCATAGATAAAAAGAAACTTCGTACTTAATAACAGCATGACCGATAAAAGACCAAAGGCGCCAACATGAGGATCCTTCATAATCTCTAATCTTTTCTTCCTATCCTGATAAGAAAAATAAGCATCACTTGCATCCATCCACCCATCTAAATGAAGCCCTCCAGTTAACAAAATTGTACTGAGCCAGACAAAAAAAGCAATTGCAAGAGCTGTAAACGGAGTATATTCTTTTAGCAAAAAGAAGAGGCTCATATAAATAAAGCCTTGAAAAAGTCCTAGCAAAGGGAATGTCTTTATACTTTTCTGAAGAAACTCTCCCTCCATCGGCAGTACTTTTCTCACTGGTATCGCCGTAAAGAACTGCATATTTAATAGAAAACCAACAAACCAACTCTTCATTGTCTATCACCAGCCTGAAGGATATCCAATATTCTCTCCCAATCTAGATGTTTTTTCATTTCATCAGCGAGAGCATCAAAGCGTTTATCCTTCTGTTCTTGTATAAACAGCCGCTTTCTTTTCTCCAGTCCCTTTTGCAAACGGATTTGATTTAACCATGTATGGCGAAAAACATCATTATAAAATAGATGATGCATATAAGTACCTATCAATCTTCCATCTTCTCGATAATACCCTTCTTCCCTGCTGTTATGAAGCAATAAAAACGGGCATCTTTCGTCTAAAGAAGCATATTCTGTTTTTCCTAAATGAATCTCATACCCCTCTATTCTTTCTGTTGCTAACTTCGTAGAAGGATGATAACTGCCTTCCACTCGAATAGTCGCTTTTTTCTTTTCAAAGGTCGTGCTTGCAGGGATAAGTCCAAGTCCCTCTATTTCTTCGCCTCCGCTTCCAGTATCAACACCCTGTGGATCCTTCAAAGTAGTACAAAGCATTTGATAGCCTCCGCATAATCCTATTACTCTGCCACCTTGCTTATAATAGCTTTTAAGCTGGGCTGCTAATCCGTTCCTTTTCATTTCTTTCAAATCATCTATCGTACTTTTCGTACCTGGGATAATGACCGCATCTGGATTCCCTAAATCTTCGCCTTTATCAATCAGGCGGATACTAACGTCTTCTTCTAGAAAAAATGGTTCTATATCTGTGAAATTGGACATATATCGATTGTTTACTACTGCCAAATCGATAACATCTTTTGAAGTTGTTAATCTTTTCTCCCGGATAGATAATGAGTCCTCTCCTTCAATCATATGGTTATGAATAAAAGGAAGGACTCCGAGGACAGGAATGCCTGTCTTTTCCTTCAGCCATTGAACCCCATCTTCAAAAAGAGTTGGATCCCCGCGAAACTTATTAATTATAATTCCCTTAACTCTGATCCGTTCCTCTTCTGAAAATAGAGAAAGGGTTCCAATAATACTCGCAAACACGCCTCCACGATCAATATCTGCAACAAGAATGACGGGAATATTAGCCATTTCGGCAACCTTCATGTTTACGAGCTCTCTGTCTTTCAAATTTATTTCTACTGGGCTTCCCGCACCTTCCATGATGACCATCTCATAGTGGCTTTGGAGGTAATCAAGACTTTTTTGAATAACACGAATTCCCTCATCATAAAACTGTTCACGATACCTTCTGCCAGAAAGAGTCGTATTTGCTTCTCCAAGCAGGACAACCTCTGATTGTAAATCAGATCTTGGCTTTAAGAGAATCGGGTTCATCCAAACGGTTGCCTCCGTCCTTGCTGCTTCCGCCTGAATTCCTTGCGCCCTGCCAATCTCTTTTCCATCTACTGTGACATAAGAATTATTAGACATATTTTGTGATTTAAATGGGGCTACCTTTATTCCCTCATTTGCCACCATTCGGCATAAAGCAGTAGCAATCAGACTTTTCCCAACATCAGATGAAGTCCCCTGTATCATCACACCCTTCATTCTTCTCCTCCCTTCTTCCTTTGCGCTATTCCTAATTCTACCAAATAAGCTTCCTTTGCATGCTGCACGAGGAAATAATGGAGTCGATTTAAAATCCTGCTGTAGTTCTGTACAAATGGATCTGTTGACGGCTCATATGTAACTTCATTACTCACAAGAATAAGATATCTGCAGCTTCGACTTAACTCTACTAGATCCTTTTTCAGCTTAACCTCTATCATTTCTTGCCGTTGATCTTTTAAAAAAAGTTCATTATTGACTAACACTGTTAAACAATCGAGCAAAATAACATCCTTTTCCGAAAAAACTCCGGCCAATTCGCCAATATCTACTGCCTGTTCATGGCTATTCCATTTTACTTTTTGTGTTTTTCTTATTTGCTGATGTCTTGTAATTCTTTCTTGCATTTCTGTATCTGTATTAACAGCTGTGGCTATATAATGCAAATCTGCTTTTTCCTTTCTTGCATATTCTATTGCCAAACTCTCAGCAAAAGAAGATTTGCCGCTTCTCACGCCTCCCGTTACAAAGATAATGGATGACTTTGTTTCCATTTAGCTACCACTCCTTGCAATTGCTGATTCTCTAGCCTGCTTTTAATCGCAAACCGCAGCCATTCACCTTCTAAACTCGGATAATTATATGTATGTCTTGCAATGATGCCATTGTTTAACAAGAAAGTAAGGAAGTCTTTTTGATCTGTTAACCTAGTATCTCTTAATAAGTAATAATTAGCAGCAGAGTTGGAATACGCAAATTGCGCTTTCCTAAAAAAGGAAAATAACCTTTCCTTTTCCTCTTCTATATAGCTTTGCGTTTTATTCTGAAATGTCTCTTGTCCCATTAATAATTCGCCAACCCTTAAAGCAATTCCATTAATACTCCATTGAGATTGAAACTGTTGTAATTGTACAATCAGTTCCTCTGATGCGACTACATAGCCAAGACGTATCCCTGGAATACTGTACATCTTTGTCATGGAACGGATAACAATGAGGTTGGAGAATTTTTTTAAGAGAGGAAGCATATCCTCATATCCAATCACAAAATCATAGAAAGCTTCATCCAAGATGACATAACAATTGTTTTTTTTACAAATAGCCAACAACTCTTCTACTATTTGTTTCGGATAATATATACCAGTTGGATTATTAGGATTACATAAAAATATAGCATCTACATGACGGATATCCTTTTCCAATTTAGATGGAATTAGCTCCCAACCTGTTTCCGCTGATAAGTAATGATGATGGATATCACATTGATTAATTCTGCACACTTCTTCGTATTCAGAAAAAGCAGGCTGAAGAAGTAATACCTTTTTTCCCGCAAGTATTCTCCCTAATAAAGAAATGATTTCCGCAGCGCCATTGCCAATTAAGAGCTGCTTTGGATGAAGTCCATACTTGTTTGAAATTTTCTCCTTTAAGCGACTTGCAAAAGGATCTGGATAAAGATGGACTGTCTGAAATAAGTCATTCCACATTTCCAATAGAATAGGCGGAGGTCCTAAAGGGTTGATATTAGCACTAAAATCAATCGCATCCACTGGCATTTCTAAATTTGTCTTTTCATAAATATACTGGGGATTAGCTCCATGCATTGGCCATTTCAAATCCAATTCCTCCTATACATAAAAAAAGATAAAAGCAAACAACTGCTTTATCAGCAATTTTAGTCGACTCGATAATATGTCTAGTTCCTAAAGGCTGCAGCGCTCTTCCCATTCGTGCCCGATCTGACTTCTTTCCTCCGTAATAGTTTATCCCCCCGAGCTGTATGCCAAGGATAATCGCTGTTACTGCTTCGCCCCAGCCACTGTTTGGAGAAGGGTGCTTCTTTGCATCTTGAAATAACAGCTTCCAGGCATCCTTTTTGCGATAGAAAGGACTACGACAAACTAACAGCACGAGAATTGCTGTTATTCGACTAGGCAAATAGTTGACGATATCATCACATTTCGCAGCATAATACCCAAATTCTCCATATTTATCATTCTTATAACCAACCATACTATCACATGTATTAATGGCCCTATAGACAAGACTTAACGGAGCACCACCAATAAATGCCCAAAACAGTGGAGCAGTAATACCATCACTTGTATTTTCTGCAACTGTCTCTACTGTCGCCCGTACAATTTCTTCTTCCTCTAATCGCTCTGTATCTCTCCCTACAATATAAGACAGCTGCCTTCGCGCCTTCTCTAAATCATTAGCCTGCAATGGTTCATAAACCTCTATCGCAGCATCCTTTAGACTCTTTTGGGCTATCGTTGTTGCGATAAGAAGAGCTTCTATGATTACCCCGATCCACCAATGAAGCTGATAGCTAATATAAACAAGGAAATAGCTAAGCAAAAAGGTGATCACTAAAACAATGATGAGCATCCATAATCCTTTTATTCTCCGATTTTGCCTGTTATTTAATCTTTGATCTAAATAGGAAATCAACTTCCCCATCCCTTTTACAGGATGTGGCCAGCTTGGAGGATCCCCAATGAGCTTATCTAAAATAATCGCAAGTGTCATGCTAATCAAATGGCCGATCATTTAGGTGCCATCCTCCTATCCCTTTTATCTAATGACTTGGTTAAACACTGATAGACGCCTTGTGCTACACACTTTCCAAGCGCCGTAATCGTACCACCAAATTCGAGGTAGGCTCCTTCTTGGGTAGCAGCCATCAATATACTATCTGTTGACGTACCTGTTGCAATGGTTCCTGTTTCCAAATCTTTTATCTTCCGATCTCGCAAGACCGCTGCTTTTGCTTCTGTGGCCGTAATGACACTTTGCACGAAGGCTTGCTCTGATAATGTCCCGTTAACAAAAATCCAAATATTAATTGTTCCAGGATTTAAGAAGGAAGAATGCTCGTTAGTCTTTGCGGCATCAACAGCATTTCCTACTCCGCCTGTTACGACAATCATCACAGAAAAATCTGGCTGCTCGATAAGCTGATATGCTACATCCTCTGTGTAAACAGCTGTCATCATTCCCACTGTCTCCGATGGATTAAAGCCATTTTGAAGCAAATAATCCTCCATTTCCTTTCGATAATCATCACAGCGATACGTTTTATCTACATGCCGGTTTACAAAGCTCTTATACCATCCCCTTCCTGCACCAATGACACCAGATGAAAGGGTGTATAGTGGAAAGGGAACCTTCACCTCTATTCTTTCTGAAGTAATAGTAATAGCTTTTGTATCTATTTTCATGCCATTTCTCTCTGTATTTCTTGGTACAAGCGCTATTTGAGGAGCCGGTCTACTTGGATGAAAAGTACTTTTCACATCAGTTTGATAGATTCTTTTCACCCTCTCTTCTTGCAATACATTAGAAGGAGTGGCATCCACTTCTACCTCCCCATCATGTAATAAAAGCAGCCGATCACAATATAATCCTGCCAAGTTTAAATCATGAAAAATACAGACAATCGTTAAATCTCTTTCCCTGCTCCATTCTCTTAAATTATCCAATAATTCCTTCTGATAAGATAAATCCAAATGGTTTGTAGGTTCATCTAATAGGAGAATTTCTGGCTCTTGTGCGAGTGCCTGTGCCAAATAAACACGCTGCTTTTCGCCTCCAGATAATTCATGAATAGATTTCTCTTGAAAAGGAAAGACTCCCGTTTGTTTCATCACTTTCGTAACTACATCTTCATCTTGTGAACTCCAGGACTGAAACAGCCCTGATTGATGCGCATATCTCCCGAGTGAGACGATTTCTCGAACCGTATAGGAAAAAGATTCATTCACATGCTGAGACAGGACTGCGACAACCTTCGCTAATTCTTTCGTTTTATACTGCTCAATTGGTTTGCCTTTTATCTCAACCTGTCCCTCTTGTGGAGTTAAAATGCCGCTAATAATTTTCATTAACGTCGTTTTCCCACTGCCATTGGGTCCAAGGATACCAACCATTTCTCCTTTATTCACCGTAAAAGAAATATCCTGTAAAATCTGTTTTGTTTCATATTGAAAAAAGAGATTCTGTACATTTAGCATTATTATAAACTCCTCTTCCTTCTTCTCAGTAATAATCCCGCAAACACTGGAGCACCTACTAAAGCTGTAATGACCCCTATCGGTAGTTCCGTCGGAGAAATAATTGTTCTAGCTAATAAGTCAGCCAAAATCATAAAGCCACTGCCTGCAAAAAGGGATACCCCCATTAAATGCCGGTGATCAGGCCCCACAATGATTCGAACAAAGTGCGGAATCACAAGACCAACAAATCCAATTGTCCCAGATACCGCAACAGCTGCACCTGTTAACATAGAGCCAGCCAGCAAAATAATCATTTTTCTTCTTTGTACATGAATGCCTAAATGCTGTGCTCTTTCTTCGCCAAATGCTAAAGCATTTAATTCCTTTCCTTGCGAAAGAAGAAGACCGGAGCCAACTACAAAGAAAGGGAGAATAATTTTTATATATTCCCATCCTCTCATGGAGACACTTCCAAGCAACCAGCCAATAATTTGGCGAAGCTCATTTCCTGTTAATGCGATCATGAGAGAAATAAATGCGCTTAAAAAAGAACCAATAATAATTCCTGTTAAAATAATCGTTTCCACTCGCATCGCTGGATCCATTTTTTTCGCAAAAAAGACTACAAATAAAATCGTAAAGAAGGAAAATAAGACACTCATAAATGGCAAAGTCAGTGCGCCAAGAAACGGAATGCTAAATTGGAAAAACAATGTAATAACAGCTCCAACAGATGCACCAGATGAAACCCCAAGTGTATAAGGATCTGCCAATGGATTTCTCAATAGCCCTTGGAAAGCAGCTCCCGAAATGGATAGGCTCGCACCGACTAATCCTGCCAACAGCACTCTAGGGAGACGAATATTTTGGACTATATTGATATGCATTGGATCGACATTAGTTAATATGCTTTCTGGACCAACATAACTTGCTAGTATTTTTACCACAGATAAAATAGGAACAGAGATAGTTCCAACGGATATTCCAATCACAATCGCAAAAAGGAGAAAAAAAGCGGCATAAACATAAGCCGCTTTTTTTTTATTTAAAAACATCAGGATACACCGCTTCTGCAACAGCTTCTACTCCTTCAACTAAACGAGGACCAGAACGAGTTACCATGTCAGAATCAACATCTACTATATGCTTTTCTTTTACTGCTTTTATCTCTTCCCAACCTTTTCTCGAACTAATTTGATCGATCGGGCTTGTTTCTGAGTAAGCACCATAAGTAGTAATAATAACATCTGGGTTTGCTGCAATCACTGCCTCTTGATCTACTTGAACCCAGCCTTCTTCCGAAATAATATTTTTCGCATTAATGGTATCTAACATTTCTTGCATAAATGTATTTTTACCAGTCGTAAATATACTTGGTTCTCCGCTTACTTCTATATAAACAGATTTTTGGTCACTATCAGAAATCGCTGCTGCTTTATCCTTGATGGCAGCTAACTTCTCTTTCATATCAGCAACAAGCTTATCTGCTTCTGTTTCTGTACCCGTAGCTTGTCCAATCATTTCCATGCTTTTATAGACGTCCTCAAAAGAAGCTGCATCATTCACGACTACAACTTCAATACCAGCATCGCGAATTTGCTGCAGTCCTTCTGTAGAATTATGGGCACTAGATGCATGTGCTAACACTACATCTGGATTTAGAGCGATTATTTTCTCTACATTAAATTCCATCCCGCCAACCTTCTCTTTTTCGGCGGCTTCTTTCGGATAGTTATCATAATCACTAACCCCAACTAGCTCCTCTCCTAGCCCTAGCGCAAATACAATTTCCGTATTACTAGGCATTAAAGAGACAATTTTTTCCGGTTTTTTCTCAATTACTACATCTTGATCCAGTGCATCCTTAATCGTTACTGGAAAGGCTGCCTCTTGTTGTGTCGATTGCTCTTTGTTATTGCTTTCCGTCTTCGTTTCTCCACATCCAGCGAGCACACCAACAACGAGCAGCATTGCTAAAAATAAGGAATAAAACTTTTTCATTATCCTTCACCTTCCTAAAATAAATATGTGAAAAATAAAAAACATCTCTATTACCGTCCATAGAGATGTTGGGATGACTTTAAAAATATTTTCAAAGCGCGCTCCACACCTCCCTATCCTCGTAGGCTTATTAGGTGTATAGAAAATGGCAGGTCTCCTGACTCATGATTGTCGCAGCATAGAACCTTCCCATACATGGAAGTACAGTGGCACTTCTCTATGTGCAATCATTTACAGTGGCGGGACCGTGTTGGATTTTCACCAACTTCCCTTTTAAGAGTCTTCTTGAAAAAAGAGAAAGTCTTTCGACATTCCTCATCAGCCTTTTACAAAAAGTCTCACCATCGTCTATCTATTTCATTTTTCGTCCTTTTTGATTATACATTCAACAGAAGCAGAAATAAATGTCCTTTTATTGAATTTTTAAAAATGGATCTACTGGTATAGCATTACCCCATTCGATTCCTTGCTCAGTTAAAACACAAGTATAGCTTAGTAATTGCACCCCTGCTTTTGCTGCTTCCTCTAAGTTTTTTGCAAAGACTGGGTCAATTTCAGCTGCACTTGTTACTATTTCAACATCTCCTCTTTGCACAACAAATAAAATGGCTGTTTGAAATGTTCCTACCTTAGCAATAGCAGTTAATTCTTGCACATGCTTAGAGCCTCTTTTCGTGATGGCATCAGGAAACATCCCTATTCCTTTTTTGGCTAATGTAACGCTTTTCACTTCAAGAAGCAGCTGATTTTTTTCCTCATCCTCTAATAAAAAATCCCATCTGGAGTTACCATACGTATATTCCGATTTTACCCATCGATAAAGAGCAAGCTCATCAATGATTGCTTTTTTCAGCATTAATTCAACTAGCTTATTAGGATAGGTTGTATTGATAGACACAAGAAGACCATTTGTTTCGACATAAACAGCCGTCCATTTCGTTTTTCGATTAGGATTTGCACTGGGGAGAACATAAATAGTTACCCCCTCTATTAAAAGCTCAATTAGTCTTCCCGGATCGGCCAAATGCACCTTTTCAACTTGCTTTGTCTCTTCATTAAAACAATCCAATATAAACCGATTCGGCCGCTCCACAAATGTCATTTTCTTTAATTCCGCTGGAAAACCCACACATACTTTTTTACTCATATCCGTCACCAATTAAACCTTTGTTAATTGCCACTCTCTTAATTTTTTATCAAAAATAAGCATCGCATCCGTTTTTTGTTTGCTGTTCTTCTCATATTCTTCGTACATATCATCCATATTATCAAAATCGCCTAAAATCCAAATGGGAATTTCTATTTTCAATCGGGTTTGATTGGCCTTTTCAATAGATAAAACCATTCCTTCACTCATATAGTGTTTTAGCTCCATTACTATTTTCTTAGGAAGTGGAGGATATAGCCTCTTCTTTTTAAGTCCAAGCAGTGCCTTCTCTAATTTAAGTTCTGTCACTTTATTTGCAATAATATCCCCAAATAATTGATAAAAAGAGTCCATGTTTTTATAATAGATTTTATTAAACCAGCCATCATCATGCGCCAAATAAGCATATTGGTTATTCAACTGCTGAAAAAATGGCTTTCTAAGCGGCTCCAGCTTATGTCCCAAATAAAGAAGCTCGGCAATCGTTTGACCTTCTAAAATATCTAATATCTCTATCTCATCAAAATCGACCCATACAAAATCTCCATATCCGTAAACATCTTCCATTGATAACTGTGCTAATTTATTGTTTGGAACATATTCGAACTGTGTATGTATATGAAATTCTCCATCTTCAAACTGATGCTTTAACAACAAAACAGAGGAAAGAGTCTCCGCCAAAATTCTATAGAACTCTCTAAACTCTATACCGTAAGAAAGAACAAAGCGTTCTTTCTCGTTTAAATGGATATAAACCACATCTCGAATATCATTATTACCTTTTTTCATCAAGTAAACCTCCAAACATTATTAGCTTGTAAACGGATAGCTTTAGCTTACTACTGAAATTGCTTTTACTCCATTTTATTTATCTGATTACAAGAAATTTTTCCCTTGTTCTATATTATTAGACTTTAATGAACAGTCCACTTATACATACTTTCCATCATACATCTAGTTGTGCTTATTGTAACCATTTTAGTTTAACAAAAATTAGGCAAAATAGCTTACATAATCTTCAATTTAGAAAAAAGGAATAGAGTGAAACTTCCATCAGTGGGGGTTCCTTCCTTCCACTCCCACTGATGGTTAGTTGAACAATCGGACCTTTACGGACAGTCGATCTCATCTAAAATAGGAAATCCGGCTAAAATTTTTCATTTATCAACCAACCCACTCATTCCAAACAAAAAAATACCGTGCTTTAGGCAAATGGTTCATACCACTCCCTAAAGCACAGTAAATCGCTATCACTAACTTATATTTGTTTTGCTCAACAGCCTCTTTATACTTTTATCCGCTTCATTTAATACAATAGGTTTATCCACCGTTTTCATTATTTTATTTTCCATCACTATTTTACCGTCCACTATGGTTGTTTCTACATCTGCTCTTGTTGCGGAATAGACTATTCTCGAAATGGGGTCCACATCATAGGAAGGGAATGTATGAAAATTATGCAGATTTAAAATAGCCAAATCTGCTCTCTTGCCAATTTCCAGACTGCCAATTTCTTTTTCCAAACCAACCGCTTTTGCTCCACCGATAGTCGCCATTCTAAAGACTGTTTTTGCATCCATTGCAGTTGGACCGTGAATGGGCTTTTGAATAAGTGCAGCCAATCTCATTTCATTAAACATATCTAAATTATTATTACATGGAGCACCGTCCGCTCCTAAGCTAACAGAAGCATGATTACAAAGGAGATGGTGTGTATCGGCTATTCCTGATGCGAGCTTTAGATTAGAGCCTGGACAATGGCTAACATGAACCCCTTTATCTTGAATAATTCTTTTCTCTTCTTCATCTAACCAAATACAATGCGCCAAGATCAAACGGTCATTTGCTAAGCCAAGATGATCTAGGTACACAACGTTCCTCATCCCCGTTTCTTCTTGTACAATCTGAATTTCTCCCTTGTTTTCTGAGGCATGGGTGTGTACCTTCACCCTATATTGGTCGGAAAGAATCTTTACCTCCTTCAATAACTCCTCTGTACACGAGACTACAAAGCGTGGCGAAAACGCATACTGAATTCTTCCATCATCAAACCCATTCCATTTCTCCAACAAGTCAACACTTTGCTGAATAGACTCTGCTGTGTTTTCCTGTAATGCCAAAGGAACTTCATCGCCTTTATCCATCATCACTTTCCCGGAAACAGCTCGTATTCCACTTTCCGCAATAGCACGAAAAGCATGCTCTGTATGATGGACAGTTTCCATATCCACAATCGTAGTTGTTCCACTTTCCAGCAGCTCTCCTATGCCAAGCATGGCTGAATAATATATAGACTCTTCATCATGTGCAGCCTCGAGTGGCCAAATTCTTTTTCTAAGCCAATCCATCAGTTCTAAATCATCTCCCTTCCCCCGAAACAATGTTTGACATAAATGAATATGGGTTTGAATAAACCCAGGGATTACCGTTCTGTTTGTCGCATCGATAATTTTGTCCACATGATTTATTGGAAGATTTCCCCCAATTACTTTAATAACATTCTCTTCTATATAAATATCTCCTATAATAATTTCTTCTGCTTGATTCATCGTAACTATTTGCGCATTTTTGATTAAGATATTTCCCATTCCAATCCCCCCGTGCTTGTTTAAATTTCGGAATAAACACAAAAAAACTACGAAAAATATGCTAGTTAAGCATATTTTTTCGTAGCAAGAAATTTACGGTTTCCAGTAGAGACCCTTAACCCAATTATTAAGGATATACGAAAAAAAGTCGCAATATTGGCAGCTGCCTGCGGTCATTCATGTTATATTCTTATTTTAATTCAGAATCTAATCTTTTCAAGTCAATTGTCAGAATATTTAACACTGTTTTTTTTTGCAAGTTTTATTAAATATTTTCTCAAAATCTCCTTTTTTGCAAAGAATTATCCATTTCATTCTTTCGTTAATTTACATATAATAAAACAGGGTATATGTCGAATAATTGCCTAAAACCTCGGAAGGGAGAGTGAGAAGTATGATACACCAAATGACAGAAAATCAAATCACACTTCACATCATTCAGACACTAAAAGACAATAAAAAATCTGAATTTGAATCCATCGTTGATGAGCTACAACCATATGATATAGCTCAAATTTATGAGAGTCTCCCTGAAAAGCATAGGGCTCGTTTTTTGCTTTTTCTAAAAGTCGACTTATTAGCCCATCTTTTAGAAGAACTAGATAAAGAAGAACAACTTGAGGTCCTAAACACATTAGGAATGGACAAGACCGGGAAAGTCCTAGATTTAATGGATAATGATGACCTAGCTTCCCTTTTAAATGAACTTGCACCAGATAGAATTGACGAACTTCTTTCTGAAATGAAAAAAGAAGAGTCTATCATTGTACAAAACTTAATGAACTACCCAGACGAAACTGCTGGACGTCTCATGACGAACCGTTTTGTTTGGATACGTGATTATTACACTACTCGCGAAGCAGTTGATAAGCTAAAGTCTTTTGCAGATTTCGCAGAAACATTAAGCTATCTATACGTAATTAATCAAAATAGAAAATTAGTTGGTGTTGTTTCCTATCGTGACCTTTTGATTGCTGAACCACAGGATAAAATTCGTGACATTATGTATGAACGGGTCATTAGTGTTACAGTGGATCAAGACCAAGAGGAAGTAGCACAAACCATCCAGAAATACGATTTTTTGGCTATTCCGGTTGTAAATCATGAAAATATATTGATGGGGATCGTTACCATCGATGATATGATTGACGTCGTTTTCCAAGAAGCAAATGAAGATATCGAAAAACTTTCTGCCTCTGGGAAATCGATTGATTTTGATACAAAAGCATCGGTCGCTGCCTATCGAAGACTCCCCTGGCTAATCTTACTTTTATTTATCGGCGTCGTATCTGGAAGCATTATAAGCAATTATGAAGATGTTCTAACTAAAGTTGTGGCTTTATCCTTTTTCATGCCAATGATTTCCGGGATGACTGGTAATACAGGAACGCAATCATTAGCAGTTGTTGTACGTGGACTTATTTCTAATACGATTAATAAAACAGTTGTAACGAAGCTGATATTTAGGGAACTATTAGTTGGCTTGATTATTGGGATTACATGTGGGGTTATTATTACGATCATCGCCTATGTTTGGCAAAGCGATCTCATGCTTGGCTTAGTTGTTGGCCTTTCATTAATTTGTACACTTATAATTGGAACATTATCTGGTACTATTATTCCAATCATTCTTTATAAGTTAAATATTGACCCAGCAGTTGCATCTGGGCCGTTAATCACTACCCTTAATGATATCTTTTCGTTATTTATTTACTTCGGAATCGCGCAAATTTTTCTGACTCATTTAATGTGAAAGAAGAGGCTGTCTAATAAGGACAGTCTCTTTTTGCGTTTGGTAATTTATTTTATGCTTGGCGCATATATTGGGGTTGGATTATATACTTGGTTTTTGGATCATATCCATCCGGATTTGGATCATATAACTGGTTTTTGGATCATATCCATCCGGATTTGGACCATATATCTGGTTTTTGGATCATATCCATCCTGAGTTGGACCATATATTTGGTTTTTGGATCATATCCATCCTGAGTTGGACCATATACTTGGTTTTTGGATCATATCCATCCTGAGTTGGACCATATATTTGGTTTTTGGATCATATCCATCCTGAGTTGGACCATATACTTGGTTTTTGGATCATATCCATCCTGAGTTGGACCATATATTTGGTTTTTGGATCATATCCATCCTGAGTTGGACCATATACTTGATTTTTGGATCATATCCATCCGGATTTGGACCATATATTTGGTTTTTGGATCATATCCATCCGGCTTTGGATCATATCGATTCTACCTTTGACCATATGCCTGTGTTTTGAATCAAATTTAGAACTAACCAATATTTTTACAGGGATTATAAAAAATAAGGAAACAAATTCTCCTTCTTTTCCGTCTATATAAATGTAAGAAATTTGAACTAGGGGTTTGCTAGAATGAGAACAAAAAAAGGATTTTCCGAAAGATTCGATTGGACACTATGTCTCTTACTTATGTTATTTTGCTTAGTAAGCTGCATAGCTATTTACAGTGCACAGGGGCCAAAAGATTCTTACTTGCAATCACAAATTATGTGGTATGTCATCGGCTCCATTACCATCGCCATTATTATGTATTTTGATAACGAACAGATTCAACAAATAACTTGGCTTCTTTACGGAGTAGGAGCCATATTACTAATTGGTCTATTACTTGCGCCGGTAACAGATTTTACTCCTAAAAGGGGTGGAGCGCAAAGCTGGTATGTCATTCCTCACATTGGTAGTATCCAACCATCTGAATATATGAAGGTTTTTTATATTTTAGCGATTGCCAAAGTTATAACTAATCACCATAAGAAAACAATCTATAAGTCACTCTTAACTGACTTTATTTTAATGTGTAAACTTGGAGTTGTGGCTGGAATTCCGATTGGCTTAGTCATTGCACAGGATTTTGGTACAACACTCGTGTTAATGGCAATCTTAATTGGCATGATGTTAGTATCAGAAATTTCATGGAAAATACTTATTCCTTTATATGGAACAGCGGCAGCCTTTGGATCTATTGTTTTATACTTAGCTATCTTTGGACGAGAACTGTTAGAAAAATATTTAGGGGTCGATCCATATCAGTTCGATCGCATTAACTCTTGGCTTGATCCCCATAATGCGGGCGATTCAGGATTCCAGCTAGTTAAGTCCTTAATGGCGATAGGCTCAGGACTTATTAGTGGAAAAGGAGTAGGAAACGAAGAAGTATATATCCCAGAAAGGCATACAGATTTTATTTTCACCATAATAGGGGAAGAATACGGTTTTATTGGTGGGAGTATTGTTATCATTCTTTATTTTTTCTTAATCTATCACCTTGTAAGAACCGCATTAAAAACAGCTGATCCCTACAGTATTTATATTACTGTTGGAGTGATTAGCATGATAACCTTCCATGTATTTGAAAACATTGGGATGACAATACAGTTGTTACCAATAACAGGCATACCCCTTCCATTTATTAGTTATGGAGGTAGTGCATTAATGACAAATATGATGGCAATGGGACTTATGTTTAGCATTCGCTATCACCATAAATCCTATATGTTTTCTTCCAGCTCTCTTTCCTTTTAATCGTAATTATCAATTAGACTCAGTCATATGCTGAGTCTTTTTAAATTTGTCCATTTAATGAATTCTTTCTTCCTATTGTTTCCTTTCCTGTGAAATTGGGGTATATATTTTAATAGGACAACAAAAAATAAAAAGTAAATTCTTCCCCTCTAACCTATCGAGATGACTATTGTTTTTCAATTGTAATAAAAATTAAATTATAATAATTATAAATAAGTATTGATTTTAAATTAAAACTTGTTATAATTAATATATAAACAGTCGAAGGGAGTTTGTTAACATGGGATTACAAACAAAAGTAGAATTACAAAAAGAACTAAACGTACAAATTGCTAACTGGAGCGTTTTATACACAAAACTTCATCAACACCACTGGTATGTAAAAGGGCCATTTTTCTTCACACTACATGAAAAATTTGAAGAGTTATATGACGAGGCTTCTGAAGCAGTGGATGAAATCGCAGAACGCCTGCTTGCTATTGGCGGAAAACCTGTTTCTACATTAAAAGAATTCATTGAAACATCAACATTACAAGAAAGCACAGAGAAATTAACTGCAAACGAAATGGTAAAATCTTTAGTAGAGGATTACAGTCATATTAATACACAATTAAAAGAACTAGCAGCGCATGCAGATGAATTAGAAGATGTTATTACAAATGATTTAGCAGTCGATCTAATTGGTAAAATCGAGAAACATTTATGGATGCTAACTGCGTATCTATCTGAATAAACTTCATTTTAGAATGGATAAAACCACTTTTTCTTCTCCTATCGAAAAAGTGGTTTTTATTTTGGATAAAAACCTTTCCCCTTCCTAACTATTTTCCCTGTCCAAAAAAGAAAAATTATTTTCTTTCTTTTCTATAAAAAAGTATAATGATGGCAAAAGTATGTATTTTTCATCCCTAGGAGGATAAGTATGAAAAAACAATTTGTAGTGATAGGACTAGGAAGCTTTGGTGGCAGTTTAGTAGAAGAGTTCCATAAAATGGGAGCAGAAGTATTAGCAATTGATCAATCTTTGGAGAAAGTGGAAAAATACCGAGCATTCGCTACACTCTGTGTGCAAATGACGAATATTACCGAAGCATCACTCACACAAATCGGTATACGAAACTTTGATCATGCTTTTGTTTCGTTTGGAGACGATGTAGAGTCTAGCACCCTTACTACTATGCTTTTAAAAGAAATGGGGCTTAGCCAAGTTTGGGTAAAAGCAGCCGATGTATATCATAAACGTGTTTTAGAGAAAATCGGTGCTGACCGTGTGATTCATCCAGAACAGGATATGGCAAAAAGAATTGCCCATCATGTTATTTCCGACAGTATGATTGATTATATTCAGCTTTCAAAAGAACATGGAATTGTCGAAATGGTAGCTTCAGCTAAAATACATAACAAATCCATTTTAGACCTAGACGTACGTGCAAAATACGGCTGTACGATTATCGGCATCCAGCGAGCAGGAGAAACAATCGTCTCTCCATCTGCAAATGAAATAATCCTTCAAGGAGACATTCTAATCATGGTAGGCAGTAATGATTGCCTATATGATTTTGAAGAAAAGGCATTAAGATAAGCTAATAATAAGAAAAAAAGTAACTTACAAAAAAATTAATAAGTTAAATGAGAAGGTTTTTCATGAATACCTTCTCTTTTTTTCAATTAACTTCAATCTACGAGCTCCATTATGTACAACGTTTAATCCTTCACTCGCTGGGTATTAGTAGTATAAATGAAAAACAAGGAGTGAAGGAAATGAATTATTACTGGAACTGGAATTCTTTTTGGGACAAGCTACCCGATTTTATTTTAGCTGTGGTTGTTTTAATCGTAGGGTGGATTATTGCTAAAATTATCGAAAAAGCCCTATATAAAGGACTGCAGAAAACAAATCTGGATGATAAAATTTTCCCGGAAGGAAAACCACGAAAATATTCATCTGAAAAAATAATAAGCAAAATTGTTTTTTACTTATTATTAGTTTTCGTCTTTTCCCTATTCTTTAATATATTGAATTTAACGGCTATTACTTCTCCTTTAGTGAATATGCTTTCCTCTATCCTTGGAGCTATTCCTAATATTTTAAAAGCCGCATTGATTCTTGTTATAGCATGGATCATCGCATCTGGATTAAAATTCCTTATCAAAAAAACCGGATCTACCTTAAAGGTTCATGAGAAACTGCAAAAATGGAATCTTACAGAAAAAAATAACCCACAAAATATTATGGATAAAGTCGCAAATATCGTTTTCTACTTAGTGCTGTTGTTATTCCTACCTGCTGTATTAGATGCACTAAATTTATACGGTGTTTCCGAACCATTTGCCAATATGCTTCAAAACATGCTTGCCTTTTTACCAAAGCTTTTAGCAGCTACACTAATCGTCTTAGTCGGTTGGTTTGTTGCAAAGATTGTTCGTACCATTCTAACAAACTTCTTACAAACAATTGGTACAGATTCTTTAGCTAATCGATTAGGCATAAACAAGCTTCTAGATAATGTACGTTTATCTTCTGTTATTGGCAACATTGTCTTTATTTTCATTCTCATCCCAACTGTTATATCAGCGCTTGAGAAATTAGATATTCAAGGAATCTCCCAGCCGGCTATTAACATGTTAAATGATATGCTAGCAATGATTCCAAATATCGCTATTGCCATTATCCTCATCTTAATAGGTATTTGGATAGGTAAATGGGTAAAACAAATGGTTGTTACCTTATTAGTAAAGCTTAGTCTAGATACTTATGTACGAAAAATGGGAATTAGCCCTAACACTAGTATTTCAAATATTATTGGTTCTATCGTACAAATCCTGATCGTTTTCTTATTAGCTGTACAGGCCTTAAATTTAGTAGGACTAGAATTTTTAGTAACCTTATCAACTGCTGTTATTGCTTATTTACCCATGGTTCTCGCTGCAATTGTAATTATTGGCGTAGGCTTATGGTTAGGCTATCTTGTTCAGCAATTGTTAAGCAATATTTTACAGGGCGCTCACTTCAAGCTTTTACCGGTTATCGCAAAATATGCGATTATCACCATTACTGTTTTTATGGCGCTTGACCAATTAGGAGTAGCATCTTCTATTGTGAATTCCGCCTTTATTCTAACCTTAGGTGGACTTTGCTTAGCATTTGGATTAGCATTTGGTCTCGGAGGCAAAGACTTTGCCAAAAAACGACTAGATACACTAGATACAAAAATCGATCAAACATCTATCCAAAAACCAAATGATGATAATCCTCTAAATAATTAATAAATAGAAAAGGAGACAGACTAGAAAAAATGGTCTGTCTCCTTTTCTATAAGGCATAAAAACATTTTGTCATATTTTTCAATAACAGCTATTGTTATGAAACCCATTTCATAGTTTAATCTAATTAAGAGAGCACAGACCAGCGTCATGTACCCTTTTCGGTATAGCGTGATGGTTTTGCTCTTTTTCCCGAGATTTTTTCTAAAGCTTATATCATGGTAAATCAGTATCCAGCAGCTCATAGCCTTCTATTAGTGTAGATAGTGGTACAATATCTGCATCTCTTTGATAAACGGGAATATATTGTTTTAGAACACTTACTACAGAAGGCCCCGAAACTCCTACATGGCCAATTGCGATAAATTCCTGCTCTGTATCCAGTTTTTTGGCTAACCTACTGGCTTGTTTAGCAATATGCTGATTTGTGTAAATATGGTCAAAAAAGAGATCATTTTCTAAATAAGGTACATTGAGTTCCTCTGCTAGTTCCTTTATAACACTTTTATTTGTCGTCTTACTGTCTAAATAGTAAAGATGATGCTTATGACACTCCTCTAGGATAATTCTCATCACCCTTTTATCTTCCGTTGCCTTTGAACCCATATGATGATTCATTCCAACTGCATAAGGAATACTTTCAATGGCACCTTTAACTCGTTTTCTAATTTCCTCATTTGATAGATCTGTTGTAATTGCACCCGGTCCAAGCCAGCTCTTTTTTCCCTTTTTCGGTTCTAGCGGCAGATGAACGATTACTTCATGTCCTTTTTTATGTGCACGAATAGCGTCTTCTTTACTTGTAGAGAGAAAAGGCATAATTGCAACCGTAATAGGAACAGGTAAGTTGAGCATCTCATCTGTTCCTTTCATATTATTACCAAAATCATCAATAACGATTGCAAGCTCTTTTCTCACTTGAGTCTTAGCCGAATCCACCTCCTGTGCGGAAATCCCTAACGGAAATGAAAGAAAACAGAAGAAGCATATTATTTTTTTCATTTTATGACCCACCTTGTTTTCCGTTAGTATTTTCCGTATAGCCAGGTTGCATACAAGAATATAGAGAAATTGTTTATTAGGCTGTTTTCACATAAAGTTAAATGCGGATATTAACATCTCTTTAGAAGATAAAAAAACAGTTCGCTACATTTTAGCAAACTGTTTTCTTTCCGTTCTTTACTTTCGATGCATTTTAAACTCTAGGAATAAATCATTATACTCCGCTAATGAACGATGACCAAGGTTTTCATATACTTCTAATTTCGAAGTCATTTCTTCATCGGGATAGAAGCGCTCATCCCCAGTAATGTCTTCTGGCAAAAATTCCATCGCTGCCTTGTTTGGGGTAGAATAGCCAACATATTCTGTATTTTGCGCAGCATTTTCCGCGTCTAGCATAAAATCAATAAACTGATGTGCTCCGTCGATATTCTTAGCCGTTTTCGGAATAACCATATTATCGAACCAAAGATTAGATCCCTCTTCCGGGACAACATATTCCACATCTTCATTTTCCCACATAATCTCAGCAGCCATTCCAGACCATAAAACACCGATAGACGCTTCTCCATTTTCAATGAGCATCCGAATTTCGTCTCCAACAATCGCTTTAACATTTGGAGTTAAAGTATCTAATTTTTCCTTTGCTTCCTTCAAGTGCTCATGATCTTTATCATTTAAAGAGTAATGCAAGCTATTTAAGCTCATCCCCATAATTTCACGGGCACCATCTATAAGCATAATTTCATTTTTTAAATCTTTATCCCATAAATCATTCCAGGAAGTAATTTCCTTCCCATCAAGCATCGCTGAGTTATAGACAATTCCAACTGTACCCCAGAAATATGGAATCGAATATTTATTGTCTGGATCAAAGGATAGATTCATAAAGCGACTATCTATGTTTTTCAAATTAGGAACTTTAGTATGATCAATCGGAATTAATAAATTCTCTTCCTTCATTTTATCAATCATATATTCAGAGGGAATCGCGATATCATAGCTTGTTCCTCCCTGCTGAATTTTTGTCATCATCGCCTCATTTGAATCAAAGGTTTCATAGATAACCTTAATTCCTGTTTCCTCCTCAAATTTAGTAATTAAATCTGCATCGATATAATCTCCCCAGTTATATACAGTTAATGTATTCCCACTTGTATACCCTCTGCTTGAATTTAATTGATTGACAATAAATAAGAGAATGAAAGACAGTGCAAAGATAACGATTAATCCGCGAATTAGAGACTTCATTTTCTCACCCCCGCTTGTGATGCTTTATTGACACGCTGTGTAATGAAATAATAACCAATTACAAGAAGTAGCGTAAATAAGAATAACAAGGTTGATAACGCATTAATATTTAAAGAAATACCTCGTCTTGCTAAAGAGTAGATTTCCACAGACAGTGTTGTAAATCCATTGCCCGTTACAAAGAATGTTACAGCAAAATCATCTAAGGAGTATGTCAATGCCATAAAGAATCCGGCAAATATCCCGGATGAAATATAAGGAATGATAACTTTTGTTAGTACATCCTTCCAGCTAGCTCCAAGATCCAATGCTGCGTCCACTAAAGTTGGACTCATTTCCTCTAGCTTTGGTAATACCATAATGACAACAATCGGAATCGAGAAAGCAATATGAGATAATAGAACGGAAAAGAAACCTAGTTTAATCCCAATGATTGTAAAGAAAATTAAGAAAGACGCACCAATAATAACATCTGGACTTACAATCAGAACATTATTTAAAGATAAAATAGAATTCCTAATGCCCTTCCTTCTCATCATGGAAATGCTTATTGCGCCAAGCACCCCAATAATGGTTGAAATTGCTGCAGATAAAAGGGCAATTATAATCGTATTTAAAACGATCACTAGTAATCTTGTATCTTGGAATAATTCTTTATACCAATCAAATGTAAAGGAATCGAAATCATGCATGGTTCCTCCACTATTAAAGGAGTAGAAGATTAAATAAAAGATCGGCGCATATAAAATGACAAAAACAATACATAAATAGAGAACAGACCATTTTGATAGCTTTTTCATTTTATCCCTCTCTTTCTGTTCCCTGTAAGAACCATGATGATAATCATGCTAATAATCAAAAATACAGCTATTGTTGAACCCATTCCCCAGTCTTGTGTAATAAGGAAATGCTGTTCTATTGCAGTTCCTAACGTGATCACACGGTTACCTGCAATTAGGCGTGTAATCATAAATAGTGATAAAGCCGGAATAAATACAGCTTGGCACCCTGATTTCACCCCATTTATTGTAAGTGGGAATATAACCTTTTTAAACGTCGTCCAAGATGATCCTCCTAAATCCTGAGAAGCATCAACTAAGCTAGGATTTAACTTCTCTAACGCATTAAAGATAGGAAGAATCATAAAGGGAATAAATATATATACACTTACAAATAGGAAACTAAAGTCTGTAAATAACAGCTGTTGCTTGCCTATCCCCAGAAAGTCCAGGATTTGATTTGCTGCACCATGTGTACCAAATATCCCTAAAAACGCATACGCTTTTAATAATAGATTAATCCAGGAGGGCAATATAATTAATAACAGCCATAATTGCTTATGCTTTGTTTTCGTCAATAAATAAGCAGTAGGATACGCAATAAGCAAGGAAAAGAAAGTGATTAAAAAAGCGTACCAAAAGGAACTTAGTGTCATCTTTAAATAGACAGGTGTAAAGAACTTCTGATAATTTTCAAACGTAAATGCCCCTTCAATATCAAAGAATGAATAATAGACAACAAGTGCAACTGGGGCAATGACAAAGAGCGCAATCCAAAGATAATAAGGGACAGTATACCATTTTGTACTACTTTTCATTGACTGCACCCTCATATGCTTCTAGTCGTTTATCAAATTCTTCCTCTGTTTCTCCTAATCGCATAACATGAATGGCTTCTGGTTCAAAATAAAGACCAATTTCGGTTCCAACAGTAGCTTTCTTCGTTGAATGGACAAGCCACTCATTTCCGTCTTCATCATAGCCACAAATTTCATAATGAACCCCTCTAAATAATTGAGAGTCCACTTTCACCTTTAATTTCCCTGCCTCAACGGATGTAATTTCTAAATCCTCGGGACGAATTACTACTTCTACTGCTTCATTTTCATTAAATCCACCATCCACACAATCAAAAGCTTTGCTTCCAAAATGGACAATAAAATCTTTTTTCATCAATCCAGGAACAATATTGGATTCACCGATAAAATCTGCAACGAAGCGATTAATTGGTTCATCATAAATATCTATCGGTGTTCCACTTTGTTCGATTCGTCCTTTGTTTAAAACGAAGATTTCATCCGACATCGCCAATGCTTCTTCCTGATCATGTGTAACAAAGATGAAGGTAATCCCTAATCTTCTTTGTAATTCCCTAAGCTCATACTGCATTTCCGTGCGAAGCTTCAAATCCAATGCAGATAATGGTTCATCTAGGAGAATAATCTCTGGTTCATTTACAATTGCTCTAGCGATAGCAACACGTTGTTTCTGGCCACCAGACATTTCACTGATTTCTCTATTCTCATAGCCTTCTAAATTGACGAAACGAAGTGCTTCTTTTACTTTCTCTTCAATTACTTGCTTTTTCCATTTTTTTATGCGAAGTCCAAAGGCTACATTTTCAAATACATTTAAATGGGGAAAAAGCGCATAGTCCTGAAAAACTGTATTTACTTGTCTCTTATTTGCTGGTATTTTATTAATTTGCTTCCCATTAAAGTAAATATTTCCTTCTGTAGGCTCCATAAATCCGGCTATTAATCTTAAAACAGTCGTTTTCCCACAGCCAGATGGCCCAAGCAGGGTATAAAACTTACCTCGTTCAATATCAAAGCTTACGTTCTCTAGAACAGTTGTATCTTGATCATAGCTTTTTGTTACATTCTCAAATCGAATAATATGCTGCTCGGACATAATATCCCCCTCTTTATCTATTTTTGTTAAAGATTGCTGGTGACGCCATATATAAAGCCCGTTTATCACTTTTGAAGCATCTTATGTTTATAAAGTAGCTGAATTTAAAGCAAACAGTATTTTATAAGCAAAAAAATTTCTCTCCTTATAAGTAAGAATCGGTAACTACGAGAATCAATTCTGTTACACCGTCTGCTAAATTAACTAGTTGATGTTCCTCTGTTGCATGATAATAAATAGATTCCCCTTTTTTTGCCTTATACTCTTGCTTTCCTAATTTAAGCAATATCTCCCCTTCCACTACATAAGCAAATGTTTCCGATAAAGATGGCTCAAATTGTTTAAACTCTCCATTCTTATAAAAGAATAGCCGGATTGGTTCCATTTCCTTTTCATTTGATTCTGGTACTAGCCATTGAATGCGATACCCTTTTTCCTCATCAAAAAAATCGGTGATATCGTCCTCTGTATATACAACTTTTTGCTTTTGTTCTTCATCATCAAAGAATTCTTTTGGTGTACATCCTAATACTTCTAAAATAGTAAAAAACGTTTCAATGGAAGGAGAACTTAAATCTCTCTCTAGCTGGGATATATATCCTTTACTTAAATCAGTTCGTTCCCCTAATTCTTCTTGTGTGAGTCCTTTTTTCAATCGTAAATTCTTTATTTTTTTCCCTATTTCCATGCTCTAACCTACTTTTTGTTTAGAAATAGTAAACTTGAAGACGCAGAAGTTTGGTATTAATAAACTTAAAGTTTACTTTTACCCAATTATTATACAATACTTTGTATAACATGCAATCTTTTTTTTATCGTTTTTCACCATTCTATTTTCCAAAAAACTACATCCCTATCGACTTTCTAACACTTTCCTAGTAAGATTGGCTTGAAAAACAAAAAGAATTTTCCTTAATTAAGTTACCCTTCTAGGATAATGATTGATGAGATTATCCATTATTATGAATAATAACTCCACCAATTATCCCATGGTACTCTTTTAAGAAAAATTCCCTCTGATTTGTTTTCAACATTCCTTTTTAATCGATTGGTATGTATTTTCCACTATCTACTTTTTCTATTTTTTTAAAATGAATTAGCTTTTTTAAAGATGCATTGCAATACGCAGAAGCATCGTAGGAATCTCTTCCAACTCTTATTCCAATCTCAGTAGGTCCAATCCCTACTTTTTCCCCTTTTTCCTTATACAAATCACACAGTGCTTTATAAATATTTTCATCTTTTTCCGTAATTCGTAGTTTGGAATATTGTTTCAATCTTTATTCCTCCTATTACTCCCAGTTTAATGCAGGTACTTAACAGATTTCTTTCCCTTAAATAATTCTTTCTTATTCCCAAGAAAATTTTTGTGTAAATTTTCAATATATAAATTATTACTGTCTAAGTCTGCTAATTTAAGCATACTAATCCTTCAGGAAAATAACATGTATTTATGTTTTTTTTTCGAAAAATAGATAAAACGTTTCAAAACTTCATTTGTTAATAGGCCAAAAGAATCATTTCAATATATTGAACACTTAGTCACCCTTCCTAATTTTTTGGATGAAATATCCTTTTGCAAAAAGATTGAATTTTATTAGTTTTTTCTATCCTTTTCCCAAATACCTAAATATTGTAACCTATTAATTTGTTCAATATATTGAACAAATTAATAAAAAAGAAAAACCACCTGTCAATTCCAAGTGGTTTTTCCGTTTGTTTTTTAGTCTTCTCTTTTCATCTTATGGTGCTTTTTAAACATGAAATGTTGCCCATATGATGGAAATAGCTTTAATTTTTTCACTTCCTCGGGGTGTTTAATCATCATTTCCTTTAATAATTCTTTTGGCTCCTTATTTTTTGTATCTATCCCTAACTCTTTCGCTTTACTCATAATTTGTGTATCTCTTATCTCATCAGCAATTTGCTTAAAATCTTTTCCTTCTGTTTTGATCTTCAGCTTCTGCGCTTCGACCATAATCATTTTTTCTTGAACCTCTTTTCCCAGTTGCTGCATGGTCTTTCCTTTTGTATCTATTCCAAGCTCTTTTGCCTTTTTCGAAATTTTCGCCTCAAATACTTCTTTCATCAATGTTTTGGCATCTTTACCCTCTGTTTTAATTCCAAGCGATTTTGCTTCTTCCTTTAAGTGAGCAGTATGTACTTCCATCGCAATCTTTTGTATATCTTTTCCTTCTGTTTTGATTCCTAATTTTTCTGCTTCTTTCTTTATTAATACCTCATGAATTTCTTTTTTTATAGCAATAGGATCTTTTCCTTCCGTTTTAATGCCAAGGCTTTTTGCCATTTCTTTTAAAAACTGTGTATCTTCTTGAGATATTTCCTTATTTTCTGGTGTTGCTGGGGATGGAGCTGCACTAGTTAAAGAACCAAAGCTTGTTAATGCTACTACAAAAGCTAGCATTAATAGCATCATTTTTTTCATCTTATTCTTCCTTTCCATCTTAGATAAATATTTTATATCTTTTATATCCTCTCCTGTTCTTTGTTTTATATGTAAGGTTTCTACTAAAATTTATCACTATTTCGTTTGCTAGAACGTTTCCTACCAAAAACTAAATTATCCACTTATACGCTTTACGATTAGACATACTAACCACCTTCTGCTATTTTACTTATATACAATATTTGCTGGAGATGAGTTATTACATGAGTAAATTTACAAAAGATTATATGATAAAAATGGAGGATATCGTGAGAGAAGGGGATCCCATCCTTCGTGAAAAAACAAAAGAAGTATCGATTCCTCCTACGAAAGAGGATCAAGAAGAGCTCGAGTGCATGCTGCAATACTTGAAAAATAGTCAGGATCCTATCCTATCAGAAAAATATCAACTACGTGCTGGAGTAGGACTATCCGCAAACCAAATTGGACTAAATAAGCGAATGTTTGCTGCCTATATGAAACAGGAAAATGGAGAAGCTTTGGAATGTATGCTAATAAATCCAAAAATAATTAGTCATTCTACTGCAATGACCTTTATACCAGAAAGTGAAGGCTGCCTTTCCATTGACCGACCAATCGTAGGCTATGTTCCTCGTTATCGAAGAATAACGGTTCGGGCTTATACTATTAATGGGGAAGAAGTTAAAATTAAATTGAAGGATTATGAAGCAATTGTCTTTCAGCATGAAATAGATCATTTAAATGGGATATTATTTTATGATCATATCAATAGTAAAAACCCATTCGAACTGCCTGACAATGTAGACATTAACCCACTTTATTAATAAGAAAAGCGGAAGCACCTGTTTATCGTTGTACAAATTGGAGCATAGCTTATCACTGTTAAAAAAAAGCAGATGGCATTTGCCATCCGCTTTTTTTTACTTAGCATCTTTTTCTAATTTATTTTCAATCTTATATTTTGCAGTTGCTTCAGATAACCAAGTGCTAGCTTGCTCTTGTACTTTTTGAGCTAATAACGTTTCTTTAATTTGCTCTTTTGACTCTTCTAATGTTGCTTCTTTTGCTTCTTTTTTGCCAGTTACTTTAATAATGTGGTATCCATAATCTGTTTTTACTGGATCACTAATCTCATCTACATTCATAGCGAATGCAGCTTTATCAAATTCTTCAACCATTTGACCTGTAGAGAAATAGCCTAATTCTCCACCATTCTCTTTTGTTTGTGTATCTGTTGAATATTCTTTCGCTAATTCAGCAAAGTCTCCGCCTTCATCTAGCTTCTTCTTCACATCTTTAGCAGTCTTTTCATCTTCTACTAAGATATGACTTGCTTCTACTTGTTCTGGTGTGTCAAAGCTTGCCTTATTATCTTCAAAATATGTTTTAATTTCGTCATCTGTAATTTCGATAGACGGCTCAAGAATTTTTGTTACTTTTAGATTTTGCTCAATTTGCTCTTTAAATACATCTTCTGTTAATCCATTTTGAGCTAATAATGTATTAAAGGTATCTTGTCCACCATATTGTTGGACCATCTTGTCCAATTCTGCTTTGATTTCTTTATCTGTAACCTTTACTTTTTCCTTATCAGCTTCAAGATCTACAACTTTATTAGAAATCATCATATTTAATACGCTTGCGCCATATTGCTTATTTAGCTCTTCATTTAATTGTTCTTGCGTAATTTTTTCCTTGTCCACTGCTGCAACCGTTTCACTTCGTTGTGTTAGATAAACCGCTCCTATTATTAACGCTACTAGTACTACCGCTAGAATAGGAATAAGAACCTTTTTATTTTTCATATTAAGCTAAAATCCTCTCTGCACAAAATTTTGGATATAACGAGCATATCCCCATTATAACTCTTACACTATATTATCATATAATTATGACGAAATTATTAACAGATTTAAAAAAATTCCATCCTACTATCGATATAAGATGGAATTTTTTCGACAATTTTTGTATGTTTCACATGAAACGTGTCGATTAATTGATCGTGTTATTGCTTTTTAACGTTAATTCCACTTTTTGAGATTTACCATCTCTATAGATTTCTAATTCTACTTTATCTCCAATTTTCACTTCTGAATAAAGGTATTTTCGTAAATCCGTGGAATTAGCTATTTTCTTTCCATCAATGGAAACAATCACATCTTGGACTTTTAATCCCGCCTCAGCCGCCGCAGAATTCGAATCAATATTTGTAATCATTACTCCTGCTGAAACCTCATTTGGAAGGTCCTGCAAATACATGCGAGGCACTTCTTCTAAGCTTGCTAAACCTACTCCAAGGTATGGTCGTTCTACTTTTCCTTTTTCGATAATCTCATTTACAATTGGGATAAGATCATTACTTGGGATGGCAAAGCCTAAGCCTTCCACTCCAGAATCAGCGATTTTCAAGCTATTAATCCCAATTACCTCTCCAGAAGAATTAATAAGTGCACCGCCGCTATTTCCAGGATTGATTGCTGCATCTGTTTGGATAACATTAAATTCCCAATCACCAGCAGATGTATTAACCGTTATACTTCTTTCCACAGCACTAACAATTCCCTGTGTTACTGTTCTAGATAGTTTTAAGCCAAGTGGATTACCAATCGCCCACACTTGATCCCCCGGTCTTAACGTAGAGGAATCACCAAAATTAATAATATTCGTCGCATATTTAGCGTCAATTCTTACTACAGCTAAATCAGTTAAAGCATCTGCTCCAATTAATTTAGCTTCTGTTTTATCCCCATTATATAGAGAGATTTCTAACGTATTCGCACCTTCTATTACATGGTTATTCGTCACAATATATGCATATTGATTATCTTTCTTAAAAATAATCCCCGAACCTGATCCAGATTCCACATCACTGGAGTCCTGTGAAAAAGGATTTGTTTGTTGTTGAAGGTTTTCAATCCCCACGATTGCTTTAGAAGATGACTCCACCATATCAGCAATAACTACTGTCCCATCACTAGTTGAAGTATTAGATGTTGTGTTTGCTGTAATGGCACCTGATTGATTATTTTCCAATTTATCGGTAAGTTCCGCTACTTGTTTTTCTAGCTTATCATAAGAATCATTGTATAAATCAGTATGTGGAATTGTAAAAAAGGTAAGGGCTGAACCGACAACACCTGCAGCTAATAAGGATAAGAATCCTTTGGCTTTAGTATTTCCTTTTTGACTATTCATTTGTGCTCTTTCTCCTCTTCCTTCTTCAAAGGAACTTGCTACCGATTGTTCTGTTTCTTTAATTTCATCGATCTCTTCTTTATCAAGGCGAACTTGCTCTTTTTCTATAGCAGGAAAAATAGTTTGTGCTGTTTCTTGTGATACATACATGTCTTCCTCAGCTGTCTGCACATCATTATTTGATACCGCTTGTTCTACTGCTTGCTTTTCTGAAAAATCATCTCCACCGATGGTCTCCTGTTTTTCCTCTGGTTGATCTTTCTCCCATTCATTTCTTTTTTCAAAATCACTCATTTTCGGTTCCTCCTATTTCTAATTTCGAACATTTATTTCAGTAAATTATCATTGTTTACATCTCTAATAATTTGTTTATACATACATAGTAACCATTATATATGAATAAATTATGAACAAAGTTTGAAAAGACATAGAAGAATTTTGGAACAAATTAATCCTTGGATTTCTGTTAACATTAGCTTTCTGCGGAATGAAGTGAATATTACACCTCAAAAAGTCCTAACAATTCCCCCCATTAAGACCTATTTTATACAAATGAATTCGACTCTGTTACTTTTCTCTAGAAAGAGGGAAGGAAATTGTGAAGGTTGTCCCTTTTCCTTTTTCACTCGTTACTTGAATATCCCCTTCATGGAACTGAACTAATTGCTTAACAATGGATAAACCGAGTCCAAATTCTCCATATGGGTTATTCGTTCTTGAGAGATCCGCTTTATAAAATCTCTTCCAAATATTTTCTATTTCATGCGCCTCTATACCAATACCAGTATCCTTTACCTCAATGATTGTTCTGCTGGACTCCATTCGACCAGTTAACCAAACACTTCCATTTTCAGTAAACTGAATGCTATTTTTGGTAATGTTCATAATGATTTGGATTAAACGATCATAATCTGCATAAATTACCGCATCGTGATCGACCTCTACATAGATTTTGACATCCTTTTCCTCCGCTAGGAAGGATAGCTGCTCATAAATAATCTCCAATACTTCCTCAAGGGAAATGAACTCCTTCATTAGGACAATCTGATTGGAACGGATTTTGTCATAATCGAGATTCTCATTTACTAGCCGAATAAGTCTTTTCGCTTCTTTACTAATTAATTTGAGGCCTTTTTCCCGTTCATTTTCTGGTATCATATTATTATTTAATCCCTCAATCACGCCACTAATCGTTGTTAGAGGAGTCTTTAATTCATGCGAAACATCAGACATAAATTGTCTTCGCCGATTTTCTAACGCATCAATCGCTTCTTTTGATTCTCTTAGTCTATCTACCATCTGATTAAAATCTTGACCTAACTCTCCTATTTCATCAAAAGTAGAGGATGATACTTTTACAGTGTAATCCCCGTCTGCAACATGACTTGTAGCTTCCTGAAGCTTTTTTATCCGATTTACATGCACCCTTGAAAAAATAAAACTCATTAATAACGCAATTGCAAATACTAAAAAGAGAATATAAATCAAATAGCGATTAATTTCTTGAATCATTTCTTTCGATTCTACAAGTGGAGATGTTAAGATAATTCCTCCCACAACAACATTATTGACAGAGTATGGAATTGCAACTAGGGCTACCTCTTGATCTCCTCTTCTAGTACTAGGCTTAATAACCGTACTACTTCCGTCCTTTATTTCGTCCCACTCTGCTGTAGTAATATTGATATCCAAATCTTTTCCGAAAGACCATATCCGGTTTCTTTGTGTATTAAATATGCCTATCGTTATCCCTGTCCCCTTTAGTTCTTCGGAATAACGTAATAAAGTTGAATACGTGGAAGCAGACCATAGATCCGCCCCTTGAACATCTTGAACAATATTATATCCATAGCCCTGTAATTCATCTGCTTTCATCGAGAATACTAATTTCTCTATATAATGGGAAAAAACCAAGCTTAATACTAATAGGGCCACCAGAATGACACTTAAATGACTTATTAGCTGCTGATAGATGTATTTAATTCTCATGTACTACCACCGTTTCATCGAATTTATATCCTACACCCCATACTGTATGTAAAAAGGGGTGACTATCTCTTCCTATTTTTCTTCTGAGCCTTTTAATATGGACATCAACCGTCCGATCATCTCCATAAAACTGAAATCCCCATACTTGCTGTAAGATTTGTTCTCTAGAAAATACTTGTTTTGGGTGCTGAACAAAGAATGAAAGTAAATCAAATTCTTTTGGTGTTAATCCCAATACTGGTCGATCATTAATCAATACTTCTCTCGTTTCTTTATTTACTTTAATAATTGCATTTCCGCTTCCATCTTCTTCATTAGATTTTCTTCTCCAAATTGCCTTTATTCTTGCAATTAAGGCTAGTGGACTAAAGGGCTTTGTAACATAATCATCTGCTCCCATTTCTAGACCAAGTACTTGATCTGATTCCCCATCCTTTGCTGTTAACATAATAATTGGTGTCCCTTTATCTGTTTCTCTTATTTTGCGACAAACTGTTATACCATCTAAATCTGGAAGCATCCAATCTAAAATAATCATATCATATTTATTTTGCTTCAAATGTTTATATCCTTCCATGCCGTTATGAATAAAGGTTACCTGAAAGCCCTCCTTCATAAAAAACATTTCCAGCATGGAACAAACACTTTTATTATCCTCTATCACTAAAATATCCATAAATACTCTCCTATTTTATCTGCTTTTTACTAATTAAAGCCACTTTTACTAATAGAAGCAATAGGTTACCTTCCTATTTAATGGATTGTTAAAGGTTAGGAAATAGTTTGTTCATATTTTTTAAAAGAGATATTTGCAAATGCACACAAAAAAGACCATCTAAAAGATTATCCTCCTTTAAATGGTCTACTATATCAACTTATTAGTTAACTTCTGCCTTACTTTCTTCCAATACTTTTTCCGCAAGGAGAAGTCCTCCTGTGATGCCGGCATTATCCCCTAATCCTGGTCTAACAATGTATTCATTCATCTTGTCTTGTACTTCAGGATACGAAACATAACCATTTAATAGATCGCTTAAATGGCGGTAAACATGTGTCAACACATGCTCCTGATTCATTACGCCTCCGCCAAGAATAATTTTTTTAGGAGATAGAATTAAAATATATTGCATAAGAGCTTGTGCAATATAATAACCTTCCATTTCCCATACTTCCTCTTTATCACTTAAATGAAAAGCTTTTTCTCCCCAGCGTTCTTCAATTGCTGGTCCAGCAGCTAAGCCTTCTAAACAATCAGCGTGGTATGGGCATCTCCCTTTATACGTATCTTCTGCATGCCTTCTTACTAAAATATGGCCCATTTCTGGATGGGTTAATCCTTGCAACAATTCCCCATTAATATAAGCGCCCGCACCAATGCCTGTACCAACCGTAATATATAAGCAATTATCTACGCCTTTAGCAGCGCCTAGCTTCGCCTCTCCTAGAGCAGCTACATTTACATCTGTGTTAAAACCAGTTGGAACAGAAAATTCATCTTCAATTGCTTTTAATAATGGATAGTCCTTCCAAGCTAATTTTGGAGTGGTTGTTACATTTCCATACGTAGGACTATTTTTATCCACATCGATCGGACCAAATGATCCAATTCCAATTGCTTCGATTGGAAACTTCTTAAAAAAAGCAATAACCTCTGGCATTGTTTCTTCAGGGGTTGTCGTTGGAATAGAAATTCTTTCTTGAATGTTTCCTTTTGCATCTCCCACTGCACAGACAAATTTTGTTCCGCCTGCTTCAATCGCACCATATAATGTCATGAATCTTCTCTCCTTATGAATGACTAGATTTATTTGCTTATTTACTGTTTATCTGCTGGAAAAACAACTCCTGTTTGCTTTCTTACCTCGTCCATAATTTCCATTACAGTTAAAGAAACGTTATAGGAGTTTACGGTAGATTCTACTTCTCCTGCCTTAATCAATTCAATAAATTCTTGCGCCTCATAAAACATAGAAGCTTCCTTTTGAGGGAGGGTTAGATTCTCAACTTCCCCTTTCCGAGGAATAAATTCTACTTTTGTAGGAGTGTTCATTTGATTGATTAATAAATTTCCTTCTTCTCCTTGGATTTCAGACGGAATATAAGAATTTGTTATTTTGGAATACATTAGGATCACATCCATATCCGGATAACCTAGGATAATACTTCCTTCTCCGTCAACTCCAGATTCCAATAAGAAACTATTCGCTTTTACTTTCTCTGGTTTTCCAAAAAGATGTACCATTGGATAAAGACAATAAACACCAATATCCATTAGTGCTCCATTTGACAATTCTGGCTTAAATGCATTTAATATAGTACCTTCCTTATAAGCATCATACCGGGAAGAATACTGACAATAGCTTACAAAAGCACGACGGATTTTTCCGACTTTATGTAAATTCTCTTGAATAACTTGAAAGTTAGGAAGGAAAGTTGTTTTTAACGCTTCCATTAATAAGACATTATTTTCCTTCGCAGCCTCCATCATCTGTCTCATTTCTCGTGCATTAGAAGCCATCGCTTTCTCTGTTAAAACATGCTTTTTATTTTGCAAGAAAATGATAGCCTGTTCTGCATGATAAGCATTAGGACTAGCAATATATACAGCATCGATTGTATCGCTTTTTGCCATTTCTTCTAAATCTGTAAATATATATTCTGCATTATATTTATCCGCAAACGCTTTCGCTTTGTCCGCTGTTCTTGAGTATACTGCTGTTAATTGAAAGTCTGCTATTTCACTAGCCGCCTCAATAAAAGATTCTGTAATCCAATTAGTGCCGATGATTCCAAATCTAATCGTCATAAAATATAGATCCTCCTATTCGATGAAATCTTCCCATCTTTCTTTTATTTTGGATGGAAGTCGCTAAAAAAGCAACTATCAGCTAGCATTTTTATCTTTTGAAAATGGTTCTATATCCTTGCAAAATTGTTTTATCCTTACACAAAAAAGAATCCAGCAAGTAGCATAACTTACTGGATTCTCCTTCTTTATTCTGAAATTGCTTCTGAAATTTCTTTTACCATTTCACTTGTTGATAACAGCCCTCCGCCTGATAGGTACCAGTAGCTTGGATCTAGATTGATAATATGATCATTTTTAGCTGCATCAATGCCGTTTACTAATTTATTATCAAGTGTTTTCTCCCCTGAAGATTCTCCACCGACAACTGCTCCTCTATCAATGACAAATAAATAAGCTGGATTTTTTTCTGCTAGATATTCAAATGTAACCTTTTGTCCATGTGTAGAAGCTTCAATTTTTTCATCTGCTGGAGCTAAGCCAAATACATCATGAATAATTCCGAAACGAGAGTTTTTACCATAAGCACTTAAGCTTCCGTCATTTACTAATACGATCAATGATTTACCATCTATCGTTTTTGCTTTTTCATTAATAGTAGCAATATCTTCATCAATTTTTGCTAGTTCATCTGTCACTTCTTGTTTCTTATCAAAAATGTCGCCTATAAGATTCATATTATGCTTAAATGAGTTCATGTAGTCTGTTGTATCAACACCCACATATACAGTTGGAGCGATTTTTTTCAATTCTTCATATGCTTCCGACTGTCTTCCAGAGATAAAAATAACATCTGGTGCCAATTCACTAATTGCTTCAAAATCTGGTTCTTTCAAGCTTCCTACATTTGCATATTTTGAATCTTCATATTTAGAAAGATATGGCGGAATATTAGCTTGTGGTACACCAGCTACTTCTATTCCTAATTCATCCAATGTATCTAAAACGCCAAAATCAAAAACTACAACCTTCTTAGGATTAACTGGAACTGTGTCTTCCCCTAATTCATGGATTACTTTAATTTCTGCTGGCTTCTCGCTATCTTTACTAGAATTTGCTTCTGTATTTGATTTTTCTGTATTGCCACATGCAGCTAATACTGCAAGAACGAATGTTAATAATAATAGGGAAAGCTTTTTCTTCATCTGATAAACACCTCTATAAATTTAATATATATAAATTAAATTGAATACATTGCATTTAAAGACATAATACCCTATGATAAGGTATTATTAAGCATCTTTCCTTCTTCATTTTCCTAGAATGTTTCAGGACGTTTGCTAATACTAATGGTAGTGTTATTATGGTTTCTTCTGGCGAAGGGACTTAGTTAAGTCAGCCATAATCACACTGCTCCCTTTCTATTTTTCTTCCACCATTAGCTTCTTTTCTACAATGAACCAATCATTTATCAATAGTCAAAATATCACTTTCTATGCAAAATAAACACATATTCGTTGATTATTAATTTCCTCAATTTGCATATCCATTTCATAAATGTTTTTTAATACTTTTCGATTGATAATTTTTTTAGCTGGTCCATCATTCACGATTTTGCCATTCTTTAATGCTACGATATTATCTGAGTAAACAGAGGCAAAGTTAATATCATGGATAACAATTACTACTGTTTTTCCTAGCTCTTCTACTAATCTTCTTAGCACTTTCATAATTTGCACAGAGTGCTTCATATCTAAATTATTTAGCGGTTCATCCAAAAGGATATATTCAGTATCTTGGGCAATTACCATTGCAATATAGGCCCTTTGCTTTTGTCCACCGCTTAGCTGATCTAAGTATTTATGCTGCATATCCTCTAATTCCATATATTTTATTGCTTCATCCACCATTTTTTCATCTAAATCTGTCAGCTTTCCTTGTGAATAAGGAAATCTTCCAAAGCCTACAAGCTCTCTTATTGTTAAGCGAAGATTTATATGGTTTGCTTGTTTCAAAATAGAAATTTTCTTTGCAAGATTATTGCTTTTTGCCTTATCAATATGCAGGCCATCAATAATGACATCTCCACTGTCCGCTTTAATTAAGCGACTAATAATAGAAAGCAATGTACTTTTCCCAGCACCATTCGGTCCAATAAAAGAAGTAATTTTTCCTTTCTCTACAGAAAGAGAAACATTATCAAGCACTTTTTTACCACCATATTGTTTCGTAATATTCTTTACCTCTACCATGCTTTTCTCTCCTTTAGTAATAGATAGATAAAATACACTCCACCTACAAAGTTAATTATCACACTGATAGTCGTTGAAAAAGTAAATACGCGTTCTACAATCAGTAAACCACCAACTAAAGAAATAATACTCAATAGAATAGATCCAGTAATCAATGTACTGTGCTTATATGTTTTCAAAAACTCACGAGCTAAATTGACAACTAGTAACCCGAGAAAGGTAATTGGGCCAACTAATGCCGTCGCAACAGATACAAGGATGGATACCACAATTAACATATTGCGCACTACCTTCTCATAGTCAATTCCTAAGTTAATGGCCTGATCTCTTCCTAAAGACATGACATCAAAGAAGCGGTTATATCTTGTTACATAGATAGACACTACTGCTACAATAATAATACTAATCGTTAAAATATTAGTATTCACATTATTAAAACTTGCAAACATTTTATCTTGAATAATAAGAAACTCATTTGGATCAATTAATACTTGCATAAAGGATGAAACACTAGAGAAAAAGCTCCCCATTACAATCCCAATTAGCAGTAATAGTAAAATGTTCTGGTCTTCTCTATTAAAGAAAAGCTTGTAAAGAATACTTGAAAAAAGAACCATTAATACTACGGACACCAAGAAGTTTATGTTGCTATTCATAATAGTCATCGTGCTTGAGCCAAAAATGAAAACAACAATGGTTTGAATAAATAGATAAAGGGAATCTAATCCTAAAATGCTCGGCGTCAAAATTCGGTTATTTGTAATGGTTTGGAATACCATCGAAGTAAAGGCAATGCAGCCACCAGTTAAAAGAATTGCAACAATTTTTATGGCCCTGCGCGGAATGACGTATTCCCAATTATTGCCACTAACTTTGATTAGCATAAATATCGCAATTAGAAGTATCGCCAGAACTGCCAATACAATAAGTTTTATCTTAGGCTGCTTCATAAGACTTTCTCCTTAAAAGTAAATACAGGAAGATGCCACTTCCGATGACTCCCACCATCACACCAATTGAAATTTCATATGGATAAATAATCACTCTTCCGAGAATATCACAGAATAATACAAATACTGCGCCAAGTAATGCAGTATGTGTTAAGCTGTTTTTTAAATTATCTCCCCGATATAAAGAAACAATATTGGGAATAATCAATCCAAGAAAAGGAATCATTCCTACTGTCAGCAATACAACAGAAGATACTAATGCAACGATGATTAATCCTATATTCACCACCCTTTTGTGATTTAGTCCAAGATTAATCGAAAAGTCTTCACCCATTCCAGCAATAGTGAATTTATTGGCGTATAAATATGCAATAATTACTACCGGAATACTTATGTAAAGAAGCTCGTATCTTCCTTCCATGATTAAGGAAAAATCTCCTTGCAACCATGAAGACATATTTTGTATTAAATCATATTTCATCGCAAAAAAAGTAGTAATGGAACTTACAATATTTCCAAGCATTAGACCAATTAAAGGAATAAAAATGGCATCTTTGAATTTGATCATATTCAGTATTCGCATAAACAGAAATGTTCCGCCAAGCGCAAATACGAATGCGATTAACATTTTTACAATCGGGCTTTCTCCTGTAAAAAGCATTAAGGCCACCAATATCCCTAGTCTGGCCCAGTCCATCGTACCAGCTGTCGTAGGAGAAACAAATTTATTTCTCGATATTTGCTGCATAATGAGTCCACAAATGCTTAAGCTAACGCCGGCAATGATAATGCTGATTAAGCGTGGAAATCTGCTAATCAATAAAATTTCTTTTTGGTCTGCTGTTAAATGAAAAATATTTTTCGGGTGAATATCAATGACTCCAACAAATAGGGAGATGATGGATAATACTATTAACAATATATTTAAGTGTCTTATTTTCATAGTGTTATTGAGTAATACTACTCTCTTCCCTCACTCCCAACTTAGTCGTAAATGATTTTCATTATCATTTAGATTCTTCTTTTATTTTATCATCTTTTTCCAGCCCGTCAATGCTTTTTTAAAGACCTGATAGATTTATCACAAAATTTAAAAAAGAATGATGCTGATTACCTAGTTATTTTGTCATGATTTATTATTCAAAAAGCGTAGGACCATACAAATTGATTAATTAAGAGTGTTGTCGGCACGCTAACAATCCCCCTAACATAACCCAATAAGAACGGAACAACAAAGGTAAGCCATAAGTAAAACGGACTTCCCCTTCCTTCTTGAACGACCTTTTTCTTCTGCTTTAATGCACAAAAAGAAGCCCCCAATGGAGACTTCTTTCACATAACGCTTTATTAATAATGCACATGTCCTGATGTCATTACCCAAATAGTTCCCCCTGCTACTACAATCGCACAGAAGAAAGCATAAACGATATTAATGGTTTGTACTTGCCCTTCTCCTTCTGTAAGATGCATAAACATAAACAGTTGAAGAATGGCTTGAATAACAGCCAATGCACCGATAATCCACATAACAGTGATCATTGGAAGATCTGTATATAACTTAGCTCCTACAGCTGCGAAGGTAAGTAATAAAGAAACAATAAAACCTGCAATATGACCAATTGGAAATTTTTCATTTTCATGATTTTTTGCCATCTTTTATTACCCTCCCATTCTAGCAAGATAAACGAAAGTGAAGATGAAAATCCACACAACGTCTAAGAAGTGCCAGTATAAACTTATAATAAATGTCTTACGAGCAGTTGTTGGTGTTAAACCGTGCTTAATTAATTGAATAATAATTAAAATTGCCCAGCCTATACCTAGAGATACGTGCAATCCATGCGTTCCAAGCAAAACAAAGAACGAGGAAAGGAATGCACTTGTCTGCATTGTTGCCCCTTCATGTACATAATGAATAAATTCATTTACTTCCACAAAGACGAAGCCTGCACCTAATGCTAAAGTGATAATTAACCAAGTTAATAATCCCTTTAAATTATGGCGACGCATATTCCATATAGCAATACCACAAGTAAAACTACTTGTTAATAGTAAAAGTGTTTCTATCATTACATCTTTTAATTTAAATAATTCAGCTGGAGTAGGTCCGCCTGCAAAGTTATCCTTTAAAGAACCATAGGCTGCGAACAAGGTAGCGAATAGTACAACCTCCGCACCAAGGAAGATCCAGAAGCCTAGAATATTTAAACGACTTTGCTCTGTCTGATATTCTAGCGGTAAAGACTTATCGACTTTTGCCATTATTTCTCACCTCTCCATGCGCGTTCCGTTTTCTTAATAACATCTAGTTTAATATGGAAACCTTCGTCATAATCAAAGGAACGAATTATTAAGCCAACAAAAATACCTAAACTACAGATAGCAGCTGGAATAAACCATTCAAATACTAGGAAGAATCCAACTACACCAAATACAGCACACATATAGAATGGAAGCCAAGAGTTGCTCGGCATGTGTATTTCTTCTAATTCTTCTTCTTTTAGAACTAAACCTTCTTTATTTTTCTTCATATACCAGAATGCATCTAATGCTTTTACTTCTGGAGTGATAGCGAAGTTATATGGCTGAACTGGAGAAGCTGTATGCCATTCTAATGTTCTTGCATCCCATGGATCTGTAGAAATCTTTCTATCTGCATAACGAGTACTATAGTAAATGTTATAAACAAGTACAGCGAAACCTGCAGCAAGAATAAGAGATCCGATTGCTGATAGCATGAACAATGGTGCAAATCCAGATTCCGCAGAGAAAGTATAAGAACGTCTTACTGCTCCTTTTAAACCTAAGAAGAACATCGGCATAAAGGTTACGTTAAAACCAATATTAAACAACCAGAAATGCCATTTTCCTAAACGTTCGTTTAAAGCATAACCGAACATTTTTGGCCACCAGTAATAGAAACCAGCAAATACTGCATATACAACACCTGGTATTAATACATAGTGGAAGTGGGCTACTAAGAATAACGTATTATGATATTGATAGTCTGCTGCTGCCATTGCAAGCATAACTCCTGTTACCCCACCAATAGTAAAGGTTGGAATAAATGCAAGTGACCATAGCATAGCCGTAGTAAATTGAATACGACCTTTTCTCATTGTAAATAGCCAGTTGAAGATTTTAACCCCAGTCGGAACCGCGATTAACATCGTTGTGATTGAGAATACAGAGTTTACAACTGGTCCAGATCCCATCGTGTAAAAATGGTGAACCCATACAACCATACTTAAGATAGCAATCCCTACAATAGATATAATCATTGAATTATAACCATATAGACGTTTTCTAGAGAAAGTCGCAATAATTTCAGAGAACATCCCAAAAGCAGGCAAGATTACGATATAAACCTCAGGGTGTCCCCATAACCAGAATAAGTTATTCCATAACATCGCATTTCCTCCACCGGAAATCGTGAAGAAATGTGTACCGAATAAACGGTCAAATGTCATCAATGCTAATGCAACAGTTAAAATAGGGAATGCAAACACAATAATAACGTTTGTAATTAAAGCAGTCCAAGTAAACATTGGCATTTTCATTAATGTCATCCCTTTAGCACGCATCTTAAGGATGGTAACAATAAAGTTAATACCTGTCATCAGCGTACCAATACCCGCAATTTGCAGAGAAATTGCATAGAAGTTGTTCCCAACCCCTGGTGTAAATTCTTTCCCAGCAAGAGGAAAATAAGATGTCCATCCTGCATCAGGAGATCCACCAATTACGAAAGAAATATTGAATAACATTGCCCCACTAAATGTTAACCAGAAGCTTAATGCATTCAATTGTGGGAACGCAACATCACGTGCACCAATTTGTAAAGGAATTACTACGTTCATTAATCCAATCAACGCTGGCATCGCCATGAAAAGAATCATAATAACACCATGCGTTGTGAATACTTCATTATAATGCTGTGGATCTAAGAAATCCATTTCAGGAGCTGCTGTTTGATATTTCATCATCAAACCGTCTACTCCTCCACGGAAGAACATTAATACGGCTACGATAATATACATAATACCGATTTTTTTGTGATCAACCGTTGTTATCCATTCATCCCATAAATATTTCCACTTCTTAAAATAAGTAACACCAACAACAATCGCAAGCATTGTTAAAGTAATACCGATTTGGGCAGATAATATTAGGGGATCACCAGTAATAACGATATCTTTCCACTCAATGTGCATCCTTTTCACCCCCGTCTGACTCTTGGTTCTTTTCAAAAGTTCTACCTGGATATCCATGAACTCGATATAACTCAGGGTTTAAATAATAGTTTGAGTCTCCACCTTTACCGTGATCAATCCACTCTAAATGAGTATTAGAGAAAGTCATACGGCCTAAATGTGTAGGCTTAATAATTTCTTTATATTTTTCTTCCGTTAACTCAGGGGCAGTTTCTTTTACTTCATCTACCCATTTATCATAGTCCGCTAAAGTTTTTGCTTCGACATCAAACTTCATCTCCGCATAACCTTTACCGTTAAAGCTTGTATTTTGTCCTTCATAGTTACCTGGGTTATCAGCAACAACATAAAGATCTGTTTCAGCCCCATACATTGTGTACTTCTGACCAGCTAATGCAGGAATCCAGAATGATTGCATTGTACCAGCAGAAGTTAATTTAAACTCAACAGGTACACCAGCAGGAATATTTACATAATTGACTGTTTCAATTCCTTCTTCTGGATAGCTAAAAATCCACTTCCAGTCTGCAGATGTTACATTAATCACAACAGGATCATGATCTTTATAATCTTCAGGTATATCCTCTAATGCATAAATTGTTTTTACAGTTGGAATTGTTAAGGCAATAATAATTAAGAATGGGATTACAGTCCAAACAATCTCAAGCTTTGTACTTCCATGTTCTTCTGGCTCATAATCTGCATTGTCTTTCGTTGCACGATACTTCCAAACTATGTAGCCAAATAGTACAAAAACTACTAGACAAACAAAAGCCATTAATACAATAGACCAGTTAATCAAGTCTGTAATACTTCTAGCAACTGGTCCCTGTGGATCAAATACAACCATAGATTCACAACCGCTTAAAATGAATAGTGGTACAATTGCTAAAAGCGAAACTAACACTCCCTTTTTCATTTGTACAGCTCCTTCCGTTTAAGTTCAAATGTTAAATTATTCACAGAATGTTCGATAGTTAGACACAGAACATTCATATTACATAGGTAAAATAACGATTATTACTACCTGTATGATGATATCACATCTCGAACCTATTATTTGTGACAAAAAACGTAAGTATAATTTTACCAATTTCCACTTTTTTTATTCTTATGTTTTCCGTATATTCAAGATTTTATCAACCTTTTTATTATAGCAGATGCTATTATTAAAATCTATGTCCACAATCTTGTCACAAACATTTTTTCAAACTAGCATTTTATTGTTCCCCTTCACTCGCAATCAATTTAAACGCTTACAATTATTATAGAATATTTTGGTTGGTTTTTCCATTATTTTATCCCTCTATTCTCACCTTTCTTCCTTTTATTTTATTCTGTTATATTTATCACATATTTCACTCTATTAAACTAGAGTATCTTTCCTATTTTAAACATTATCTATATTTAATTATACTTTTTACCAAAAGCTTTCTTTAAAAAAAATATGGATATATTCCCCTTTAACACAGAATGAAAATAGGCAGAAATATATACAGTCTCTAGTAACAAAAGCACTAGTATCCGTATATATTTCTACCTTGTTAAAAATACTAATTTTCTAGTATTTCTTGTAATTTCCCTTTTACCTTGTCATTTACCTTTTTCACATCTTTTTTAATTTCGTCAACAACTTGGCTCCATTTAGAAGAATTCTCTTTTATGGTTGTTTCTAATTCCTCTGCTTTTTCTTTAATCACTTTTTTTGTTTCTTCTACTTTTTGATTAACATTTCCATTATCTTTATTTGCAAGTCTTTCACTAACCGATAATACTTTAAAATTTTCTGGTTCTACATATTGTACAGCCTGATCCATAATTGTTTTAAAGATTGGTACTACATCCCCCGAGCTTTTACTTGGAAGATAATGTTGATCATCTGTTTTATCATAGCCGAGCCACATTGCACCAACTAGATTTGGGGTATAGCCCACAAACCATTGATCCTTTGTACCTGAAATATTACTGTTTTCTAATTGAGTAGATCCCGTTTTTCCGGCAATTTGGAATCCAGTCACCTTTGCACCTTGACCTGTACCTGATTTGATAACATCTAGTAGCATGGAAGTCATATCGTCCGTGACCGATTTAGATGTTACTCTTGTTGATTCAGGTTCATATTCTGCAATAACATTTCCTGTAGGCCCAATAATTTTTGTAATTAAATGTTTCTCCATTCGGACTCCACCATTTGGGAACGTAGAATAAGCACTAGCCATTTGTAAAGGCGAAACACCTGTGGTCATCCCACCTAAGGCAATTCCTAAATATTCATCATCCTTTTCATAAGGAATTCCGAATCTATCAAGAGATTTAAGACCATTTTCTAATCCAATTTGATCTAATAGCCAGACTGCAGGTACATTTAGGGATTCTTCTATAGCTTCATACATTGGGACTTCTCCCTTAAATGTTTTGGTAAAGTTTTGCGGTTCATATTTCCCCTTCTTAAAAGGTTTATCCTCAAGCATCGAGTCTATTTTATAACCTTTTTCTAAAGCTGGTGTATAAACCGCAAGTGGCTTCATTGTAGACCCTGGTTGCACTTTAATTTGAGTAGCTCGATTAAATCCTCTGAAAACCTGCTCTCCTCTTCCTCCAATTAGCCCTCTTACTCCGCCTGTTTCTGGGTCAAGCAAGACTGCTCCACCTTGCACTAATGTCCCGTCAGCACTGCTTGGAAAAAGGGAATCGCGTGCAAAGGTTTTTTCTAATGTGGATTGAAGATTTTGGTCCATCTCTGTATATATTTTATAGCCTCTTTTCAAAATTTCTTCCTGGGTAAGACCATATTTATTTATCGCTTCATCGATAACCGCATCTACAAAGTAAGGATAATCTCTTTCAATAAAAGAGCCTCCCCCATTTTCTAATTCAATTTTTTCTTTTACTGCCTTTTGATACTCATTCTCTGTTATTTGGTTTAAATCTACCATTTTCTTTAAAACAACATTACGGCGAGAAATTGCCCCATCATAATGGTTATAGGGATCTAATGCAGAGGGAGCCTGTAATATCCCTGCAAGCAAAGCAGCTTCACTTATTGATACTTCTCTAATATCTTTATTAAAGTATTTTAAGGAAGCTTGGCTAATCCCCCATGCTCCACTACCAAAATAAACATGATTCAAATACATTTGCAGAATTTCTTCTTTTTTATAATGCTTCTCTATTTCTACTGCTAAAAATAATTCCTCTGCTTTACGTTTATACGTCTGTTCGGAAGTTAACAAGGCATTTTTTGTTAATTGCTGAGTAATGGTACTACCTCCGCCTGTAATTCTACCCGCAAAGATATTTTTAAAAAAGGCCCGACTAATCCCTTTGATATCAAATCCATTATGTTGATAAAAACGCTCATCTTCAATGGAAACAACAGCCGCCGGAACGTATTTAGGTACATCCGTCAATTCTATTCCTTCTGTTCTTTCCGTTCTTATTTGGGTTGCTTCGTCCCCATCTTTGTCGTAAATAATCGTTGCCTGGCTTAAACCGGCCTTTAGGGTACTAACATTTGCTTGTGTCGCTAAATACGTAAAATATAATATCGCCAACAAAACAAATAATAACCCAGCCAAAAGTATAATTTGAGTAAGATGTCTCTTCTTCCAAAAGCTTCGAAATCCTTCCCAATACGGTTTTAATCTTTCCATTCAATACCTATCCTTTACTTTTACTCATGGAATACTACATTTTTCTCTCTTTCCTATCCAACCATTAGACGTTATTTTCCAATTTTTTGTTGCAAGTATCTATCAAAACTATATTCTCTTTTTTTGTAAATTACAAGAAGGCACTTCCCTCTCTTATTACCAAAATTATCAAGGATCGAGCTCTGTTGTTTATTCTATCGCACTTTTGGGAAAAAGACCTATTAGAGAATAAAAAGGATGTGAGAGATAATGAAAAAAATGTTCAGACGATTGATTATGTGGGGACCTATCATTTATCCCTTCGCAAAAAAAATGTGGGACAAGCGCAAACAGTCCAAGATAAACTCTAGTACTGCTACACACTAAAAGTAAAAAAATCCAATGCAGCCTAATCACCTTTGGCCACATTGGATTTTTTTATGCATTAATATTGTTATAAGCAAGCACAACTTCTTTCACTAAAGCATGGTCTTCGTTTAAACCTGATACTTTGCTGAAAGCCGTTTGAACTCCATTTTCATCAATTAAGTTTTTCAACTCAACAGACTCTTGATCTTCCGGTGTGTAAAAGTGAAGTGCTGATGCCATCACTTCAACTAAGTGAGAAGGAATTTCGTTAAACTCCTTATAATATGCTAACGCAGGAGCAACTAATCGATCCTTGCCACCTAATTTTCTTAATGGTGATCTGCCAACTCGTTTTACGTCGTCAATGATATAAGCATTCGCAAAACGGCCTAAAATTTTGTTGATATATTTTTGATGATCCTCTACATTAAAGCTATATCTTGCTACAAGGACTTTTCCAGTTTCCTGTAAAACATTCAGTACTTTTTCTTTCACATCTTCATGATCGATTGTTTCTGAAATGGTTTCATAGTTCTTAATATTACCCAAGTACGCTGTTGCAGCATGTCCAGTATTTACAGTAAATAGTTTTCGTTCAATATATGCTTGTAAGTTCTCTACAAAATGAGCTTCTGCAATTTCTGGTTTAGCCCCTTTAATAGCTGTTTCATCAACTACCCACTCATGGAAAGGCTCTACTAAAACGTCTAATAAATTCTCATTCTTTTGGTTTGGCACAATTCTGTCCACGGCTGAATCAGGGAACCCAACGTACTCCTCAACCCATGCTGCTTCCTCTGCATTTAAGTGCTCTAAAACAAACTGTTTAAGGGCACTGCTTCCGCCAATCATATTTTCACAAGCAATCACATTGACAGGTGATTGATTACTTTTCATACGCGCTTTGATTCCGTCTGCAATTAGTGGCGCGATGAATTTTAAAATATTTGGTCCGATTGCTGTAGTCACGATATCTGCATGGATAAACTCTTCTACTACTTGTTCAGGATTAATTTTACTATTAATCCCTTTTACATTTTTTACTGTGAATTGCTCTTTTACTTCATTTGCAAGCAACACATTGTATTGACCAACACGATTTAATTCATCGATAATTTGTTCGTTAACGTCCACAAAGGTAATAGCATAATTTGACTGATGCAATAATAGGCCGATAAATCCTCTACCTATATTTCCAGCTCCAAAATGAATAGCATTCATAGTATTATTCTACCTCGCTTAAAATTTGGATTATTTCCTCTTCTGATTTTGCTGCAACTAATTTTTCTACATTTTCCATTTCAGAACATACAATTGCGATTTGAGATAATAGCTCTAAATGCTCGCCATCTTTCCCAGCAATCCCAATGATAAGTTTTACAACGTTACCACCAAAATCAACACCATTTGGCGCTTGAATAACAGATAGACCAGAGTTCAATACAGCTGTTTTTGCTTCATCTGTACCATGAGGAATTGCTAAGAAGTTACCCATGTATGTAGATGAGATTTCTTCTCTTTGTAACATAGCTGGAATATAATCCTCTGAAACATAACCTTGTTCCACTAAAATTTGACCTGCTTTTTTGATTGCTTCCTCTTTATTTGCTACACTGCTGTTTAAAATAATATTTTCTTTCTTTAAAATACTCATTTTTTATTCCTCCTATTATTTTCTCATATGATGTCTTAAAAACTGGCTGCTAATAAAATCTAATAGTTCCTCTTTATTACCATTATTGAATATATCGATACTCTTCTCGGATTCAATAATAGATGCACTTAGAAAACTCAATACTTCCATTACATTAGAATTCGCATTTAATGGCGCGAGTAAAAGCAGTACTCGTTTGACCATTTCATTAGCACCATTCATTGCCCTCAAACTAACCATCTCGGGCAAGTCAATGATATTGAAAGATGGTTTTTCAATTTGATTATTACTTGTGTGATAAAGAGCTAATGTTGTTTCAGGAATGGCAAGCCCGCCTATTTCAGCCCTCGCTTCTAACGCAGCAAAAACTTCTTTTTCCTTTAAAATGGAACCTTGCTGTTTCAATACCTTTAATCCATTTTTTAAGCTCTCACTAAGGCATGTCCCTTTATTCCATATATGCAATTCTTTTAAAATAGAAGATAGAAGCTGTGACTGCTCTGTAAACACAAGAAATGACTGAAAATCTATACATGGCTGCTTATACTTTGGACTTTCCACATACTTTTGTTCCTCTATTACATGACCACTATTCTTCTTGAGATAGTTTTTGACTTCCTCTAAGTCCTTATCATTTAGAATCGGATTGACTACCAGATAGTCTCTTGAAATATCCTCTAATGGAATTGTCGAAAGAATTGCATCGTAATCATCGATGGAGATATTCTTTAACTCAAACACTGAAGCTGTTTTGACTTCTGACAGACTTGGAATTTGATTAATAATTTTTGCCGCAAGCATTTTTGATGTTCCAATTCCACTCGAACAAATAATCAATAGCCTTATATTCTTTGTGATTTTTTTATCATTAAGCGCTGAACCAAAGTGCAAGACTAAATAGCCAATTTCTTCTTCTGGAACATCTCTATTGACTAGTGTTTGCTTTACTGCTTGTTGTACTACCTCAAATAGCTCCGCATAATCTTCTTTAATATTTTCCAATAAAGGATTGGAAATTCTCATCTTTTGATCTAAGCGATATAAGGTTGGTTGCAGATGGGCTAGTAACCCTTGAAATAAAGAATCATCTGCCAATGTCGTATGTAACAATTTCTCTACATTAGCAATTAAAGTCCTTACCACCATAGCTACTTCCACATTTTCATCCTTGATACCAACTTTATTATCGTAGCGTATCTTAGCACCTCTTAAATGCATCGTAATATAGCCGACTTCCTCTTCAGGAATCAAAATATCAAAAGTGCGTTCCAGTCTCTCTACAATTTGCTTTGCAAAATCAAATTCTTTTGTTTGGGAAAGCTCGCTTAAATAATCTTCTTTAAACGAGATATTTTCTCCCCTCTGTATTCTTTCCATAGCAAGAGCGATATGAACTACTAAACCGACATAAGAACTATCTGCTAACGGGTAAGGTAATTGCTCATTAATATCTTCAATAATGTTTTCAATGCGCAATAATTTTTCCTTTTGAACAAGTCCCAAAAGACGTTCAGAAATCGAATCAATTTTATTGCTGGACTTTTTCTGGATATTTTCCTTTACCATTTTAAGAAACTCTGGCACATCGAAGCGGTCGGATATTAGACTGCGAATTGCCTTTCTTTTATCTTCTTCCGTTCCAACTAATTCAATACCATAGCCTCTTTTTCTCATTAAGCGCAGATTATACTTTTCGATAGTTGGCTCAAGTTTATCCAGATCATGGCTTACTGTAGCAGTTGTTACCCCAAGCTCTTTTGCTAAAGAAAAAAGCTTTATCGGTTCTTGATGATCTAACAAGGTACACAAAGCAACGAGTATACGTTCATCAGGAGTGTATTCTATATAGTCTTGCTTTAATATCGATACCCTTAATTGATAGATATCATTAGGATTTCCAATAATATTTACCCCAACTCCAGCTTTTTTGTTTAATTTAAGATGAAAGCCTTCTAATATATCTTCTACATTCTTCAAATCACGATGTATTGTTCGTTCACTAACATTTACATGTTCAGCAATTCCTTTAATCGTCATTTCTTCTTCTATATTTTCTAATAGTATCTGCAAAATAATTCTTTCTCGAGCGGAAATAATCATAGCTTATCTCCTTAATCACCTGACATAATTTAATTATAGAACTACTATATACACTTATTCAAATAGTTTTAAACATATTTTTTTCAAGTTCATTGTTGCCAATTCTAATTTAGAATCCCCTGTTTTTATCTATAAATACTGAAAATTTACTACATTCCTTTTCCATTAAGCATCGATTTAATTTCAGATGCCTCGTTTCTCCCCTTCTCTCTAATTCCCTCCCAAGTCTACGCGTTTTCAATCTGCTCATTATTTCTAATAATTATTTTCCCTATTGAAAAAAAACATTTTTAGAAAAAAGGATCCAAAAAACAAAAACTGCCGACCAAAATTTAGCCGACAGTCTCTGATTAAAGCATAAGCTTATTTTAATTTCTCAATAATTTCATCATATTTAGGACTGTTCATGAAATTCTCAACAGAAACATGATGTGCATTTGGTAATTTAGCTACTGCTCTATCTGTTAAATCCTTATGTGTAATAACAAGATCTGCATCATTTGGAAGGTTTGCAATAGAAGTATTTGTAACATCTACTCCTTCAATTCCTGCTTTTTTCACTTTATTTCGCATAATAGATGCGCCCATCGCGCTAGATCCCATACCAGCATCACAAGCGAAGATGACTTTCTTCACTGATTTGTAATCAAATTCTGTTGTTTCAGAAGTTGCAGTAGTCAAAGCACCTGCTACTGAGCTCTTTTTCCCTTTTAAAGCTTCCATTTTTTCTGTTGCTGCACTAATATCTTCTTCTTTATCTTTGCTTGTTCTCAAGATAATTGCTGCGATTACGAAAGAAATAATAGTCGCAACTACAACACCAGCAATAACCCCTAAATGTTGTCCTTTTGGTGCCATCGCCATTAATGCAATGATACTACCAGGAGATGGAGTTGCTACTAAACCAGCATCAAATAATGTAAAGGTGAATACTCCACCCATTCCACCACCGATTACAGCTAATAGTAAGGCTGGCTTCATTAGGATATATGGGAAGTATATTTCATGAATCCCCCCTAAGAAATGAATAATAACTGCACCTGGAGCTGTTTGCTTGGAAGTACCTTTACCAAATAGACAGTAAGCTAATAGAACACCTAGACCAGGTCCTGGGTTTGTTTCTAATAAGAATAGTATCGATTTTCCTACTTCTTTGGCTTGTTCTACTCCAATTGGACCTAAAACACCTTGGTTAATTGCATTATTTAAGAACAATACTTTTGCTGGCTCAATGAAAATACTTGCAAGAGGCAATAATTTTGCATCTACAATCCATTGTACTCCACTTGATAAAAGACTACTAATACCCTCAACAATTGGGCCTACATATAGAAAACCAATAATAGCAATAATTGCCCCAAGAATTCCCGCTGAGAAGTTATTGACTAGCATTTCAAATCCAGCTTTAATTTTACCTCTAAATAAGTCATCCACTTTTTTGATTAAAAATCCACCAAGTGGACCCATTACCATTGCTCCAAGGAACATCGGAATATCCGCTCCAACGACAACTCCCATTGTAGCAATCGCACCAACAACACCACCACGTTCTCCGTAAACCATTTTACCGCCAGTATAACCAATTAATAACGGTAATAAATAAGTGATCATTGGACTAACTAGTTTAGCTAGCTCTTCATTAGGAGTCCAACCTGTTGGGATGAACAATGCTGTAATTAACCCCCATGCGATAAACGCTCCTATATTAGGCATAATCATACCACTTAAATGACTACCAAAACGCTGTATTTTTACACGAAAACCATTTTTATTTTCGTTTGACATTTTGTTTAACCCCCTTATATTTCATATCTTAATAATAAAGCGTTTACAGCTTAATAACAATTTAAACTAAATACACTTTTGACAGACACAATGCTGACACAATTAAATTGATAAAATTCAATAAAATCAGCATTAAGCTCTATTTAAGATTCCAAAAAAACACTAATTTATACAAATCTGCAACAAAAAAGAGAAGGGTTTCCCCTTCTCCTTAAATAAACGATTTCGTTTAAACTTCCACTACACTTGTATCTTTCATCACTTCGATAAAGTGGATATGATGTTCTTCAATATTTTTAATTTTAAAGATATATCCTTCTTCTTCCAAGATATCGCCTTCAACCGCTTCAAAATTATTAGTTAAAAACCATCCGCCAATCGTGTCCACTTCATCCTCAGATAAATTCGTACCTAAAAGGTCATTTACTTCACTAATCAATACTTTCCCATTAAGAATATAATGATCCTCTTTAATTCTGCGAATGTCAGAAATTTCGTCCTCATCAAACTCATCTCTGATGTCCCCAACAATTTCCTCTAATATGTCCTCTGCTGTCACAATACCTGAAGTACCACCATATTCATCAAGCAGAATCGCCATATGTGTGCGTTCTTTTTGCATTTTAATTAATAATTCTCGAATTGGAACCGTTTCAATCACGCGAATAATCGGTTTCATATATTCCTCTAATTGAATCTCTTGTTTGTTTTGAATGCTTGCCGTTAGAAATTCCCGAATATTAATTAATCCGATTACATTGTCCTTATCCCCGTTCACTAATGGATAACGAGTATAATTCTCTTCTTCTAATATATTCATTATTTCATCAAACGTATTGTCCACACTGATGGTAACCATTTCCGTTCTTGGTACCATAATTTCTTTGGCAATCCGTTCGTCAAATTCAAAAATATTATTTACATATGCTAGTTCATTTTTATTGATTTCACCGCTTTTATAGCTTTCTGACATTAAGATTCTTAACTCTTCTTCCGAGTGGGCAAGTTCATGTTCTGATGCTGGCTTTAATCCAAAGATACTTGTCAAAAGTCGTGCAGATCCATTTAACAACCAAATAAAAGGATATAATATTCGATAGAACCAAATAATTGGTGTAGCAAAGGTTAATGCTATTAATTCTGCTTTTTGAATTGCAACCGTCTTTGGAGCAAGTTCTCCAACAACGACATGCAAAAAGGTTACAAGTAAAAAGGAAATAATAAAGGCAATCAAGTGCGATAATGCGTTCCCAATAGATAACTTAACAAATAGAGGCTCTAGAATTCCTGCAAAAGTAGATTCCCCAATCCAACCTAATCCTAAGGCTGTAACTGTTATCCCTAATTGACATGCTGATAAATACTCATCTAAATGTGTCGTTACTTTTTTTGCTGCTAATGCACCGTTTTTCCCTTCAGCAACTAGCTGATCAATTCTAGAACTCCTGACTTTCACAATCGCAAACTCTGTTGCAACGAAAAAAGCAGTTAATGCAATTAATATCACAAATAAAATCAAATTAAAAATTTCCAATAAGTAGCCCGTAAAGGGGCTTACACCTCCTGATTAATAAAAGCCACACGTGGCATTTCTCCCGTACAAAAGGAGAGACCCTGTTGCTTGTAAAGTTACTACTTAATTATATAAATAAATGCTTCTTATAAAATAACAGTTAATTTAGCAATAGCAACAGCGCTTGGATTAAAGAAATACTTTCATGTGATATAGTATTTCTTTAATCCCTTTTTTTATGTTGGTCCTGAATATCTACTGTTGTAAGCATCTGATGAATTTTTCCATTCAGATTCTTCATATTTGCTTTCAGTTCCTCAATGTCTAAGGAATCCATTTTATGATTATTCAATTGTTCCTTAATTTCCTCGAGTGTTAGCTTTCTCTTTTTAAATTCCTCAATAGCTATAATTTGTTCTATCTACTCTTCCCTATAGTAACGATAATTTATTTGAGAGCGTTCTGCTTGAAGAAGACCAAGGTTTGTATAATAATCAATGATTCTTTTTATTACACCAGTAACTTTTGCTAAATCACCAATTCTTAATTTCACATCCCCATCGCTTCTCCTCCTTACCATAACGTTTTAGTTTTACTAATTAGCATGTTTTCGTAAAGTTTGTTGCTATGAACCCATAGCCTAAATACACTCCGTTTTCCATGGGGCGAGCGCCGAGCCGCGGTCTACTCCCACCTATAGAGTCTCGGACTTTCTCCTAGCTCCCCTAAGAGTCTACGTGTATTCAGGCTGCTCAGTATTTCTATCTATTAATTTTACCTATTAAAAAACAACAACCTTTAGAAAACCGCCTATTTATTAATTATATAAGTGGAAGGAGAGAAGATTCAAGCACAAAAACTTCCTATATAGTATACCTCTTTTTGCAGCTGCTAATTTTTCGCAAAATGTCGCCTTTTTTATATTATTAAAATACAATTTAGGTTAAAATATAGGAAGATAGATAGAAAGAGAAAATATATCAAAAAAGGGGAAATGGAGTGGAAACAATTATCAATTTTCTTACTAATAAAAGCGTAAAAAGGTTTTTTATCTTTGCTTTAATCATTTTGGGCATCTATGCTCTTAGAAGCATGATAAATTTAATGCTTTTTACCTTTATTCTTTCATTTTTAATGGATCGCATGGAAAAGATTATCTCCAAGCGAATTCACGTTAAACGAAATGTTATAGTTAGCATCCTCTATCTTATAACCATCGGAATTCTTTCCTATAGCTTTATTAAATATTTGCCAATGCTAGTGGAAGAAATAACGGCATTAGGTAGACAGGTAATGGATTTTTATTCCCGTCCACATGATAATGCGGTCTTAAATTATATTGTTTCCATCATTCAAGAAAGACAAATTAACAACTATTTGGAACAAGGACTTGGCATTGTCGTCAAATATTTTTCCAGCATCAGCTCTATCAGTATTCAATTTATACTAGCTATTATCCTAAGCTTCTTCTTCCTTTTGGAGAAGCCGCGTTTAATTAAATATAAAGAAAACTTTCGTACAAGTAAAATAGCACCTTTTTATAACGAAATTGAGTTTTTCGGCAAAAAATTTGTATTAACATTTGGGAAAGTACTAGAGGCTCAAGTAATTATAGCTTTAGTGAATTGTATTTTAACGACTATCGGATTATGGATTCTTGATTTCCCTCAATTACTCGGCTTATCTCTGATGATATTTGTCTTCGGTCTTATCCCAGTTGCAGGGGTTATTATTTCCCTAATACCATTGTTAACAATTGGATACACCATAGGCGGCTACACCTATATTATTATATTGGTTATATTTATTTGTATTATCCATGCTATTGAGGCCTATATACTTAATCCGAAGTTAATGTCCTCGAAAACAAATTTACCTGTGTTTTTCACTTTTATTGTCCTTATCTTCTCTGAGCATTTCTTTGGAGTATGGGGCTTAATTATTGGGATACCTGTGTTTGTTTTCCTTTTAGATATCCTACAGGTACAAAGTATGGATCCTATTAGAAAAAAAGAAATAATAAAGGAATAGACAAGCTTTTAATGAGCAATAAAGCAGGTTGGATACACTTTATACCGTGTATCCAACCTGCTTTTTCATTAATAAACATTACCAAACTAATACTTCAATACTGCTCCTGTATTCGCAGATGTCACAAGCTTGGAATAACGTGCTAAATAGCCGCTTTTTACTTTTGATTCAAAACCTTTCCATTCTGCTTTCCTTTGTTCCCATTCTTCCTCAGGTACGACAACATCCATTGTACGATTTTCAATATCAATCACAATATGATCGCCATCTTTAACAAATGCCAACGGTCCTCCTTCTGCCGCCTCTGGTGAAGCATGACCGATAGAAATACCGCGAGAGGCACCCGAAAAACGCCCATCTGTTACAAGCGCAACTTTTGGACCAAGACCCATTCCAACAATTTGTGAAGTAGGTGCTAGCATTTCCGGCATTCCCGGTCCTCCTTTTGGTCCCTCATAGCGAATGATAACAACATGCCCTTCCTTCACTTTTCCTTTCACTAATCCCTCTAATACATCATCCTGTGAGTCAAACACAATAGCTGGCCCTTCATGACGTTGAATTCCGTTTTGAACCCCACCTGTCTTAATGATTGCACCTTGAGGAGCAAGATTACCAAACAAGACTGCTAATCCTCCTGTTGATGTATGAGGATCATCGATTGGACGAATAACACGATAATCCTTCACTTTGCATCCAGCGATATTCTCTCCGAGTGTTTTCCCAGAAACAGTTAATGTATCTAAATGGAGAGCCCCTTCTTTTTTGGATAGCTCATAAAGAGCCGCTGAAACTCCTCCAGCTTCGTGTAAATCTTCAATATGTACATCAGAAGAAGGAGCAAGCTTAGACAAATGAGGTACTCTTGATGCTACTTCATTGATTCTTTCAAGCGGATAATCCACACCTGCTTCATGTGCTAATGCCAATGTATGAAGAACAGTATTCGTTGATCCTCCTAATGCCATATCTAATGCAAATGCATTATCGATCGCTTTTTCTGTCACAATATCTCTAGGTTTAATATCATCTTTTATTAATTGCATCAGCTGTTTAGCAGATTTCTTTACAAATTCTTTTCTCTCAGGAGCTACCGCAAGAATTGTCCCATTTCCAGGCAACGCAAGACCTAATGCTTCAGCAAGACAGTTCATTGAATTTGCAGTGAACATACCGGAACAAGAACCACAGGTCGGACAACCAAATTGCTCTAATTCTCTTAGGCCACTTTCATCAATTTTACCTGACTGGAAAGCTCCTACTCCTTCAAACACAGATGATAAGGAAATCTTTCTGCCATCACTAGTAACCCCAGCCTTCATCGGGCCACCACTTACAAAGATAGTAGGAATATTTAATCGCAGGGAGGCCATCATCATTCCTGGTGTAATTTTGTCACAGTTCGGAATACAAACCATTCCATCAAACCAGTGTGCTGCAACTACCGTTTCAATGGAATCTGCAATAATTTCACGGCTTGGCAAAGAATAACGCATACCAATATGCCCCATTGCAATTCCATCATCCACACCAATCGTATTCATTTCAAATGGAACGCCACCAGCTTCTCTTATTGCATCCTTTACAATTTTTCCAAATTCCTGTAAATGAACATGTCCTGGAACAATATCAATATATGAATTGACTACAGCAATAAATGGTTTATCAAAATCCTCCTCTTTCACACCAGCAGCTCGCAATAAGCTTCGATGTGGCGCACGATCGAATCCCTTCTTTATCATATTACTTCTCAATTGTGTCACTTCTACCCCTCCAATTATCCGACTAAAGCGAAAAATCTGTATATTTAAACTTTTATTTATTGTAACACTATAAAAGCAAAATTGGTATAATTTCTTCTTTTGATTATGTATAGAAATCGATTTTGGCTAGCAGTCTTACCAAAAGACAAAAACATTGTTAAATTAGGATTTTTTTGACGAATAATGTTAGAACTTCTCACACTATCACCTTTGTATTCTTATTACCCTTTGCTTCTCGATGAATTCCCAACCAGTTTAATATTATATAAGAATAATTTTTCCTGTTGGTGAATTCATTTAATGCTGCTGTAAAAAAGCTCTATATGCAAATAAAAGCAATGAAGTCTCTACTATCCCTTCATCGCTTTTTTATTGATTTCATTATTCTCTATTTAATAAATATTGCCATATGTTCATAACTTTCATGAAAATATTTCACTAATTTGCTTCACTTCTTCATCCGTTAACGTCACTTCTAAGGTTCTAAGATTATTCTTGAGCTGACTAGTTGATTTCGCTCCTGGAATAATCACATCAACTGCAGGCTGTTCTAATAACCACGCTAATGCAAAATGTGTTGCATCAAAGCCTTTTTCTTCCGCCATTTGCTTTAATTGGTCCACCTTTTCTACATTTTGAATAAATGCCTCTCCTTGAAATAGAGGATTATTTTTTCTGCCATCACTAATAGTGGAATCCTTTGAATACTTTCCTGTCAATAGTCCAGAAGCTAAAGGAAAATATGGAACAAAGCTAATGTTATGCTCGACACAATATGGTAAGTACATTTCCTCTGCTTGTCTTTTAAATAAAGAGTATTCTGCTTGGAATACTTCTAAATAGCCATCCTGATTAAATGCCTTTAGTTGTTCAGCATCCAAATTTGAAGCTCCAACTGCGAGAATCTTCCCTTCCTCCTTTAACTCTTGTAGCGTCCCTGCCACTTCAGCCATTGGAGTGACATCATCTGGAAAATGAACATAGAACAAATCAATATAATCTGTTTGCAGTCGTTTTAAGCTGTCTTCTACAGATTTACGTAAAAACTCTCTACTATTATCAAGTTGGATTTTGCCATCCACTAACTTATGAGCAGCCTTGCTTGCAATGACGATATCTTGGCGGTTACCTCTTTCCTTTAGCACCTCTCCAATTAACTCCTCTGATCTTCCTAATCCGTATACATAAGCTGTATCAAGAAAATCAACCCCAGTATCCAATGCATTTCTTACTACATTTTTTCCCGTTTCATCATTTAAATTCGGAAATAAATTATGACCACCGACAGAGTTCGCACCATATCCTAGCTTCGTAACATGCATAGCCGTTTGACCTATTTGAACTTTACTACTCAAAAAGATTCATCTCCTTCATTAGTATATAGACAACTATTTTCTTTCACTCCTAGTATGCGTATTTCTGTAATAAGAGTAAAGTAATTCGCTTAGTATTCTATTTTTGAACAAGCATCATATACTTTTAGGAGAACAAACAAAAGAAAGGACTTCGATTATCTGTGCATGTATTAAAAAGTGGAATTTTTTTTATCATTTTTCTCCTTCTCTTTATTACACTATGGTCGATGAGCGGCGTTCAGCTGCAATTAAATTTTCCTTTTATTCTTCTTCTTATCGTTCCATTATGGATATATTTTCGAATTCAACAAAACAATCAGCGAAAAAAGATTCTAATTTCAAGAGAATTTCCGCTCAATCTATTTTTCTTATATATGCTGACAGTGATCTATGTAACATTAGAGCCTTTTCACTTTACTCCCCCAAGTCTAACTGACGGAAAAATGAATCTAATTCCTTATGTTCAAATTCTATATCAATACAAATATAAACCGCCCTTTTTTTGGATGCTATATACTCTTGGGAACATCCTTTTATTTATCCCATTCGGTCTTCTACTACCTTTTTTGTATAAAAAGCGACTTAGAGCCTTCGTTATACTAGGACTTGCTATTCTCTGCTCCCTTTCTATTGAGATTATTCAATTTTTCTTCACTGTAGATAGAGCTGCTGATATAGATGATTTCATTCTAAATATCTTTGGAGCAATGGTTGGCTATTTTCTCTTTTTAATTATGAGGCAATTCGCGCGAAGATTGTTACAAAGGCGTTAACACTAACCATTTAAAAATGCTAGCTTTAGATAAAAAGGAGCATCTGAAAAAGAATCCTTCTTTTTCAGATGCTCCTATCCTCCAACATTAATACCTTTTATGGGCAGCTTTTCTATTCTTCCCCAATGATTCTTACTTCTGTTTCAAGGTCTACGTTAAAATTTTCTTTTACCGTCTTTTGCACATGCTTTATTAAAGATAGATAGTCATTTGCTGTTGCCTCTTCTACGTTCACAATAAAACCAGCATGCTTTGTAGATACTTGTGCACCGCCAATTTTTGTGCCTTGGAGTCCACTGTCTTGAATAAGCTTTCCAGCAAAGTGGTTAGGTGGTCTTTTAAACACACTTCCACATGAAGGATATTCCAATGGTTGTTTTGATTCTCTTAAGAAAGTAAGCTCATCCATTTTCGCTTTGATATCTGCATAAGTTCCTTTTTCAAGAGAAAAAGTTCCTTCTAACGCTACCCAGCCATTTTTCTCGATACTACTTGTACGGTAGCCAAGCTCTAATTCTGCTTTTGTTACCGTGCAAATATCACCAGTGCTAGTTAAAACTTTTGCCGTTTCCAATACGTCAGAAACTTCTCCACCATAAGCACCTGCGTTCATATACAACGCTCCACCTACTGAACCAGGAATACCACAAGCAAACTCCAGTCCTGTTAAAGAATGCTCTAGCGCAAATCTAGATGTCTCAATAATTGGAGCACCACTTTGAGCAATCACTTTATTGCCTTCAAGGGAAATAGCATCAAGCCTTGTTAAATTAAATACGACTCCACGAATTCCGCCATCTCTAATTAATACATTCGAACCATTTCCTAAAATTGTGATTGGTACATTTTCGCTTAATGCCAATTTATACGCAGACTGTAATTGCTCGTACGTAAGAGGAAAAAGCAAGAAATCAGCCTTTCCACCAATTTTAGTATACGTATATTTATTTAAGGCCTCATCAACCTTTACACTTTCGTTAGGCAAAATTTCTAGAAATTTTTTAATCATTATGTTTTTATCCATTAATCTCAACCTTCTGTACGTATTTCTGACTACACTATTCTAATAGTATACCAAAATTATAAAATGGTACGACGCTAATAAGCAAATTTATGTGAAACCATACTCAATCCCATTATATGAAAATACCCTTCTCTTCATGCTAAGAAAAGGGGAAGACCAACTTGATTTTCCTTCCCTACTGAACGGAAAGCGAATTGTACTCATGCTGGATGGTAAACAAGCTATTAACAGGTTGGATAATACAAAAAAAGCTAAGCAATCTCTTTTTATTGATTACTTAGCGGCCATTACTAATTCTTTTTCCTTTTGGTGCAATAAATCATAGGAAAGGCATGCTGGTTTATTTGTTCTCGGGTCTTTTACTACGACAGCATCTATTTGGAAGACTTCTTTTAATACCTCTTCTGTCATTACTTCTTCTGCTGTTCCTTCTTTCATTAATTGACCATTTCTCATTGCAACCATATGATCCGAAAATCTTGCTGCGTGATTAAGGTCGTGAATAACCATCACAATAGTTCGATTTTCTTCTTCATTTAATTTCTTTAATAATTTCAAAACTTCCAATTGATGAGCCATATCCAAATAGGTTGTTGGCTCATCTAGAAGAAGAAGATTTGTTTCCTGTGCAATTGCCATGGCAATCCATGCTCTTTGTCGCTGCCCACCTGATAACGTATCCACTTCCTGGTTTTTCAGTTCAGTTAACCCCGTGACATCCAACGCCCAATTTATTACTTCTTTGTCTTTCTCCCCTAAGCGTCCAAAGCCTTTTTGATGAGGAGATCGACCATAGGATACTAAATCAAATATCGTTAATCCATTAGGAGCTTCTGGAGATTGAGGAAGCACTGCCATTCTTTGCGCAATTTTTTTTGTTGGTATTTTGTGAATCATTTCTCCATCAAGATAAACATATCCTGCTTTCGCCTTGTGAATCCGCGCAAGTGTTTTTAATATCGTTGATTTCCCACAACCATTTGGTCCAATAATAGTAGTGATTTTTCCCTCTTGGACATGTAAATTTAAGTCATTGACGATAATTTTATCTTCGTAACCAATTTTAAGTTGATCTGTAGACAGTATATCCATTTGTTCTCCCCTCCTTCGTTTGTATTTCTATTATTAATTGTCTATAACATTTTTCTGTTGATTTAAACACCTGTTAAAATAATCCTTTTTACACTTAACCTATTTTCTCATTTATTGGATATCTTTATTCAAAAATCTGATTGATAATGATTTTCATTATTTATTATAGGTTGAATAAAGCTTACATTCAATACTATTTAAAATATTTAGGGTATTATTTACTTCCATTGCAAACATAGAAATAGTTAGTAATACTCAATATTTTCCCGCTGCTATCACAGATGATAATGTAATATATTCCCCATTAGCTGCCAACCTAACAGTGTTTCTCCCTTCTCTTTTGGAAGCATATAATGCTTTATCTGCCTCATGAATCAACGGAGAAAGCGCGATATCTTTTTCCTTTACCGCAACACCAAAGCTTGCAGTTATATTTATCACTTTTTCATTATAATGTAATGGCGACTCTTCTATTAATCTTCTTAACTTTCCAGCAATGACAACAGCGCCTTTCATTTCTGTACCAAATAAAAAGAGAATAAATTCCTCCCCACCATATCGTCCAAATATTCCATTCTCCCGAACCATACTTTTACAAAGATTTGCTATATGCTTCAGCGCCTCGTCTCCACCTAAATGTCCAAAAGTATCATTTATTTTCTTAAAATGATCAATATCAAACAAAACAACAGCCATCTTATCATGAGAGGCAAACATCTTTTCGCCTATTGATAGAACATAAGCCCGATTATATATTTGAGTTAACACATCTGTATATGCTAGTTTCGTTAAATTCAACTGTTCCTTTTTTTGCTCCGTAATATTAGTGAAAATTATAGTAGTACCGACAATTGTTGACTCTCCTCTTTTTATCGAGGAAATCTTTACTTGATAATATTCTTTCGAAGGTCCATTACCCATCTCTGATTCCAATATTACTGATTCTGCATGGACTTTTTTCAATAGAGGGAGGATCTGATTATCCACTCCTAATACAGCTGCTATATGCTCCCCTATATTCACATTTGTAAATATAGTATAAGCAGCCTTATTAAAATCTTTAATGTGATAAGTTTGATCTAATACAAGAACAGCATCTCCCATGCTTTCAAATATATAGTCCTTTTCTATGGGCGGAACCAATAAAAACTTCGTCGATATGATCGAATATAAATAAAGAGAACTAGAAAATAACATGGCAATTGGAACAGTATCTAAGCTACTTGGAGTTAATCCTATTAAATAAGAAAAAGAAGCGACGATAGGAACAAGGATTCCTGTTAACAGAATGACTACTTGTTTCGTTTGTCTAGATTCCCCTTTAAACCAATAGATAGATAGGAGCACAAAAGCAATCGCAAGCGTCCCGAATGTATACGCACCATGTATTAAATACCATTGTCCTACTGTAATTTGCATAATAGGAGTTGCGTTGCGATATTCTAAATAGACGGATTGATAGAATAAATGATGATAATCATTTGTCACAAGGAGCAAAAAGGATATAGACGGGATTAAATAATAGAGAAAGTACGTTTTTTTATTTAAATGTCTATCGTAGCCAATATATTGTAAAACAAGAATTAATGTAGCAGGCGCTGAAAACGGCATGCCTAAATATTGAATGGCTGTCCAGAATTCCATTCCTTTTATCGTTGTACTAGCAAGACTTAATGCATATCCAAACGCATAAATAGCTATAAAACATGAAAACCATAAAAAGGTCCTCATGCCTTCAAACGCATGTCTATTCATATAGGCAATAATTGCTAATATGACATGCAATGCACCAGACATTGTTATTAAAACAATATATACCATTACTGTTTGATCCATTTAGTTTACCCCTGTTTTTTTGTCATCTTTCTCTTTTTCATTTTGTTTCCCCATTTCTTTATATTCTTTTCATCTATTATAAATCTTGTAAAAAGTGGTTACTAGTAAGAAGTGAAATATTCCCTCTTAATACATAGCCATACGATTTCAATAACCCTCGCTTATCAAATTCGCACGAAAAAAACAGAGCCTATCCATTGCAAAAGCGGCTCTGCTTTTTCGGTTATTCTATTAAATTTACCACTTTCCCTGCTATTACTTCCCCATTTTCCATACATGCCGCAATCCCTACTCCAAAGTAAGAACAACCTGCAAGATACACATTTGGATACAAATCAGCTAAATTTCGAGTAAGCGTTTCCACCGCTTGTTTATGCTCTAAAGCGTAAACTGGCATCGCATCCGTCCATTTTGTCACTTCATATCTTTTAGGCTCTGAGGTAATGCCTAAGCTGCTTTCAATATCCTTCTTAGCTTCTTCGACCAATTCCTCATCAGAAAGTGCATTTAATCGTTCATAGGCAGGGTTTGTCTTTTTATAAAAAAGCCGTAGTAGTAGCTGATTATTCTTTGACGTATGTTTCCACTTCCTGCTTGTCCACGTACATGCATTGCAAACAATGTCACTATCTTCTGCAACAATAAATCCAGTTCCATCTTTAGGCAGCTCTTCATCTGGTATGTCATAGGATAAATAGAGGGTAATATTCGATGAATTCTTTAATTTCCCGAATATCGGATTCAACTCTTCTTTGTTTAAAATTCTTTGCGTTACATCATGAGGTGTCGATAATACAACTGTGTCTACTATTTGCTGTTCCCCATTTGATAACTGGATTTTATATTGATCATCTACTTTTTCCATGCCAGCAACAGCAATTCCCTTTAAAATCGTTACATCTGTTAGCACTTCTTCCAGTCGATTGATAATAGTGGATAACCCTTTTTTAAAAGAGATAAATTTCTTATTCGCAGCAGACTGAAATATTTCTTTATTCTTTCCAAGACCACGGATAATGCTTCCATACTTTTCTTTGTAATCCAATAGATAAGGTAATGTAGATCCCATTGTTAACGAATAAATGTTACCAGAATATACACCAGCAAGAACTGGCGCAATCTGTTTTTTCACAATTTCTTTTCCGAAATAATACTCTAAAAACTCACCAATAGAGGATTCTTTCGTAAAGCTTCTATTTGTTGGAAAAAGATCCTTTAAAGCTTCTAGCTTCCCTCGCGTGGATATAAGCTCACTCGTAAAAAGTGCTTCCAGCGTCATCGGAATACCGAATATAGAATCCTTAGGAATTTCTAACAACTTGTTTTGAGTATGAATATAGGATGTTCCCGTTGCATTAAAAACGAGTTCCTCTTCTAAATTCAGTTCCTTTACAAAGGGTAGAACATTTTTATTCCGCGCGACAATAGAATCTGCTCCAGTTTCCATAATAAAATCATCTTTTATTGCGGTATGAATTTTCCCACCTAGATAGTCATTCGATTCTACTAGCACTAAACGGAGCCCTAAATTTCTTTCCCTGTTTTGTTTTTGCAAATAATACATGGCAGATAACCCAGTTATTCCACCACCTACGACTAAAACTGTTTTCACAATTCTTACACCTCATTTACTAATGACAATATCTAAAAACTTGTTTTCTCTACGATTTATTAGCTGTTTTTATTATAAAACATGTTCACCATTTTCTTTCTATTTATCAACGCTTTTTTTGTGTCTATTTGTTCACAATTTAACAGGAAATTAGCTGCTTATGGTAGTAAAATCCATTGTATAATAGTGTTAACCACAAAAATGTAAGCGCTTTTCAACTAATCGCTATTCTTTTTATCAACGCAACAATTATAACGTATTCCTGATGAATGACAAAAAATTTGATTGGTGGTGTCTATCTATTATGGCTAACAGTCGACTATCTGTTGCTATTCATATCCTATCTTTAATTGCCTCGAAACCTTATGAACAAATAACCTCTGACTCTATTGCAGAAAGCGTTAATACAAACCCTGTAGTGATAAGAAGAATGTGTGGACTCTTGAAAAAAGGTGGAATATTAACGAGTAGAGCAGGGATTTCTGGGGCTATTCTATTAAAATCTCCTGCCGACCTCTCTCTTTTGGACATTTATTTAGCTGTTCAATCAAAAAGTGAATGGTTTGCCCTACACGATCACCCAAATCACGATTGTCCAATTGGCTGTAAAATTCACACTACACTAGAGAAGACCTTTTCTACTATCCAGAAATCAATGGAAATGGAATTAGCACAAATTTCCTTACTGGATGTAATGGAAGAAATGGAATTATACAGTAAGATATAACGTTCGTTTAAACAGTTTTTAAATAGACAACAAAGAAACTAGCAGCTAGGTTATCCCTCATATGCTAGTTTCTTTATCTTTATTGATATGGATGATTTCTTGGAAAATTGTCTCCCAATCTTTTGTTTTGGCAAGTTGCTTTCTTTTTTTCTCCCACTCTTGATTTCTAGCAGTGTTCATCATTTTGTCACACGCTTGAATAAATTGATCCACTTTCACGCCACCTTGGAAAAGCTCATAAACACCCTCTTCTGCATATTCATTTGTTGAGGGTAAGTTCATCCCTATCACTGGTTTTCCAGCAGCAAGAAATTCAAAAAGCTTTAGTGGAAAAATAGCTTTATTATATTGGGTATCCTTATATGGCATCATCCCAATGTCAAGCGTATGCATATATTCCGAAACCTGGTCTCTCGGTACACTTCCAGCCCAATAAATATTTGGTTCCTCCAACAATTGCATAAATTCTTGGCTAGAATTAGTGCCGTCAGGTCCCACCAACAGAATCCGCCAATCCTTCCTCCTCTGTGCTATTTGCTGTATAAGATTAAAATCAAGCTTTGGCTTGATTCCTCCAATATACCCAATCGTTATTTGCTCTTTCTCTATCCGAGGAACATCTTTCTCCCGTTTTTGAAAAATCCCATATTCCACTCCATTTTCAAACGTGTAAATCTTATTTTGATAGAGAGGCGTTCGATTTACTAATTCCTCTTTTAAAAAGCTAGAAGTACAGGTAATATAACTCGCTTTCTCTACAATTCTTTGTTCACTTTTCAAAATGACCCTTTGTTTTAAATAGGCAAGAAAAGAGAATTTTCCACTTAACTGTTCTGCCCATAGATCACTACAATCATAAACAATTTGATCCCAATCGTATATCTTATGCAATGTCGGAAATGCAGGGTAGGTATACCATAATTTTACCAAGCAGCTCCCTTTTTTTTCTGCTAAATAGTTACTTAAACTGCGAAGCTTCTTTTGATAGAACAAGGGAATAAATCGAGCGAATCGTTGTACTTTATGATTTCCCAAGTCACTGATTATCCATTGATAAATACCATTTTCTAATTTCGTTACTTCCGGCGTTTGCTTTTGCCCTGGACATAGCCAAATTATTTCCTCTGTTTCCTGCTGTTTTTGCAGAAACTCTGCAAATCGATGTCTGCGGTATGTTAAATGATCTATATTCCAAATACCAGTCGCCACAATAACATGGATTGTTCTCATTTTAAAAAATCCCTCTACCTTCTACAGTCTTTTCCGGATAGCATTATAGGCATAATGAGAAAAATACCAGGACGACTGCAAGAAATTTAACTGCTCTATTTGACGATACACATGCCAATTATTTTTGGCTGCCTTCCATTTATTTTTGGAGATAGATTCATTCCCTACCCTGTATTCTGCTAGTATTTCATTTAAGCCAAACGCATGGAATCCTCTCTTTAAAATCATTAGCCATGTTGCCAAGTCTTGCCGAGTACGGATATTAGGCATACGAAAATCCCCCACTTGGTCACGATCAATTAGCACAGTAAGGCAACCGACAATTGTATTTTTTAACATTGTTTGATAATCTACTTGCTTAGGAGCCCGAATATACTTTTTTAAACGCTCGCCTTTTTGATCGATACACTCATAGGCAGTAAAGGTGAATGCATAATTATTTTCCTTCATATAGGCTAATTGTGCTTCAAGCTTGTCTTTCTTCCATCTATCATCACTGTCTAAAAAAGCGATGTATTTTCCACAGGCATGGTCAAGTGCCATGTTCCGGGCAACAGCAGCTCCTCCATTAACTGTCCCATAAAAAACGCGAATTCGTCCATCTGCCTTTTCCCATCCCTTTAATAATTCGACAGTTCCGTCCGTTGAATGATCATCAACAATTAATAGTTCCCAATCTTTGTATGTTTGCTCTATGACAGACTCGATGCTAAAAGATATATACTCTTTACAATTGTATGAAGGCATGATAATGGATACAGATAGAGACACTCTACATTCACCTCTTTAATCAGATTCAGATTTTAAAAACAATGGATAGATTATCCATAAACAACTGAGCATGATTCCAATCATAACTCCCATTAGGGCTCGATCTTGTTGAGAAACTACTCGGTTATCTGCCTTGATTGCCATAATATCTTTTACTAGCATCGCAGGCTGAAGAGTTAATTCTTTCGTTTTTAGCTCGTATAAAAATCGTTGTTGCTCTACAACTAATTCTTCTGAAACAGTCTTTTCCTGAAGCTGATTAATGCTTTCTGAAATAATTTCATCCTTTTCTTGATAATAGCGCTGATCCATTTCTAAAAAAGCAGTTACTAATTCTGATAATGAATTCAATGCTTCTTGTTCATTTGATGCAGTCAAAGCAAAGCTTATTTTTTTAGGTGTATCAGTAGAAATAAGGAGTTGCTTCCTATCGATCTCCACATCTGGTAAATATTCTTTAAAAGTGGTTTCATTTCTTAATAATGACGCGATCACTTCACTATTGTTCAAATACTCATTTTCATAATTTCCAAGTAAAATCGTTGCCTCTGCTTTTACCGTTGTGTTATCTTTTCCTGCTGGTGCGAACCATCCAATTGCTCCGAGAAGGATGCTGAGTATTAATAAGGACAAAATATATCTTTTCAATCTAGCTGTAATAAGTGATAAACCGAACTTCACGAACGAACTCTCCCTTTCTACTATGAAAGTTAAGATTCTAGCTTTCTATTTTTATAAACAGACAATGTAGATAAAATAAACCCTAAAAACACCCAATGGAAATATAAATTCATCACTGAACTTGGGCTGATACTAGAAATGAGGAAAGAGATCATTCCAATCATGCATGCTTCTAACAGCATTTTATCTGTCCTACTGTTAATTCTTTGATAGATTTGATAGAATCCTATAAATGCATAGATCCACACAAGTAAATAACCAAGCAGAATGACTAAACCAAAGTTTCCTGCAATTTCTGCAAACCAATTATGCACTTGATAGACATTTCCAGTTGGAAAGTAGCTATTGTGCTCCAAATAATAAGGGATATTTCCCGCTCCGATACCAAATCCATATGAATCTAGTAAATAATAGAAGGTATTCCTTAAAAGATTGATTCTTGCCAGGTTTGATGGCAGCACTTCATCAAATCCATATTCTCCTGCTGAATCCATAAGTAACTGAACTTTGGCAATCCCTCTGTTTGCAAATAAGAGACTTCCTAATAGAAATAAACCAATGAGGGTTAGCAATATTAATTTCTTCCATCTTTTCGGTATCAATAAGAATAGATATACTAACCCTCCTCCTATTACCGCAAGCATGGCAGCACGTGATTCCGTTAAATATAGAAGAATAAGTACCATTACACTTAAAACAAGCATGGAACCTTTCAGCATGGTTTTTTTAGCATTTTTTGCAACAGCTAAGAAGAAGAAAAAGGAAATTCCTAGATAAACAGCAAAATCATTTTGGTTAAAAAAAACAGCTGTAGGATAGGACAGTTTATGAATGGAAGCTCCATACAATCCTGAACTTGGCAATTGAATCGAGAAGAAATAATTCACAAAACCTATTCCCACTAATAAAACAGTCATTCCAAGCCAGCCCGCCAAAAAGAACTTCAATTGCTGCCTTGTTTTAAATGTCATACTTGCTAAATAAACGAATGCTATCCCCATAATCAATAAGGACAGATATTTAAGGGATGCAATAATGGAGATGGACCAAAGAACAGATATCATTCCATAAAGTATCCACCCACCAAAAAATAACCAAATAAATGACAGACCACTACGAGTAAAGTCCACCACCAGCCTTTTATTGTATAAAGCAGTGCACACGTACAAAACAATTGCCAATAATAGCAATATTCTGTACAAAAAAAGAGAAAAGGCACCGACATTTACACTAATGACGGACTGGTTCAAAAAGGTGGAAAGCAGCAAGGCATACATAACATTTCGAAATAATTGGTCAAGTGTAATGATTGATTTCAAATAAACGCCTAATTGTATAGCAATCCATATGCATACAAAGGGAAGTATCCAGGTTAATTTATACATCGTTGTCACATATAAAACCGTAAGACAACCGACAAATAAGACTGCGAATCCTATGGTTTTGCTTACTGTACGATTATTTCCCAACTTCTACAATCCTTCCTCCCTATTCTACGCTTACTTTTGTAAAACTTTTTTTGATGAGAAAAGGGTCTCTCTTAATCCATTTTCTAAATTGGTTCGAGGCATCCATTCTAATTCTGCCATTGTCTCCTCATTACAAAGGATGCTATGTAAAATATCTCCATCTCTTTCTGCTTTATATATTGGATCAAAGGAAACTCCGCCAATATTCCCCATCTTTTCCCAAAGCTGATTGATAGAAATTCGATTATTAGATGAAATATTTAAACAAACATTATCTTGTTGCTTTAATGCCTGTACATTTGCATTTGCTACATCTTTAACAAAGATAAAGTCCCGAGTTTGTTCTCCAGAACCGTAAATGATAGGTGCCTCATTTTCAAGAATACGATCAGCAAAAATGGAAATAACACCGCCTTCTCCCTTGCCATCCTGCCTTGGTCCAAAAACATTGCTATATCTTAGAATCCCATAGGATAGCCCATAAAATTTATACGCTAGCTTTAGGTATTTTTCGACTGTTAATTTAGTCAATCCGTACGGTGATTCAGGTAAGGTTGGATGATCAGTCTTAACAGGAAGCTCCACAGGATTTCCGTATACAGCTGCAGAGGAGGCAAATAATAATTTCTCCACAGAGGCACGAATAGCTGCTTTAATCACATGCAAAGATCCTTTTACATTTACATTTTCATCATGCAATATATCATGAACCGATTCTGCCACACTTACTTGGGCAGCCTGGTGAATAATAAAAGAAGGATTTAAGTCGACAATCACATCGATTACTCTTGGATCCGTTATATCAAATGGACAAATTTTAATAGGCAAATCTTTAATATTTTCAAATTTCCCTGATGAAAAATTATCGATAACAACTACTTCATAACCTTCTTCTAATAGAGCTTCTACAATATGTGATCCAATAAAACCTGCTCCACCTGTAACAAGAACCTTGGTCATTTTGATGCCTCCCAAAAGTAATTTAATTTGTGAGTAGAATTAATAGACTTATATGCTACTTCCTGATATTTTTCTATTAACCTTTTGGCATTATCATCTGCCGAATAATTCGTATGAACCCGCTGATATAACAGGTCTGTTACCTTTTCATATAACGATGGATCATCTGAAAACTCTTTCACTTTTGTTACAATTTCTTGTACTGATCGAGGTTGGATTAATAGATTAGAATATTCACCAAATAAATCTGGTACCCCACCTACATTTGTACAAATAATTGGGATTTTCAAAGCCATCGCCTCTATCACAACGGTAGGCAATCCCTCTGAATAGGACGGTAAAATAAAGATATCACTTGCGAGTAAATACTCTCGCACCTTATCATTAGGAATTTGCCCCACTAAAAATAGTCGTTCATTATACATTTCCTGTCTTTGCAGCCTTTCCTTTTCTGGTCCATCGCCTACATAAACGACTACATATTCCTCTGGAAGATAAGGCAATGCTTCTGCTAATTCAAAAATCCCCTTTTCTTTCACAAGGCGTCCAATATACAGAATGATTTTTTTACTCTTAGGTAACGCTAACTCCTCTTTATGCTTTGCTTTCAATAAGGAAGTTGCCGTTAGCTTGAATGTGGTTAAATCAATCCCTATTGGCAGCGGGGTACATTTTCTTCCTGTTTTTAATTCTGCCGTCGCCGCAAGATGCTCCCCTACTGCAATTACTTCATCTGCAGATTTTACCGTTTTTTGAAAAATCCGCTCTGAACTCCGACTGAAGGAAGGATAAATATGAACATCACTTCCATGCAACGTTAAAAGCCATGGCTTTTGACATTCAGCAGCAACAATTCTTGTCGCACCTCCAGAGGGCATTGCAAAGTGAGCATGAATAAAATCGAAATTCAGTTTTTCTTTCTTCAAGGTTTTAAGAATGCTGCCTGCGATACGTTTATCCGGCTGAAACCAGCGAAGTTGACCTGGGGTTGCTCTATACACTGGTCTGTATACATTTACTCCATTCCTCATCTCCAAATATGGTAGCTTCTTTTCTCGATATCTTTTCTTCCATACTCTAATAATGGCTGCGTTTAAGGGAATAGGATTAATTACCGTTACTTCTACTCCTAAAGAAGTTAGTGCCTTTACCTGTGTTTCATGAAACACCCCATTTCCAGGGTTCTCCTCACTTGGGTAAACACTGGTTATCCACAATATCTTCATGCTACGTAACCTTCTTTCTTTAGGCTTATCTGCGATTATTGATACTCTTCTCTAAGCTCTAGCTTTTTCATTACAAGTAATAACAATAAATAGCTTATCCCACTTATCAAAACAGACCATATTAGTGTCCAAACCAAATTATTGTAAATAGAAATCATTTGATTTTTTAGTAGAAATGCAATTCCACTACTTACTCCTGCAAGTATAAATGGCAGCAGCAACACTTTGATATATCTTTTCAGTTGAAGCCCTATCATTCTAGTTAATAGCATTCTTCCACCTATAAAATTTAGAATGCTAACAGCTACATATGTCCATGCCACAATTTCGAGCTGATTACTTTGAACTGCTGCTAGCAATGCTAAACCATAGCAAATTAATACTCCTGAATCCCAATAAAATGAAATATTCGCCTTTCCCTTTGCTAAAATGATGCTGCCATTTGGATTCATAAGGACCCTTAAAATCCCGACAATAATCATAATTTGCAAAATCGGAATAGCCTCTGCCCATTGCTCACCAAAAAATAGAGGAATAACTAAATCCGCAACAGCATAAAGCCCTAGTAGAAGCGGGAAAGAAACAAGCGCCAATAATTTGGTCATGTACAAATAACCAGTCTCTAATGCCTGATTATTATTTTTATCTTTCGAAAACACCGGAAATGCAACTCTTGTTATGATGGGATTTAATTTAAGAACAGGAATGGTCACTATTTGATAAACTAAGCTATATATCCCCAATGCCTCCATTCCAATAAATCTCCCAATTAATAGCATATCAACATTGCTGCCTAGACGATTTACAAGGCGAGATAAAAGCTGATACACTCCAAAAGAAAAGAATTCTTTACAGTCTTTGATATCTAGCACAAAGCTTGGTTTCCACTTTGGAAGATAACAAATATAAAAAAGAACTCCTTTCAAGGAATAGAGACAAATCTGCGACCATACATACGCATTTATTGGATTTTGCTTCGTGAAAACAATAAAACCAATTAAGAGACCAAAACTAAAAATAGTTGCTATCGTCTCTATTTTTCCTAATAGCTGAAAGGATAAGTCGCGCTGCATTAAATACTGGGATTGCTGCCCGATTGGCGCAATCAAGAAAACAATAGATAACAGACGGATTTTTCCCTCAAGCTCGTTGGTTTGAAAGTAATCTGCAATAATAGGACTAGCAGCCTGCATAAGAATACAGATAAGAATCCCAAGAAGAATATTTATCCAAAATAAAGTGGACAACTGTCTATCTGTTGCATGATGCTTCTGAATAACAGCTGCTCCTAGTCCAAGTTCGACAAAAATTTGTGCAAAGATAATAATGGTTGTTAACATGCCTATCATGCCAAATTCCCTTGCACTCATTGCATTTCCCAGTATTACAAACTGCCCAATTTGCAATAAAGTAATGACTAACGTCGATATACTGGTCCATTTTGCTCCACTGTTAATTTTGCTTTTAATGGAGTCCAATTACCTAGCACCTTCTCCTGTTAACACAACCTTTATTGTCTTTAATAAAATTATCATCTCTAAAGAAAACGTTAGATTATTAATATATTGAAGATCGTATTTTAACTTTTCCTTTGGTGTGATGTCATAACCACCATTCACCTGTGCTAGTCCTGTTAATCCAGGTTTCACAAGCAGCCTATTAGAGAACCCTTTTATTTCTTTGCTGAATTGCGCAGTAAAGGATGGTCTCTCTGGTCTAGGTCCTATAATCGACATATCACCTTTCAAAACAGAAAATAATTGTGGTAACTCATCAATTCTTGTTTTTCTAATAAATGCACCTATTTTCGTAATTCGCGGATCATTTACCTCTGCCCATTTTTCACCATCTTTTTCTGCATCTATTCTCATCGAACGCAATTTAATCAAATTAAAGCATTTGCCATTCTTTCCAACCCTGCTTTGAACATAGAAAGGGGTACCTGGCGAATCTATGCGAATAAGAACAGCAAAAAATAACATCAACGGGAGAGTAATAACAATACCAATACTTGCTATAAAGAGATCCATCATTCTTTTAAAAAATTGATAAGAGGAAACTTTTTTAGAAGACTTAAGGTTATTTGCTTGTACAATTGATATCTCTTTTAAAATATGGATACTCCTGTTAGCCTGCATTTTTTTCACCTCAAAGTTTTATCTATCTGGGCTATTTACAAATTTAGTATATGGTTCTTTTGTTAATAAATCGTTGAATCTATTTTAAAGAATGGTAAAGGATTGTAAATTTCCCGTTTATTTCAGTAAAAATGGATGTTTTTTTTAATGGAATTAAGTGGTCTGTTAGTGGAATTTGGCGGCTTGCTTGATGGTGGAATAGAAGATTGTGAGAATAAAGGATATCCTAAAAAACAATAATTCGTCGGTTCCCTTTTTGGCTTCTTATTTGTGATAAGAGGGGGGGAGGGAGATTCTCTTTTACAGAGGACGTTTCTCTTTTGCCTTCTCCTGCTTTTGTCTTGCTCTCGGTCACAGAGGACGTTTCTCTGTTTCCTTTCCCGGCTGTTTTTCTCGTTCTCGGGCACAGAGGACGCCCCTCTGTTTCCTTTCCCGGCTGTTTTTCTCGCTCTCGGGCACAGAGGACGCCCCTCTGTTACCTAAAATAAAATAGGATTGCCCACCACCCTTTATCGGTTAATAGACAATCCTTACTCAATAATCGTAATCAGCTTAATAATAATGTGACTAGTCCAATGAACAATACACTGCATAAACACCATGAATCTTGTTTTTTCCAATAGACTCTCCGAAAAGTAGATCTTTTTATTCCAGAACGATATCCTTTTACATCCATCATATTAGCCATGTCCTCTGCTCTATTTAGAGAACTAACAAACAAAGGAAGAAAAATTGGTACTAACGTTTTCATTTGCTGAAATAAAGAACCTTCACCAAATTCCGTACCTCTTGCTCTTTGGGCATCCATCACCTTTTGGGTTTCATCTAGTAAATTAGGAATGAAACGTAAGGAGATAGATAGCATGATACTAATATCATCAACAGGAACTTTTACTAAACGCAAGGGTGATAATAGTTTATTTATTCCATCTGTCAAATCGATTGGTTTTGTTGTTAATGTTAAGACAGTAGATAAAAAGACGATCATAATAAAACGACTAAAGATAAATATTCCATTTATTAAGCCGTACTCTGAAATGGCAATGGGTCCCCATGTTACATATACATTGCTTCCAGAAGTAAACAGAACTTGTAGCACTACTGTGAATAAAATGAGCCAAATCATTGGTTTTACTCCTCGTACATAAGTACGAAAAGGAACTTGCGATAAATGCATAATATAAAGTGTGATGAGCCATAAAAATAAATAGGCTTGCCAACTATCTGCTATAAATAGCATAACTATAAGTAAAATGACTGAAATCATTTTTGCCCGAGCATCTAACCGATGAAGCCATGATTCCCCAGGGAAATATCTCCCTAATATTAATTTATTCATACCAATCCCACCGAAACTAAAGCATCTGCTAGCTCTTCTATCGTTAGGCAAATACTTGGTAATTTTATTCCTGTTTCCTGTTCGATTTTTATTTGATAGCGCCGAGCCTGGGGCATTTCAAGCCCCCAACTCTCTAATAAATCGGAATCTGAAAAAATCGTTTTTGTTTTTTCAGATTTTATAATTTTTCCTTGATCCATTAAAATAACTCGATCTGCGTATAAAGCTACATCCTCCATATCATGTGTAACTAGAATAGTAGTCAAGCCTTCTTGCTGGTGCCAAGTAGAAATGAGCGACATTATTTCTTTTTTCCCCTGTGGATCTAGCCCGGCTCCTGGTTCGTCTAATACAAGCACAGACGGCTCCATTGCTAATATCCCAGCAATCGCAACTCGCCTTTTTTGCCCACCAGATAGAGAAAAGGGAGATTTGGATAAAATGTCTGGCTTTAATCCAACTAATGCAATCACCCTTTTAGCAATTTCTTTCGCTTCTTTTAATGGGACGCCGAAATTTAGAGGACCAAAGCAAATATCTTTTTCAACTGTTTCAGCGAATAATTGAGACTCTGGAAATTGAAATACCATCCCTACTTGTTTTCGAATAATCCGGATTGCTTCTTTAGAATAAGGAGGTTTTATAATTGTTTCTCCTATACGAACACTACCTTTTGTTGGTAAAAGCAATCCATTTAACGTTTTTAATAAACTTGATTTTCCAGCACCAGTTCTTCCAATAAGCGCGGTAAAAGTCCCTGATTCAATTGTAAGATTTACATCATTTAATACATTGGGTTTGCGAATTGGTCCGATCTGATAATTTGCTGATACATCCTTTAATTCGATTTGCATATCCATAACACCATTTCTTCTTCTGTCATATATTTTTCTGGGACACTACACCCTCTATTTTTTAACGTATTTCTTAGTTTTTCTGCAAATGGTTTTTCAAGTGACGAATCAGTGAAAAACAACTGAGAGGGGCTTTCTACTTTCATTAGTCTCCCTCGTTGCATAACCATTACTTTATCCGCATGGGCTGCTTCCTCCATATCATGAGTAATCGATAGGATTGTCATTCCCTTGTTTGTTAACTCACGTATTGTACCCATTAATTCCTTTCTGCTTCTTGGATCCAACATAACAAAAGCTTCGTCTAATATAAGTACCTTTGGCTGCAATGCCAGCATTCCCGCAATTGCCACTCTTTGTTTTTGTCCACCTGATAATTGCGAAGGATCCGCCATACGATAATCAGTCATTCCTACATCTTCTAATGCCTTATTTACTCTTTCTGTCATTTCTTTATAAGGCATATTTATATTTTCCAGTCCGAAAGCAACATCATCCTCTACCGTTGTTCCAATAAATTGATTTTCAGGATTTTGAAAAACGATGCCGATATCACGAGACACTGCCTCTTTTATTAAAATAGTACCATTTATCTTCAATTGTCCTGTATCAGGTTGAAGCAATCCAACAAGTAAATGGGCTAAGGTAGACTTACCACTTCCATTATGACCAATAAGCGCGGTCCATTCTCCCTCTCTTAATGGAAAGGAAACATCTGACACATTGCCCCTATCCTGCTTTTTATCATACCGAAAGCTTAATCCATCCACTTCCAAAACAACACCCAAACCAATCCCCCCTATTATTCGAAAAGCACAAGCGCATTGATTATCGGTAAATTTCTTATCTAATAATGAAAGACATTGCCAAAGACACTACTAGAAATCCATTAACAATGATCAAATTTTTTACTGCTAAACTAAATGTTTTTGATTTAACCTGTAGTTCGTTAAAAATCCGAATATGCTTATATACTGGTAAAATAGCAATCAAGCTTAATAACGCAATTGCTGGTAGTAAATGTAGAAAGACAGAGAACAGTATTGCAATAAAAGATCCAACATAAAGCCCGTTATACAGCCATAAAGAATATTTTTTTCCTAGATAAAACGGCAAAGTGAAGCGATGATTCTTAATATCTTCTTCCACGTCACAAATATTATTTGCAAGCATAAGGTTTGCAATCGTAAACATACAAGGTAGGGATACAATAATGATTTCTATTATTTTTATAATGTTAACTTGGAGAAAAATCATTTCCTTTTCCCATGCTAAAGCTGCAATACCAACATCAAACGCATTTACATATACCGTTAGAAAAACTATTCCAAACCCCATCGTAACTCCAGAAAACACCTCTCCTAAAGGCATTCTTGATAATGGAATTGGTCCAAATGTATATAGAATTCCAATGCAAAAGCATATAAAACCAATCAAAAGCACTAATAAGCCCGTCTCGATAGTAAGCCAGATCCCCAACCCTGTTGCAATCAAAAAGAGAGTAAGTATCGTTGCGATAACGGTGCTTTCTTTTATCCCTTCCTGCCCAATCACATTTTTTTCTTTCCTATATTTATCACTATTCGCTTTTCGATAATCCATATAATTATTTATTGCCGTTGTTGTTAAATCAAAGATTAGCATAGAGCTAAAGAATATAAGTGTATTTTTCAAATGAAACGCATTGTATCGGTATAATACGAATAATATCCCGATGAAAAACGGAAAAACACTAGCTATTTTCGTTTGTATTTCTACTAACTTTAAAAATGAACGAATAGACATCCCTAATGCCCCCTCTTATTTATTCGTTTGCTAATTCAAATTTATCATTCGTTAATGTAAATTTATCTTGTAATCCTGATGTTAAGTAAACCTTCTTATCTTTCGTTACAAAAATAGCTTCCATTCCATCCATTTTTTCCACTGCTACTAATCCTTCCTCAACTCCTTTTACGAATATCGTTGTGGAGTACCCGTCTCCGTCAAATGACTTATCGGAAACAATCGTTATACCAGCAACATCATTATTTACTGAATAGCCAGTTTTGGGACTAAGAATATGATGGTACTTTACTCCATCTACTTCCAAATAACGTTCATATATCCCAGATGTTACAATCGAAGTATCTGTTTCTTCCATTTTCCCTACCATTTCTCCTCTGTCTGAAAAGGGATCCTGAACACCAACTTCCCAAGGATGACCTGATGCATTCTTTCCTTTTACATAAATGTTCCCACCTAAATCGACAATTGCAGATTTAACCCCATTATCATCTAATACTTTGACAACTTCGTCTGTAATAAACCCTTTTGCAATTCCACCTAAATCCAACATCATTCCTTGTTCTGGCAAATAGACGGAGTGCTTTTCTTCATTTAATTCTATCTTTGCATAGTCGATAGAAGGTAGAACCGCATCTATTTCAGATTGAGTCGGCTTTTTCTCATCAGGGAATCCGATATGCCACAAATTAGTAAGTGGACCAATTGTGATATCAAAGTCTCCTCCTGAGTATCCACTATAATCTTTTCCCGCTTTCACTAAACGATAGATATCATCTGGTACCTGTACTGGTTTAAGACCAGCATTTTCGTTGATTTCATCAACAATCGACCCTTCTTCATTGACTGTAATTTGACTCGCAAGCAGCTCTATTCGATCAAACACTTGATCCAATACTCCTTCCTTATCCTTATCAAAAATTTTAATAGTTACTACCGTTCCCATTAAAAATTCCGTTCTTTTAGAGGGGGTACTAGTTACCCCTGTGTCTGTATCCTTTTGTTTGCCACAGCCTACTAATAAAAAGAGGGAAAGTAACAAAATCGCCGCCTTTTTTATTTTTTTCATTAAACTCATTCCCTTCTATGAATATCACATTATGGTCGTTTTATCTTTTCTATACATCATATAATTTGTTATCCTATTCACAATGTGAATTTTTTCACATTTATAACATCGTCATTTTATCATTGCATTCTCTAACTGTCTATCGACTTTTCAGTGTACAAAACCCTGTAAAACAGCTGATTTCCGGATTAATCATTGTCGTAATAGTGTTTATCAGTTCCCTCTTAAAATATGGAGAATTTATGACAAAAATCATTGATGATTAAATGTTTCGAAAATGTGAACAACAGAAATTTTAAATTGTATACATTCTATGAAGTCCATAGACAGATAAAAACCACATTGTTATATTAGTATTGTTCAAAACTTCACAAAAAGTAATTAACAAATAAGGGAGTGAATAGGAAGAATGGACAAAAAAAATATTGTCATTATCGGAGCAGGTTATGCTGGCGTACACGCGGCAAAAAAGCTTGCTAAAAAGTATAAAAAAGATGATTCGGTTTCCATTACACTTATAGATAGACATTCCTATCATACAATGATGACTGAATTACATGAGGTCGCTGCACATAGAGTAGAGCCAGATGCTATTCAATTCGATTTACGTCGTTTATTTAATCGTACAAAGGTGAAATTAGTTACAGACAATGTTAAACATGTTGATTATCAAAGTAAATTAGTAACAACAGAACACGGACAGTTTTCATTTGATTATCTAATCTTAGGAATGGGTGGCGAACCAAATGATTTTGGCACACCTGGAGTACAAGAAAATGGATTTACCCTTTGGTCTTGGGAAGATGCTGTTAGACTAAGAGAACATATTGAGAAAATCGTTCGTAAAGCAGCTAGCGTTCACGACGAAGCTACAAGAAAAGCAATGCTAACCTTTACTGTCTGTGGTTCTGGATTCACAGGAATAGAAATGGTTGGGGAACTTATTGAATGGAAAGAAAGATTGGCGAAAGACTATAAATTAGACGCAGAAGATATTACTTTATATGTTGTAGAAGCTGCTCCTACTATATTAAATATGCTTGAGCGCAGAGATGCAGATAAAGCAGAAAGCTATATGGTAAAACAAGGCGTCAAGATTCTAAAAAGCTCTCCAATCGTTGAAGTAAAAGAGGATGCCATCGTCTTAAAATCCGGCGAAGAGCTTCCAACCTACACCCTAATTTGGACTGCAGGTGTTCGTGCAAATTCTGATACAAAAGATTATGGCATGTCTGCTGGAAGAGCAGGACGATTAAAAGTTAATGCTCATATGGAATCAGAAGATTATAAAGATGTATATGTAGTTGGTGACTTAGCATATTTTGAAGAAGAGCCTGGAAAGCCTACTCCTCAAATTGTTGAAGCTGCTGAACAAACTGCTCTGACAGCTGCAAAGAATATTATTGCAGAAATTAGCGGTGGCGAAAAAGAAGCATATAAAGGTAAATACCACGGAGTAATGGTATCAATAGGAGCAAGATATGGTGTTGCGAATTTAAGTGGTATGCATTTAAGTGGCTGGTTTGCAAACTTCATGAAACATATGGTTAATCTATATTATTTCTTTGGCATCGGAAGCGGCTATTATATGTACCAATATGTGATGCATGAGTTTTTCCACACAAAAGATAAACGTAATATTTTCCGTGATTTCTTAACACGCTACGGCAATGTCCTTTGGAGTTTACCTTTACGTGTATTTGTTGCCGGTTTCTGGATAGTAGAAGCATGTGCAAAACTTTGGGGTGAATCTACATGGAAAGATTCTATCTCTAGTTGGTCAAAGGTTCCAAACCTATTCAATGGTCTAGGTGAAGATTCTTGGCTAACCGCTACAAGTGTGAAAATGCCTTTCGAATGGCTGCAAACAGCAACAAGCGGGGCAAGTGAAGCAGCTACTTCTACTGACTTTGCAACACCAATTTTAAGCAAAATGCCTTTCTGGTTCGAATGGATTATAAAAATCATGCTGCCTACACCAGAAATTGCACTATTTATGCAAAAAATGATGATTTTCATTGAATTAGCAATCGGTTTAGCAATTCTTGCTGGTTTATTCACATGGTTAGCAAATGCTGCAAGTGCCGCATTCCTAGTAATGTTTACACTAACTGCAATGCTTGGATGGGATAAAGTTTGGGCATTACCAGCTTCAATCGCCTTAATGAATGGATCTGGTCGTACATTTGGATTAGATTATTGGGTTATTCCTTTCCTTCAAAGAAAATTAGGTGACTGGTGGTACGGAAAAGAACGAGCGATATATAAAGACTATAAGTAATGGGAAAAATATGCTAGAAACATAGAGAATGCAACGTTCTCCGTGTTTCTAGCAATCCTTTGAATCAGCAAAGGAGAAAAAAGAAGCTATTTGATTTTATTCTTTGATGTTGTTAAAAGCTATGCTCTCAAATTAGTTGGTTATTTTTCGCTCCAATTAACCTGTTAAACACTAAAGTGTAGCCACAGAATAAAGCTTCAACTAAGATCCTATTCTTTTTTGTCCTATACTGATTAATAGGTATCAGTATTTATTTAACCTACAACCAACTTATTTATAGGAATAATTACATCCGCAAGAATGGAAGTTGAGAAGATGACGAAAAATCAACGCCTTGTATATATAGCACTGCTTGCGTCACAAGCTGTAATAATAAGCTTATTAGAACGGGCTATCCCATTTCCCTTTGCCTTTGCACCTGGAGCAAAGCTTGGATTATCAAATATTATTACATGCTTAGCTCTATACACACTTCCTACGAAAGATGCCTTTAAAGTAGTTGCGATTCGCCTTTGCTTAGCGACACTATTAGGAGGAACGCTTTCTACCTTTATGTATAGTGCAAGCGGGGCTCTCTTAAGCTTTATTGGCATGTGGAGTGTAAAGCAACTTGGCACTAAACGAATTAGCTTAATTGGAGTAAGTACCACCGGTGCAATTCTCCATAATATTGGTCAATTGGCTGTTGCAAGCTTTGTTGCACAAACATGGACTGTATTTTTATATCTGCCTGTTTTATCCTTTATCGGCATCTTATCAGGAATAGCCATAGGAATACTTGCCAACTATCTAATCACACATGTAGAAAAACTACAATATTATAGAGATTTATCGGAAATAAACGAATCTAGTAATGAAAGAGGGTAGACTATGCGTGTACATCAAATGTGGGATACGTATCCAGAATTAAAGAATGACTTGTCTAAAGTACTTCAATTAATTGAAAGCAATATTCGCGTTCGTGACAAAGTAGTAGAAAAAACGATTAAGGATTTAATCTATTCCGGCGGCAAGTTACTTAGACCTGCTTACTCCCTGCTTTGTTCACAAATAGGTCCTTCTAAAGACAAAAACCGTGCGATTGCAGTCTCAGCTGCATTGGAAACATTGCATATGGCTACATTAATCCATGACGACGTTATTGATGAATCACCTACACGGCATAATATTCCAACTATCCATGCTCATAATGGAAATAAGTTTGCCATCTATGCAGGTGATTATCTATTCTGCGTTTGTTTTACGATTTTATCTAAACACGCAACATCTCTATCTCATTTAGAATTTAATGCTCGCAGCATGGAAAAAATTTTAAGCGGAGAATTAGATCAATTAAATGCCCGATATCAATCTAAAGTTACGGTTAAAAATTATTTAACAAGAATCTCAGGAAAAACTGCCCAGCTTTTTGCTGTAAGCTGCTATTCCGGTGCGATTGAAAGTGAAGCGAGTAGACCACTAGCTATGAATGCTTGGAATATGGGGCATTATATCGGCATGGCCTTTCAAATAATGGACGATATTCTGGATTATAAAGGAGATAGCCTAACATTAGGAAAGCCTGTGATGGCGGATATTAAACAAGGTCATTATAATTTGCCTCTCATTTATGCTATTCAAGCCAATCCTAAAGAGCTGATTCCTATTTTAGATAAAAAAGACGCTTTGACTAATGAGGATATGCAGCAGATTTCTGAACTTATTTCTAAATATAAAGGGGTAGAAAAAGCGGAACTCCTTGCTAAAAAATATACAGAAAAAGCAATCAAACAACTTAATAAATTACCTGAAGGAGATTATAAAAATCATCTTTATGCGATTACAAATAGCTTATTAAAGCGAAAAGTATAGTATCCTTATAAAAAAATCCGAGCCCATCCATGCAGTTTGATTGTACAGATCGGGCTCGGATTTTTTCTGTATAAAAGCGCCTATTAACTTTTATACTTATCCTTAAACTCCCAAAACCCCGGAATACTATCTAAATCATATTGATAAGCAGACTCTATTAGCATGATTTTTAGCTCTTGTGAAAGGTCCGCCATATCATTTGGATTTGTTCTTTTCATTAATTGATTGACCTTTGGCTCAAACATCTTAATTAATTCTGTTAACATTTCAGGATCTACCTTTGCTCTTTTCACGATTGTATACATATCTGTCATTTGCCATTTTCCTTTCGTTGATTTGGTTGCATTTCCTTCCATTCCTTAAGGAGCTGATCCATTTTTTTGTCTAATCGAAGCAGAACAAATAAAGATAAAGTTAGTGGAAAGCCAAAGTTACTGATTATTGTCATCCATTGAGTCATGTCTATCAATTCCATCTACCTTCCTCCTTCCATTCATAAATGAAAGAATACGTTGCAAAGCTACTTTTCGCGTTTTTGAAACATATTGTTGTGATGTACCAATTGTTCGAGCAATTTCTGTATCCGTTAATTTATATAGGTATGCATAGGTTAGAACGGCTCGTTGTGAAGTGGTTAGGCTAAGAATGGCTGAATAAATCATTTTGTCTGCAATATATTCCTCTACACTTGCTCGCAAGACCTCCTTCTCCACTATCCTTTCTATTTCAGCCTCTTTATCATGTAGAGTAATGTCCTTCTCTCCTCCTTCTTCCTTTGCAGCCAGCATTAAAGGAAATCTTGTCTGATACATTGTTAGGTTTTTATTAAAATTAATGGTGCTATACTCCATTGAAGAAGTAATATACGCAGTAAACCGAATGGTAAAGAAATGCTTTTTAAAGGATTCGTCCAGCTTTTCTTTATTTTCCTTTGTTGGAAATTCTATCGCTTTTTTTAATAGAAGAAAATGTATCTTTTTTTCCAAAAAACTCTTTACAATTGGATTACTTAATAATGATTTATTTTCTTGCAAGAACGTGGTAAAAGCCTCTGATTGAAAAGAACGGAATTCCTTCATATTCACGCCTCCCAAAAGGAACGTATGTTCTGTTTTTGTTGTAAAAAAAGGGACTAATCTTCATTAGCCTCTTTCTCTTCATATATGTTATTTCTACCTCCTTCTATAATATAAAGAAAGATTTATCGTAAAAATAACAACCACTTGTCCTAATTTCATTTACTCGATTGCGAATAACTTAATATCAAAGATAACATTGTATGTATTCTCTTCCAATACGACAATAGTCCAATTTTTTGCTAAAATCGATGTAAATGAATGAAAGGATTCCTGCGATAAAGTTATTGTCCCCAATACTTCTCCTCGATCCTCAAAGTCTCTTCCCTCTACTAATTGATATTTTAGTGATAACAGTCTTTTTAACGTTCCCTTTGTTAAAAAGGTTATTTCATATTCATCTGCAATAATCTCTTTTACTCCTGGCTTATTTTTTTCATAATAAGAGAAAAGTGTTTCCCAATCCGGCAAACCATTTCCACAACTTTGAAAGAAAACAAGATCCTTCCTTTCCAAAGCCTGTATAATCTCTTCTTCCTTGTATCCATTACTTTTCACTTGTTCCAGCATTATCGCAAAATTCAACGCCACTCTTACCACAAAAATCCTACTCCCTTCGCATTTCATATTGATTTCATAACAAGAAAAAGATAAATTGGTAGAAAGACTTTTATTAAACAGCTTTCTTTTACTATTATCTGAATAGTTTAAGTATAATCTATTTAAAAAGGAGTGAGGGAGAATGATTAAACAAAATCCATTTGTTCCATATAGTATTGCAATGGTTACCCCGTTTGATGATAAGGAAAATCTCTGGCTGAGTGGCATCTATTCTTTAATAGATTACTATAAAAAGAATCATGTTCCTGCTCTGCTTATCAGTGGTTCAACAGGGGAGCAGCATTCGATGTCAATCGAAGAACGCATAACCCTCTATCGAGAAGCAAGATTAGCTGGAAAAGAAGATCTCCTTCTCATCGGAGGAGTAGCTGCTGTAAGAACATCTGACGCAATTCGATTGGCGGAGGCTGCCCAACGAGAAAATTTGGATGGAATTATGCTAGGATTCCCACCTTATTTACGAATGAGCCAAAGAGAAGCAGCTGAATACGTGAAAAAAGTGTGTGCTGTGACTGATTTACCAATTATGCTCTATAATAATCCATCACGTACTGGATTTAATCTGGAACTAACTACTTTATATGATTTAGTAGAGTACTATCCGCAAATCCAAGCCTTAAAAGAGGCAGGTGATCCTAGCAATGCACCTCTAGTCAAAAGTAAGCTCGGTCCTTCCTTCTCCGTTTTAACTGGATTCGATTTGCAGCTTTTAGATAATATGCAAAATGGTTATGACGGAATCACTAGTATAATAGGAAATATTTTCCCAAAAGAAATGCAACAAATTGTTCAATTGGTAAAAGCAAATGAATGGAAACGTGCAGAAGAACAATTCTCTAAACTACTCCCAACCATACATACCATCTTAGAAATAGGAATACTGCGAGCCATCAAATATGTACTAACAGAAAACGGCATGGAAGTAGGAATATGCAGAGAGCCATTATCTACTTTGAGTACACAAGAAAAGGGAACATTAAGAAATATTTTTAATAAAGGAGAGGTACTATGAGAAAGAACATCAAACACATCCTTTTATTATTAGTTTTATTACTTTTAACCTCTTGTAGCAATAACGGGGAGCAGGCTTCTTCCTCTAAGAAAGAACCGATTTCTTTAACTGTCTCTGCTGCGGCAAGCATGCAAGATTCATTAAATACGATAAAAAAGAACTTCGAAGAGGATCATCCAGACATTACATTAACCTTTAATTTTGGCTCATCAGGAGCTTTGCAGCAACAGATCGCTCAAGGAGCACCAGTTGATTTATTTTTCTCAGCAGCACAGGATAAATTAGATCTTTTGATAGAGGATGGATTTATTAGAGAATCAGATCATATAGACTTAGTAAAAAATAATTTAGTTCTGATCACTAATAAACAATCCAATACAACGATTAATAGCTTCTCTGATCTCGAAACATTAGATAAGGAAAAAATCGCCATTGGTATACCCGAGTCTGTCCCAGCAGGAAATTATGCGAAAGAGACGCTTCAAACTCTCCATATATGGGGAAAAGTACAGGAGAATATCATTACTGCAAAAGACGTCCGTCAAGTATTGTCTTATGTAGAAACAAACAATGTGGCAGCTGGAATAGTTTATGGAACCGATGCAAAGACATCTGATTCTGTTGAGATAGTTGCAATTGCAGAGGAATCAAATCATTCCCCGATTGTCTATCCGATCGGCATCCTCAAGGACAGCAAAAATTACGAGGCAGCAAAAACGTTTTATGACTATCTGCAAACTCCAACTAGTTTAAAGGTTTTCGAAGAAGATGGATTTATTGTTAACTAAAGAGGAATGGTCAAATTTTTGGTCACCGCTCTCCCTATCCTTACAAGTTTCTCTAGTTGCCACTATTGTCGTCATTGCCAGTGGCACGATACTTGCTGCCAAATTAGCCAGAAAAAAATTTAAAGGAAAGTCATTGCTTGAAACCTGTATACTTTTACCAATCGTTCTTCCTCCAACTGTTACTGGTTTCCTACTACTCGTTCTGTTTGGTAGAAATAGTATCCTCGGCAAAGTAATCGAATGGATCTTTCATCAGCCTGTCATTTTTACATGGTGGGCTGCAGTAATTGCTGCATTTATCGTATCCTTTCCTTTAATGTATCAATCAGCTAAAGCAGGATTTATTCAAATTGATCGCTCAATCGAGGAGGCAGCACGAGTCGATGGTGCAAATGAATGGAAAGTACTCACATCCATTTCCATTCCACTTGCTTCCCACTCTATCCTTTCTGGAAGTATTCTTAGTTTCGCCAGAGGACTCGGGGAATTTGGAGCTACCTTAATGTTTGCAGGTAATATTCCTGGAAAAACACAAACCTTGCCTACCGCTATTTATGTTGCTATCGATAATGGAAATATGCGAATGGCTTGGATTTGGGTACTATCCATCACGATTATTTCTTTTATAATGCTAGCTTTATGCCAGCCGAAGCAACGATAATCTTTTCCTTTGGCAACGTATTTCCTTATAAAGTAGTGTTAATACTTCTTACTGCAGAGGATTTATAATGAAAGCAACAGACAAGCATATCATTTGGCACTTTCCCTCTCTCTGCTTTAATCTAAAATGGACAATAATCCACATTTTTGTGAAATTAAGGAGATGATTTTGCATGAAAATTACGTATCATGGTCAATCCACTATTGAAATTAGTATAGAAGGAAAATCATTGGTTATTGATCCGTTTATTAGCGGAAACCCTGCGGCAGTTTCTAAAGTGGAGGAAATGAAAGTAGATGCTGTTCTATTGACACATGCTCACATGGATCATATTCTCGACGCTGCACCAATCGCTAAAGCAAATAATGCTCCGGTTGTCGCTAATCCAGAATTAGCTGCCTATATGTCATGGAAGGGCGTCGAAACAATCGGGATGAATATTGGAGGAACAATTGATTTAGGATTTACCAAAGTGAAAATGACACATGCATTCCACAGTTCAGGGATTATTGATGAAGAAAATAAAAACATCTTATATGGCGGAATGCCAGCTGGATATATTATTGAAGCAGAGGAAAAAGTGTTGCATCATGCTGGAGACACTGGACTATTCGGCGATATGAAAATGATTGGAGATCGACATGATTTAGACGTTGTTTTCCTACCAATCGGAGACCACTATACAATGGGACCTGAAGATGCACTACAAGCAGCCGAATGGTATCAAGCAAAACTAATCATTCCTATTCATTACAATACATTCCCTGTTATTGAGCAAGACGCAAAAGCGTTTGTAAACAAGCTTGAAGAACTTGGATTTAAAGGGAAAGTATTAGAGTTAGGTGAGACCTTCGAATTATGAGAAAAGCGGAGGCACCCGGTTAGGGGCATGTGGGGTGGAGCGACCTTTCCTGAGATATAGGAAACACGATGAACGTTAGTGAATCGATGTTGACTTATCGTAGGGAACGGGCGGGAAGCCCATCAGCCCCTGGGTGCCCGGAGCTAGACAATTAGAAAAGCGCAAGTGCCTTGCTCACCGCCGTACAAACTGTAGGGGCATCGACTGAGATATAGGCTACACGATGAGCTCTAGCGATTCGATGTTGACTTATCGTAGGGAGATGACCTGAAGTTTGCTAGGCGGTAGGCGCTGGAGCTAGACAATTAGAAAAGCGGAGAGCACCCGGCTTTCAGAAAACTTCTACTTTCTTAACAGTTAATAAAAATATTGCCGACGAACTTCGTTTGTCGGCAATATTTTTTTAGCTATTTTAGTAAGCAGTCCAGCCTCCATCAGCTGTAATAACTGTTCCATTTAAAAAGCTTGAATCATCAGATGCTAAGAACAGGGCAACCTTTGCAATTTCTTCTGCACTGCCAGCTCTTGGGTTAATAGCCATACCTAGCTGCTGTTTAGACGCACCGTATTGATTAATATTTGTCATGGTAGAACTGATATTGGTAATCACCGCTCCTGGAGCAATCGCATTACATCGGATTCCCTTATCCGCATACATAAAGCCAGTATTTTTCGTAAATCCAACAACCGCATGCTTAGAAGCCGTATAGGCTGCACCAGCACGAGCCCCATATAAACCTCCAGCAGAAGCGATATTTACGATGATACCGCCATGCTGTTCTAAAAATAATGGCAATACTTTTCTAGTAGAACGCATTACACTCGTTGTATTAACAGCAAAGATTCTCTCCCACGCCTTATCTTCAATATCAGCTGCTGGCTCCATATTGTCCATAATACCAGCATTGTTAACTAAGATATCTACTTTTCCAAAAGTGTCGACAGTTGAATCAATTAATAGTTGAATATCCTCTTCCACTGCTACATTTGTTTTGATAGCAAATGCTTTTCCTCCATTCGCTTCAATCTCCTTAACTGTTGCCTCTGCTCCTTCTACATTTAAATCAGAAACAACAACGCTTGCACCTTCTTTTGCGTAAAGTAAAGCAATCTCTTTCCCCATTCCAGATGCTGCCCCTGTAATAACCGCAACTTTATCTTGTAATTTCATATAACCAACCCCTTCTACTGAAATCGCTATCAAAAATAGTTGAATTATTTAACGTATTCACTACTCTTATAGTATAATTTTATTAAAATAAACTATTCAATCAGCAAAAAAACAAGATATGTTTCTTATGGAACAATAGAGTAGGTTTTTGTTCCATAACTCTAATTCTTCTGAAGTAATAGGGAGGCTTATTTATATGCAAACGAACGAAACTAGCTCTGATAGAAGAGTGAAAAAATCAAAAAAAGCACTAAAAAATGCCCTTATCACTTTAATGGATCAAAAGGACTTTAAAGATATTACTATTACAAACATTGTAGAGCTTGCTGATGTCAATCGGGGAACTTTTTATCGGCATTACCAATACAAAGAAGATTTGCTAGAGGATCTGACAAATGATGTGCTTGCTGATTTAATTTGGGCTTATCGCTTTCCCTATGTACATCTAGAAACCTTTGATGTCTCCACATTAACAGCGAAATCAATTAAAATATTTGAACATGTACAAAGACATGCCTTGTTTTATAAGCTAGTTTTCTCTTCTGACTTCCTATATGATTACCACCAGCGTATTTATCAGACTTTAAAGGATGTGAATAAAGAAGATTTTGAGTATGCACTAATAGATCCACACATCAACCGAAATCTTCATATCAGTTATCAGGCTAATGCAATTGTCGGCATGATTATGGAGTGGGTCAAGGAGGATTTTTGTTATCCTTGTGAATATATGGCAGAACAGTTATTAGCATTTATTCATAGTACCCAGTCACCCCCATCAAAAATAAAGATATTAAACTAATTTTATTAGATTTGACACCAAAGAAGGCTGATATCGTGCAAATAAATGGGATATCAGCCTAAGTTTTGCTTTTATTATCCAAAACTATTGCATTATCAGCCATTGCTTCATTTTATCAGCCAAACCAATCCAGAAATAACAAAAAGGCCGTCCATAAAGGACAGCCCCCTATTATTTATTACATTACTTTACTTTCTTCTTCCCATTGAGCAATTTCTTTTACTCTTGCTTCCACTTGCTCTGGAGTAAGACCATTATGTTTCACATAGAAGTTTCTTGGATGCGTGCGGCACTCATGGCTGCAGCTTCTCATATACTTCTCTTCATTTTCTTCACTGCATAGCATTTTGCGGTTACACTCAGGGTTGGCACAGTTTACATATCTTTCACATGGCTCACCTGTAAAGAAGTCACGACCTACAACAACATGCTCTTTTTGGTTAACCGGCACACTGATTCTTTGGTCGAACACATAGCATTGACCGTCCCATAGTTCACCTTGGACTTCTGGGTCTTTTCCGTAAGTGACAATTCCACCATCTAATTGACTTACATCTTCAAAGCCTTCTTTCATTAACCATCCAGAGAATTTCTCACATCTTACCCCACCAGTACAATAGGTAAGAATTTTCTTGCCTTCTAGCATATCTTTATTTTCTTTAATCCATTGTGGCAGTTCTCTAAATGTTTCAATTTCAGGCTTAATAGCACCTCTGAAATGACCAAGATCATATTCATAATCGTTACGAGCATCAATTACAATTGTATCTGGATCTTGCATTTTCTCATAAAATTCTGTTGGCTTTAAGTGCTTACCAGTTAACTCAAGTGGATTTACATCATCTTCTAAGCTTAAGTTAACTAATTCTTTTTTATGGCGCACATGCATTTTCTTAAAAGCATGTCCATCTGCTTCATCAATTTTAAAAATTGTATCGCTAAAACGAGGATCCTGTCTGAATGCTTCCATGTACTTTTCAGTTTGTTCTACTGTACCAGAAACTGTTCCATTAATCCCTTCATGCGAAATAAGAATACGACCTAATAATCCAAGCTCTTTACAGAAAGCTAAATGCTCCTTTGTAAATTCTTCCGGATTTTCAATCGTTACATATTTATAATAAAGTAATACTCGATATGCATTTCCACTCATAATTCAACACCCTATTCTAAACAATTTATCATTCTATACTTAACTATACAACAAATGTGACAACAGTAAAAACTCATTGCTCCAGTTTATTCATTGGACTTCCAACAACCAATTACATCGATTAAATTGATAAAACACAACAAACTTAGCAGTTATATAAATTTAACACAACTGATATATAAAATGTAGATACACAAACAAAAAGAGACTTCATAAAATCGAAATCCCTTCCTGCTTAGATTTATAATAGTAATTATAATATAATAAAATGTAAAAAGAAAGAAGCACATTTTACCTTCTAAGGAAATCTTCCTACAAGAACCTATTGTAACCCTTTAACTAGATGTATTATATTTTTCGTTTGTTGCATAATTAAATAATCAACTTGCTCTATACACTCTTCCAATGTTAATGGACGATTAATGATAGAAAAGCAACCTAAGAAAACATTTCTTAATGCGTCAGCATTTCTTCCAATACTACCTGAAATTAAGATAGTAGGAACTTCATATTTCACTCCCAAATTAGCAACATATCCAGGAGCCTTTCCATATAATGTTTGTTCATCACTCTGCCCTTCACCCGTAATAATTAAATCTGCATCTCTAATAGCTTCTTCTAAACGAGATATTTCCCCTACAAGTTTTGCTCCTGATTCCATTTTCCCTCCTAGATATAACAAGGCAAACCCTAGACCGCCAGCAGCTCCAGCACCTTTTTTCTGGGATAATTCATTACTACAGCTTAACAGCTCTATAAAGTTTGCTAATGCGTTATCATAGGATAAGATTTCTTCCTTGGTTGCTCCTTTTTGTAATCCATATATAAAACTAGCTCCCTCTCTCCCACAAAGAGGATTTTCTACGTCACTGGCAATAATAATATCAATATCTTTTAACCTCTTATCTAAACCAGATTCATCAACTTTTGCAATGGAAAGCAAGTCTTTTCCATAGATACTTAGGGAATCACCCTTTTCATCCCATACTCTTATCCCTAAAGCTTGTAGCATTCCTAATCCGCCATCATTCGTGGCGCTACCGCCTAAACCAATAATAATCCGATTACATCCTTTATCTATAGCATTTAACAGAACCTCACCAACACCATAAGTTGTAGTATGATTGATATTTCTTAACGGAAGAGGAACTTGAACTAAACCTGCTATATTGGCAACTTCAATGACTGCTGTATTATCCTCTGTTATCGCATAATATGTTTCTATTTTTTCCCCCAATGGACCAGTACATGATATCTGTATTTTTTCTCCTCCTACTGAGGTTAATAAGGCATCTACCGTTCCTTCTCCACCATCTGCCATTGGTTTTTCAACAATTATATCTGTTAGCGAAATGTCTTCAATAGCCTTTTTCATGGAAGATACTACTTGAACTGCTGTTGCACTGCCCTTATAGGAATCTGGCGCCAAAATGATCTTCATTTTTATTCCTCCATTCTATGGTCCTCTAAGCTATTTAAAAATAACGAGTATACTAAGTAAATAGAATTAATAACACTTAACATGCTAATCTCTTCGATTATTGGTGATTTAAAATCAGAATCACTTTTATCACTCACAAGAATGATTTCTTCTGCATTTCTTGCCAAAAAAGAATCTTCTCTCCCTGTTATCGCCATTATAGGGATTCCCTGTCCTTTTAGTACTTTCACCAAGCGAACGATAAATCTTGTATCACCTGAAAAAGAAATAACCAAAGCGAAATCTCCTTTTCTGAGAGAAAGAGCGTCCGAGATTTGATTCTCATGATTACTATATGCCGTTACATATTTTCCTAATCTTATAAATTTAAACTGTGCATTACGAGCTAAAAGATGAGAAAAAGTTACTCCAAAAAAAGCAAGTTTTTCTGCTTCATGAATCCTTTTTATAACACCCATTAAGTTTTTAGACTTCATTAATTCTTTTGTTTGTTCTAAGGAATTAGTTAAATCATTAAAGTACTCATTCAGTTTTTCTGGATAGAAATTATCCTTCATCTTATCTAAATTAAGCTCTGTATGATTAAACTCAATAAATGTCCTTGCATATTCCTTTAATTCCTTAAAAGATATATCATCAAAACGTTTACAGAAACGTGTAATAGTGGCTGGAGATGTATGACACGCATCTGCTACTTCATATATCGATTTATTTGGGAGTTCATACGTATTTCTCAAAATGTACTCCGCGATAACAATATCTGAATTTGACTGATCAGTGGAGGATTCAATAAAGTTTAACAGCTTTGCTATAAAATTATACATTTGATCAACCCTCTTCTACTATATATATACCTTAATTATCTACTCTTCTCAAAAAAATTTCATATTATGAAACTTTTTAAAACTTACTATGACATCTTGTTAGTATAACTTATGAAAACGAAAACAAAAATAAATTCGAAACTTAGGAGTGGAATTTATGAAAAAATTCAATGTACTAGTTGTCGGTGGTGGAAGTACTTGGACACCTGGACTTTTAAAAGGAATTTGCGCTCGCCAAAAAACATTTCCTATCAATAGATTAGTAATGTTTGATGTAAATGAAAATCGCCAAAAAACAATCGGTGAATTTGCAAAGATTTTATTTCAAGAAGAATATCCAGAAATTAAATTTGATTATACAGTTGATAAAGAAAAGGCATTCGCTGAAGACATTGACTTTGTCTTTGTCCAAATGAGAACTGGCGGCTATACAATGAGAGAAAAAGATGAGAAAATCCCTTTAAGCCTAGGCCTAATCGGACAAGAAACATGCGGTCCTGGAGGATTTGCATATGGAATGCGATCTATCAGCGATATGGTTCAGTTAGTTAAGGATGTTCGTGAAAAGAATAAAAATGCATGGATACTAAACTATACGAATCCTGCTGCAATTGTTGCCGATGCCCTACAACGCATTTTTCCTGAAGATAATAAAATTCTAAATATCTGCGATCAGCCTGAGAACCTGCTTCGTTCTTATGGACGTTTGTTAGATAGAGATCCAAGAGAATTTGATCCAATATATTTTGGTCTTAACCATTTTGGCTGGTTTACCCATCTATATGATCAACAAGGAAATGACCTACTCCCTGAATTAAGAGAAATGATTTTAGAAGGTGGTTTTCGCCCAGTTGATTACGAGCAACGGGATAAATCATGGTTAGAAACATATGCAATGGTTGAACAAATGGTAAGAGATTTTCCAGATTATTTACCTAATACTTATTTGCAATATTATCTATATCCAGATAAGGTTTTAAATAAGCTTAACCCATCCTATACGAGAGCAAACGAAGTAATGGACGGCAGGGAAAAACGCGTATTTGAAGAATGTAATCGAATTATTTCTGTTGGTACTGCCAAGGATTCCCATGTTGTTCATAATGATGCACATGGGGAATTCATCTTAATTGTTGCAGAATCTATTGCTTTTAATAAAGGAGATAATTTTGTAGTAATCTTGAAAAATGATGGCATAATCGAGAACTTGCCACATGATGCAATGGTTGAAGTGGCTGCAAGCTTAACAGCCAATGGACCAAGACCTTATGCTGTCGGAACGATTCCAACCTTCTATAAAGGATTAATCGAAGGACAATATGCATATGAAAGACTAACGGCTGAAGCTTATATAGAGGGATCTTATCAAAAAGCATTACAAGCCTTAACTTTAAATAGAACGGTTGTATCAGCTCTAAAAGCTAGAGAAATCTTAGATGCTCTAATCGAGGCAAATAAAGAATATTGGCCTGAACTAAAATAATTCAATATGTAAGATTAATTAATTTTATTTTTAACTTTCACAAAAAACAATTTAAACTAGAGAGCAATTTCTCTCTAGTTCCTCTTATCACGTGATGGAATGCGCTTACAATTATTTAATATTAATATCTTTTTTAGTCTTTTCTATATTTTTCTGTTAGTTTTATTAGAATTCTAAGTGGCATGCCAAGACAAACTTGCACTAAGCTTACTTCGATATTTATTGCTAAAAGAGTAGCGTTTTTATACTGATTAACACGATTTTTATTAGAGTCATTAAATTAACTTATAATTAATTATTTGAAGGGAGTCTTACCATGAAAAAAATCTTTTCTTTCGATTTTTTCCAACGAGTGGGAAAATCATTTATGGTTGTTATATCCTTATTGCCTGCTGCTGGTTTGTTAATGGGTATCGGTATAAGTTTACAATCTCCTTATCTAATGGAATACCTACCTTTTCTAGAAGCTTCTGGATGGCAAACTTTCGCTTCTTTAATGAAAGGAGCTGGGAATGCTGTTTTTTCTAATCTCGGTGTTTTATTTGCAGTAGGAATTGCCGGTAGTTGGACCGGTGGTAAAGCAGCCGCTGGAATGTCTGCATTTGTTGGCTATCTAGTAATGCACACGGTGATTGGTATCATTCTTGGTATTACACCAGAATCTGCAGCTTCTGTTCCTGGCTATACAACAGAGCTAGGTATCCCAACCCTCCAAATTGGTGTATTTAGTGGAATTATTATGGGTTTTGTTGCTGCTACGTTATATCAGAAATTCCATGATTTTGAACTACCAGAAATGTTATCCTTTTTTGCTGGAGCAAGATTTGTCCCTATCGTTACTGCTGCAGTTTCCATTGTCATTGCAAGCCTATTAGCTTTTATTTGGCCATATATTCAAGATGGAATCTTTACTTTAGGAAAAGCTCTATCTGGTGAACACACACCACCATTCTATATGTTTATCTACGGAGTTGTAGAGCGTGGGTTAATTCCATTTGGGTTACATCATATATTCTATATTCCTATTCGCTTTTCAGAAGTTGGCGGAAGCTACACAACTCTTGCTGGTCAAATTGTCTCAGGAGATACAGCAATGTATATGGCTCAATTAGCTGATAAACAAGTAAATGCTGCTGTGGAAATTACAGCTGGACGATTTATGGCTGGAAAATTCCCATTTATTTTATTTGGAATACCTGCTATTGCCTTAGCAATGTATCATATGGCTAAACCAGAAAATAAGAAAGCTGTAAGCGGATTATTATTGACTGCTGCAGGAACAGCTTTCCTAACTGGTATTACAGAACCATTAGAATTCACTTTCTTATTTGTTGCTCCATTACTTTATGTCTTCCATACTTTAATGGCTGGCCTTTCCTTTATGTTAATGTATATTTTAGACGTAAACATTGGATATGCTGGAGGAGCAGGAGTTATTGACTTTACCTTATTTGGAATACTTCCAGGGGTAGGTGAACCATGGTGGTATGTAATAATAGTAGGTTTAATTATGGCCATTATCTATTATTTTGTATTTAGGTTTGCAATCGGAAAGTGGAATCTTTTGACACCAGGCCGTGGAGATGAAAGCTCTAATAAACTCTACTCAAAAGAAGATTATAAAAATAGAGGAAAAACAAACGCTTCTAAAGAAGAAAAAGCCTTTCTAGTATTGCAAGCTCTTGGTGGAAAAGAAAACATCAACAATTTAGATGCCTGCATTACAAGACTTCGCGTTGGCATAATTGATAAGTCACAAGTAAATCATGAACAACTAAAGCTACTTGGAGCAAAGGGTGTCCTAGATGTAGGAAACGGAATTCAGGCTATTTTTGGTCCTACATCTGAAGTACTAAAAAACCAAATTATTGATATCATTGATCAAAACGAAACAGCATAAATTTTTATCTTACTTTATCGAAAAAGGCTTTCCCAAAGTTCTATGCTTTGAGAAAACCTTTTTTCGATCATTTTTATATTATTTCATAGATACATTAAAGTGCAGGGCACAACCGTATTTTGACTGCTGGAATGTTTTCTCTACATAACATATGGCAAGTTCAGGGGACAAGGTTGTATCAACTACTAGATCAGCTTTAATCTTATTAATAACCTTTATTCTAGCTGTGATATAATCATCCTGATAATTTTCAAAAAAAGCACGGACATAGTTTATTTGTCCACATAGAAACTGGATAGTATATTGATTCATTTTTTCTCACACTTTATGCGGAGACATCCGAATCACTTTTTTGTCCTCCATAGCTTACTGCATTGGCTTTGTTTGCTGCTATAACAAATGGTAAATACACAAGAGTCGAGACAGCTAAACAAACAAATCCAAGTAATAGCGCAATATAGTTTCCACCTGTGCCAAGGAAGGCAATTAGAGGTCCTGGAGTAGTCCACGGTACAGAATAGGCAATTGGCGGAATTAATCCAGATACAATGGCAACATATCCGATAATAATATTAATGGCAGGGACAAGAATAAACGGCACGATTAAAATCGGATTCAATACTACTGGTAAACCAAAAATTACTGGTTCATTAATATTAAATATTCCTGGCGCAATTGATAATTTACCAATATCTCTGTAATCCTGCCTTTTCGCAACGATAAAGATAGCAATAAGTAATCCTAGCGTCATTCCAGAGCCACCATAATTCGCAAAAGCATCGTTAATCGCCCAAGTAACAGGATATGGAGCTCCCCAAGCTGTTCCATGCTCCGCAACAAAGTTAAGATTTTCTAAGTTTGCCTCTGCAAACATCGCTTCACGAATAGCAGCAATCGTATTTGGACCATGAATACCGAATACCCATAAAAGGTTGGAAACAATCGCTAATATAACAAGAGAAACGATATTTGTACCTAGACTTTTTAATGGTGTTTGAATCGCTGCATAAATAAATCCGTGCAGACCATCTGGATAAACAGCATTTATTAAAGCGTTTACAATAGCGAATAAAACCGTAATAATAATAATTGGGAATAATACCTTAAAGGAACGAGAAACAGCTGGAGGTACAGAATCAGGCATATTAATTTGCAACTTTTTCGACTTAGATAATCTGCTGAAAAGCTCTCCGACTAATAGCCCAACAATTAATGCAACAAATAATCCTTGAGCACCGACCCATTGAGTCGTTAAGAAATTTGCCCCATCTACATTTGTATACGGTGGATAAATAATGAAAAATACAGAAAGACCTGTAAGTCCGCTTAATAATTCATCAGCTTTGAGTGAAATCGCCATATTTCTGGCAACGAGGAAGACGATAAACATGGACAAAATATTAACAGATCCATTTAAAACTGGTGAGAAAACCGCTTGCAAATCTGCTAAATTTGGAAATAGTTTATGCAAAAATAAGATTTTTGCAATAAAGCCATCTGGAGCTAAAACGGCAAAGTTTAGTAAGACAATTAATGAACCTGCAAGTGTAATTGGAAAAGATAGAATAAATGCATCACGGATTGCAACTATATGCCTCTGTGAGTTTAATTTTGCTGCAACTGGCACTAATGTTTTCTCCGCAAACTTTTCAAAAGCCGCCATAAAACCCATTATATAACTCCCCCTAAATAATTATCGTTATTTTCACAGTGAAAAAATGGTTTATTTTGCAGGTTTCTCTAGTTGCAAGTTGCTTATCCGCTATGCCATTAATTCTAATGCTCTTTCTAAGACAGCCTTTCCATTCATCGTTCCATATGCTCTCATATCAATTACTTCCACTGGTACTCTTCCAGCTATAATTTCTTCTACTTGTGGTTTTTGGTAGCGAACCTGTGGCCCTAATAAAACAACATCCACTTCATGAGCCACTTTTTGGCACTCCGACACTGGCAACGCAAAAATTTCCAGTTCCATTCCTTTTTCTTTTGCCGCATCCTTCATTTTATTTACTAATAAACTTGTGGACATCCCTGCTGCACATACTAAAAGTAATTTCTTCATTTTATTCCCTCCTTATTTTTCAAACCAAAAACTATAGTTCTCTTCCTTCTGTTTCCATCACTTTCTTATACCAATAAAAGCTTTTCTTTTTTATTCTTTTTAATTCCTTTTCGTCCTGTTCCTCTCGATCAACATAAACAAAGCCATATCTTTTCTGATAGCCATTAAGCCAGCTTAATAGATCAGTGAAGGACCAAGTACAATATCCAATTAAGTCAACACCCTCATTTATCGCACTTTGGCATGCCTGTATATGGGAACGAAGATAATCAATACGGTACTCGTCATTAATCTCTCCTTCTTCTAATTGATCAAATTCACCAAGACCATTTTCCGTAATCAATAATGGTAAATGGTATCTATTCGTCAATCTCCGAAGTCCAATCCGTAGACCTTGAGGATCAATCTCCCAATCCCAGTTAGTTGTGTTTAAATAAGGATTTTTTTTGGATTTAAACAAACCTGGAATTCCATGCTCCTTTGTAGTCCCCTTTTGTCCTGTTGTATTCATCTCTCCCCCTTCTACCGCTCTGTCTACAGGATTCCTTTCTACCGTCCCTGTACGATAGTAATTAATTCCGAGAAAATCAGGACGTCCAAACGCTAATAATTCACTGTCACCTTCCTCCATCGTTGGCGCAATTCCCGCCTCACTTAATAGCTTCCACATCGTCTTTGGATACCTTCCCCAAACATAAATATCTAGCCACCAGTGATTATTAAGCTCTTCTGCATTTTCATAGGCGAGGATATTATCAGGATGACAGTCAAACGGATAAACAGGACCATAGGCAAAGCTGGGACCTATTTTTCCATCTGGCACATATCTTCTAAAAGATTGAATCGCCTTTGCATTTGCCAAATTGGCAATATGATTTGCAGCAAACATTCTTTTCTTATCCTTCACAGCTGGCGGATGCAATCCCTGATCATACCCTAAAGAAATAAAGACATTTTGTTCATTAAGTGTAACCCAATACTTTACTCGGTCACCAAAATGCTTATAAAGGAGGATGCAATATTCATTGAAATCATGGATGATTTCTCTCGATTCCCAAGCACCATACAGATCCATCAACTTTTGCGGAACATCCCAATGATAGATAGTGATAATGGGCTGAATATTGTATTTTATAAGTTCATTAATTAACTGATTGTAAAATTGTAGCCCAGCTTTATTCACTTTCCCTCTTCCATCAGGTAAAATTCGGCTCCAAGCAATAGAGAATCGATAAGCTTTCAACCCCATTTCAGCCATCAATGCGACATCTTCTTTGTAACGATGGTAATGATCGACTGCCACATCGCCATTTGTTCCTTGAAAAGTTGTTCCTGGAATTTTCGTAAAATTATCCCAGACAGATGGACCTTTTCCCTCTTCATTCCATGCTCCCTCTACTTGATAGGCTGCAGACGCTGATCCCCACAGAAAATTTTCTGGAAAGCACTCTTTCTCAGACATCTTATTCCTCCTTTCTTCTAAATTGTATACGCTTTCAAATATAATACAAGAAAAAATAAACACTTAGTATCTTTTTTCTTCAGAAGGAATTTGTTACATTTTAGTCACAACCTGTTTTATAATAAATGGAGAATATAGGAAGACTAATAATTAGAGTAGGAGGAAAAAAATTTGTTCACAAATGAAATGATCCAATCCTTTAATGATTTGGAAATGCTACTCTATAACTATGTTACAAAAAATATCGATAAGGTTATTTACATGCGTATTAGAGAATTATCTGATGAAACACACGTCTCCACATCTAGTATTCTAAGGTTTTGCCGAAAACTGAACTGTGATGGCTTTTCCGAGTTTAAGATTAAATTAAAATTATATTTAGATAGAAATGAACAAGAAAACTTAAAATCGACGAAATACTATCTTTCTGAGTTTTTGGAACGGACTATGAAGGGGAATTTCGAAACGTACATACAAGAAACAGCTGAAATGGTAATTCAATCAAATAAAGTCATATTCGTAGGAACAGGCAGTTCAGGAATTTTAGCAGAGTATGGAGCAAGATACTTTTCCAGCTTAGGAAAATTTTCTACTTTTATCAAAGATCCCTTTTATCCGATTAACAGTAAAGAATTGAAAAATAGTACAGCAATTATATTATCTGTTTCTGGTGAAACGGATCATACGCTACATCTTGCAAATCAATTAAAATTAGAAGGCTGCAACATCATCAGTATTACCAACAGCAAAAACTGCCAATTAGCAAAAATTTCCGATATCAACATTGCCTATTATGTTACAGAAGTTTATATAGGAGAATCGAATATTACATCCCAATTACCGGTAATGTATATACTCGAGGAAAGCGCTCACACTGTTAAAAAGAACAGTAAAAACCGTACAACTGAACTAGAAGCATAAAATAGGAAAAGGGAAATTCCATATTTAAGGATTTCCCTTTTGAAATTCTCGAGACCACTCATTAATTATGTTTGCATAGTTGGTGGCGGCTGTTCTATCCAATTATTTTCGATCATCAAATCTGCCCCATCTTTTGCATATTGAGCAATTTCCATCGACAGTCTTTCATAATTGAGCAAAAGGTCACTTCTTTGACTAGCTCCTCCTGCTAATGCATAATTTCCAACTCCAGAAGCGCTCAATAAACTAATATGAAACATCATTAACTTATCCGAAAATGTACGTACGGTAGAATCAGTAATCCCTTTATCCGAAGAACTCGGACTTTGAATCCCCTCATCCACTAAAGCATCCATAAACAATTTTAAATGCTTTTGGGAAATAGCTCTTCCTCTTAACATGTATGCACTTACATCTCCATTAGTAGTGGTTTGCGCAAAGGCTAATGCAATCTTCAACCCCATATTGTTCGTCTGAGAATTCATAAAAAGATGCGAAACCTCCACGGCATTTAAGGGTCTTTTTTTATGAAATAAGGAGAAACCACTTAAATATTTTTTGTTAACTATATAATCAATTTTCTTTGGAATAGAAATATAAGGTGCTCTAATTAACAAGCCTTTTTTTTCTAAAATGGAGTTCGTTAAATGATATAACTTTGAAGTATTATGTAATCCATGATGAAAAAAAGCAATCAAGTCTTCCCTTGTACTCATCGCAAGAAATCCTCCGTAAGCCACTAAACCTACTTTCGCCATTTGGTTAATATATGCTAAACAAAAGGTTTCTGTAAATAATGCAGGAGCATTTGTATTAACATCTGCTTCTGTAAACCCTTGAGGGATAGAAAAATTATCCTTTTGAAAAATCTTTATAAAACGCTTTTCTTGTTTTTGGGCAAATTGAAAAGAAAAACGAATCGCATTAGATATCTCTCGATCCTTTACATGCTGAAGCATATGCGTTAGAACCTGTTTTGACATACAATTATTCAGATAAGATGTCCACAGAGAAGCGATTTCTGAGGATGTTAATTTTATATTTGATTGGGCCACGAAGTAAAACCTCCAGAATTTACAGTGTGTTTAGTAGTATTGGCATCCTTTTTGAAAATATGCTTACCCAATCAAAAAAGTAAAACATAATGCCCTACATATTCATTATAATAAGAGAATACATACATGACGAAAATACGAACAAGGAATGATGAGAAGCTTGAAAAATATAGATATGCTGTTTCTTGATTATGCAAATGATAAAAACCTAACCGAAGCAGAGAAGGTGATCACCCATTTCCTCATCCAGAAGAAATTAGCAGGAGAGACACTAAGCATTCGAGCAGCTGCTAATGATCTATTTGTATCCACAGCAACGATTATCCGACTTTGCAAAAAACTTGGTTTTAGTGGCTATAGTGAATTTATTTACAACCTAAATTTAAAAGTAACAAAAATGCTTGATCAAGAAGTAGAATACGTAGATAGTATTCATCAACCACTGATAGATGCTGTTTCTTCCTTTAAACAAAATTATAAACAAACAATCGATTCTCTAGATGAAACAAGCATTGAACTATTTCTTGCGCAAATTAATGAAAATAAAATGATTTACTTTTATGGTGCAGGCTTTTCTACGCTTTTTTCTAGCTATTTTGCAAAAAAATTAGAGCTCTTTGGTTATTATGTTTCCAATTCAACTACAAGTGACAGTAGAGCGATTTTCCTCAATAATATTCAAAAATACAAATTACTAATTGCCTTTTCTCGCTCAGGTGAAACTGCTAAAGTACTAGAGAAAGTGCAAATCGCAAAGGATAAAGGAGTAAAAACAATCCTTTTTACCGGAAATAATAAAAGCTCAACCGCCAAAATTGCTGATATTGTCTTTACCGTCCTCGACCCTACCATTGAGTCTCAACAAGAATTCGAAGTAACCTCCTTTGAATCCAATATGTTTATGCTCATTGATTTACTTTTAATCGTAGCGATTAAAAGAGGGATTATTAAAGAATATTAATGGCCTTTACTTATTATATAGTTGAGGCTGGAACAAAACTAAATAGCCCATCTGTAAAGACGAACAATCTCTAATGTAGCTCTTAAATAAAGCTACTTTCTCATGATGGTTATCTATGTTTTTAAATATAGTCACATGTAAAAACGAAGTCGTTCCATTGCGCTACAAACACTCGATGCGCAGAGGAACAACCTAAGCCTCCTCGGCAAAGCCTGTGAGGATAAAGATTGCTCTACTTCCCGCAGGAGTCGAGTGTCTTCCGCTCCATTCCACTTCGTTTTTTAAAGTCTATTCTAAAAAATTTTTTAATAGAAAAATTTAATTATATGGAAGAACTGAGCAGTCTGAATACACGCAGACTCCTATGGGAGCTGCGAGAAAGTCCGAGACCCCGCAGGAGCTAGCGACGAGGAGGCTTGGCGCTCGCCCCATGGAAAGCGAAGTGTATTTTAGGCTGCGGATAATAGCAACAGACTTTTTTGAAACCTTCTTTCTAAAACAAAAAACACGAACAATAATGCGTCTACATAGATATTCGTGTTTATTACTAATTGAAATGCTTATGTCCCAGCCTCTTTCCTTAAAACTTTGTAACATGTTACAGGATTGAAAGACATTGTACACAATACTTGCAACCCCTTTCAAAATTACCTATTCAATTATATACTTTGGTTATTAAAAAGATATGACAACGCTTACTAACAAAGGGAGGTTTTATAGATGAAAAAGGTCGTAAATGGTCTGCAGCTCTTCGGGAAATCTTTATTTGCACCAATTCTCATTCTACCAATTATCGGTCTATTTATCGCATTTGGGAATGTTTTCGGAAACGGAAACTTAGCACAATATATTCCATTTTTAGAAAACCCACTAATCCAAAATACAGGGAAATTTATTTCTTCCTCCGCTGTATCGATTTTGCAAAACCTAGCTTTAATCTTTGCTGTCGGTATCCCGATTGGCTTAGCTAAAAAAGATAAGGGGTACGCTGCCTTAACTGGGTTAGTTACCTTCGTTATTTTCATAAATGCAATGCATCAAATATTAAGTTTGACTGGTAGCTTAGTAGCTCCAGAGCAAATGCAATTATCTGGTCAAGCAATGGTATTAAATGTTCAAGTATTGGAAATGGGTGTTTTTTCTGGAATTCTTCTAGGTGCCCTAGTTGGAATTTTGCACAATAAATACTGTGACACAGAATTCAAAGGTGTTATGGCTATTTACTCTGGACATCGCTTCGTTGCTATTTTAGCCATTCCTAGTGCCATGATTTTAGGAGCACTTGCCGCAGAATTTTGGCCATTCGTACAAGATGGTATTACAGCTATTGCGAGCGGCATTAAAAATTTGGGGGTAGTTGGCTTACTTATTTATGGATTCTTAGAAAGAATTCTCATCCCAACTGGTTTACATCACTTAGTTTATACTCCATTCCTTTACACAGAATTAGGTGGAGTTGCAAATATCGGAAACGAAATTATTTATGGAGCTAGAAATATCTATTTTGCCGAAATGGCAGATTCAAGCATTAAAGTTTTAAGCAGTACGGTTAACTGGGACGCTCGCGGGTTAAGTAAAATGTTTGGACTTATGGGAGCAGCACTAGCAATGTACGTAACTGCAGATAAAAAGAAGAAAACGATCGCCAAAGCGATTCTACTTCCAGCAGCCTTTACCTCCTTCTTACTAGGAGTTACAGAGCCTTTAGAATTCGCTTTCCTTTTCACCGCACCAATCTTGTTTGTCATACACGCTGTTCTTTCTGGTGTGGGGATGATGCTCTTAAGTATCTTTAACGTACATGCAATTGGCGCAAATGGATTTATTGATTTCTTACTATATAATTTACCGCTTGGAACAACCAAGTCCAACTGGCCAATGTTTATCTTAGTAGGATTATTAATGGCAACTATCTATTTTATCCTTTTCCGCTTCCTGATTCTTAAATTGAATTTAAAAACACCAGGTAGAGAAGATGATACAGTAGCAGCTGAAACAAATGGATTAGCTAATGCAGAAGCAGCTGTATCTGGTGTAACGACAAATGATTCGCCATCAGCTTTAGGGGCAACTATTGTTCATGCATTAGGCGGAAAAGCAAATATTGAAAATGTTGATAATTGCTATACAAGATTACGCTTGATTTTAAAAGATCCAAATGCAGTAGATGAACTAACATTGAAACAAACAGGATCCAAAGGAATTATCAAATCAGGAAATAATGTCCAAGTAGTATATGGTTTAAATGTTAAATCTGTTCGAGACCAAGTAGACCAACAATTAGGAGGAATTTAAGATGAAAACATATAAATTAGCAGTTGCAGGCGGAGGAAGCACTTATACACCAGGAATTATTCGTAGCTTAATGGACCGATTAGAAGATCTACCACTTTCTGAAATTCGCTTCTACGATATTGATGGAGAAAGACAATCGAAAGTGGTTGTAGCTGCAAAGGCCGTTATTGAAGAATATACAGATAAAATTAAAGTCATTGATACAACAGATCCACAAACAGCCTTTGAAGATGTAGACTTTGTATTTGCCCAAATGAGAGTTGGAAAATATGCAATGCGTGAACTCGATGAAAAAATCCCTCTTTCTCATCATGTAGTTGGACAAGAAACTTGTGGACCAGGCGGATTAGCATATGGGCTAAGAACCATCTCTCCAATGATTGAGCTGATCGATTATGTAGAAAAATATGCTAAAGAAACAGCATGGATTGTAAACTACTCCAATCCAGCATCCATTGTGGCAGAAGGCGTTCGTAAGCTTCGACCAAATTCAAGAGTCTTAAACATTTGTGATATGCCTGTTGCAACAATGCGTAATATCGCAGCAATCCTCGGTGTCGAAAGAGAAGAATTAGATGTTGACTACTTTGGTTTAAATCACTTTGGCTGGTTTACAAGCATTAAAGTTGATGGGGTAGAAAGATTGCCAGAAATTCGTGAGCATGTATATAAACATGGATTACTAACAGAAGATGTTTCAAAAATTGACTATCGTCATGCTGATTCTTCTTGGATTAAAACCTTTAAGAATATTAAACTAATCATGGATCATTTTCCAGAATATCTGCCAAATCCATATCTACAATACTATCTGTTCCCAGATTATATTGTGGAAACTTCAAATAAGGAATACACACGTGCGAACGAAGTAATGGATGGCCGTGAAAAAACATTGTTTGAAACAGTAGATAAATATGAAGAGACTGGTATTTTAGAGGATTCCTTTGCAGTTGGTGTTCATGGAACATTTATAGTAGATGTAACAGTATCTCTTGCACAAAATCTAGGAAAAAGATATTTAGTAATGGTAGAAAACAATGGAACAATTCCAAACTTACCTGCGGATGCGATGATTGAAGTGCCTGCGCTTATTACAAGTGATGGTCCTAAACCTGAGTTTGTTGGAGACATTCCTTACTTTTACAAAGCAATGATTGACCAGCAATTAGCATCTGAAAAAATCTTAGTGGAAGCAATTGTGGAAGGTTCTTATGAAAAAGCGTTACAAGCATTCACTTTAAATAAGACCTTACCTTCTGCTAAAGTCGCGAAAGCAGTCCTTGATGATTTGATTGAAGCAAATAAAGAATTCTGGCCAACATTAACAAAAGAATATAAAGAAGGCGTACTAGTGTAAGATTATAAAAGTCCACAAGGAGTTGAGACTCTTTGTGGATTTTTTATGTTCTAATGTTGTATTGCTTTCCACTAGAAACCATCATGCAAAAACAATTCTACCACCAGTAGAATCACTATCTTTCAGCTATTCAACTAACCGTTGATAGGCATGTTTTGGCAAGTATGCTAGTATCGAATTAGACAGTGCGCACTGGAAAAGTAGAGGAGATGAGAAGTATGGTTGATTCACGAAAAATTGGGGCATATATATCAAAATTGAGAAAAGAAAAAGACCTAACACAGGTTGAATTAGCAGATAAATTAAATATCAGTCACCAAGCGGTATCCAAATGGGAAAGAGGAGAATCCCTTCCTGATATTATGACCATTCCCATTATTGCGAATGAATTGGAGGTATCTATTGATCTCTTAATGAACGCTGGAAATAAACAACCAAAACCTTCTAAGCAAATTGGAAAAATGGTTGAGCATTTATCGGCCGACCAAACCGAGGAAGTAGCGGATTTAATTAATTCAGGAGCTGCCGACATAAAGGAGCTGATTGATATCGCCCCTCTTATTAAAACTAGTCAATTAAGTAAAGTATCTGAAAAAATGGATGGAACCGCTTGGGATCTAGACACAATTGTTCATCTAGCTCCTTTTTTGTCAACAGAAGCATTAGATGAAATCGTCATACAAGCAACAAAAGAAACAATAGATTGGAAGATTGTTCAGCGAATTGCCCCTTTTGTATCTTCTAGCACCCTACAGTCAATCGCAAATCAAGTGATTAGTGACTCGATTGAACCTATAGAATTAGTCCAGCTTGCCCCCTTCTTAGATGAAGAATATCTGGACAACTTAATATGGAAAGTGCAAAATGGGCAATTAACTTGGAAGTTCATCACAAATATGGCTCCTTTTATTAGTGATACAGCTTTAAATAATCTTGTCTTGCAAGGAATAGATGACATGTATAATGAGGAACATATAATTAGTTTGGCTCCCTTTTTAGAAGAAGATACGATTGAACACTTAGTTTCAATCGCATCAAGTAAGGGGGAATGGTCTTTCATACAAAAAATGGCTCCTTTTATAGGAGAAGCTTCCTTTAATGAACTAGTGGATAAAGCAGTGAATGGAGAAATAGAATTAGAACAGCTGATTGAACTTGCTCCTTTTTTAGAAGAGGATGCTATTGATCAATTATTATCCAATATGGATGCTGATAGACTGTCTCCACAATCACTAGCAAAGCTAGCTCCTTTTATGGAGGAAAATTCTTTAGGTAGAATCGTAAAACAGTTACTTAAGTCAAAATAAATGCAGTATTATATCTTTCTAAAAAGAAACTCGTTTTCACTTCGACTTGGTCGTTCATTCCTAGGATGAACGACTTATTTCTTGCTTTCGTTCCTTTGATAAACTCCGCTTCTTCCTTCCACTCTTTAAAAATGAAATCCACCATTAATGCTCTAAATACCTATATAATGTAGATTTACTAATTCCTGTTTCTTCTTTTATTTCTTTCAATGTATATTTTTTAGACTGATACATCTCCATTGCTTTTTTTACATTTTCATCAGCTTTTCTGGGTCTACCACTTGCTTTCCCATGCTTTCTCGCATATTCCATGCCTTTTTTTGTTCTTTCCCGAATAATCTCATTCTGGAACTCTATTAAATAGGACAGCATTTCAGTTAATGAATATTCATTCTTTCTTTCTGTATCAATGTCTTCCTTTATAGACTGCAGATAAGCACCTTTGTTCTCAAGTATCTCTAATAACTCCATCAAGTGCCTACTCGAATCTGCTATTGTAAATAACTGTGCTACAACAATCTTGTCTCCTTTTATTAAAGAGGATACTACTTCCGATAGCTTTGATCTATTTTTTGCCGAATCATGTTCTTCTTGATACACTTGCTCGCATATAGGTTTAAGTGTTTTTAACTGCTGCTCGCAGCTAGTATCTGCAATAGTAGGTCGCATATAACCATATTTCATCTTAATTGCCTCCAACATTATCTATTCTCATTATTATAGATAGAAATTCTCTTCTTGTAAAAACTTTCCCAAAACATATTCCTTTTTGGGAAAAATCATGGTAGACTACTTTGTATCAAACAGAAAGATATTGAGGTGAATCATTTGATTGAAAAAATAAAAAGGGATTGGTTTTCAAATATCCGTGGGGATATTTTATCAGGAATGGTCGTTGCCCTTGCATTAATACCAGAGGCGATTGCATTTTCTATCATTGCAGGGGTAGATCCGATGATCGGATTGTATGCTTCCTTTACGATGGCTGTAGTTATTTCGTTTACAGGTGGAAGACCTGGTATGATTTCGGCAGCAACAGGAGCAATGGCACTGTTGATGGGTCCTTTAGTTAGAGATTACGGTTTAGAATATTTATTTGCTGCTACAATCCTTACAGGGATAATTCAGATTCTTTTCGGCGTATTAAAAATTGCGAAACTCATGAAGTTTATCCCGAGAGCAGTGATGATTGGATTTGTTAATGCTTTAGCGATCTTAATTTTTTTGGCTCAAGTGCCACATCTTATTAACGTAACAAATATTACTTATTTATTTGTAATCATCACGTTATTAATTGTGTATATCTTGCCGCGATTTATAAAAGTCATTCCAGCACCGCTAATTGCTATTGTTATTTTAACCGCTGTTGCTATTTTTGGAAATGTAAATGTAGCTACTGTCGGTGATTTGGGAAAAATTACGCAATCATTGCCATCTTTCTTTATTCCAAATGTACCGTTTTCCTTTGAAACGTTAGCGATTATTTTTCCATATGCGCTAGCTTTATCGATTGTTGGTCTATTGGAATCCTTATTAACGGCTTCTATCGTGGATGACGCAACAGATACAGATAGCAATAAAAACAGAGAAGCAAGAGGACAAGGAATTGCTAATATCGTTACAGGATTCTTCGGCGGAATGGCTGGCTGTGCGATGATTGGTCAATCAGTTATCAATGTAAAGTCTGGCGGAAGAGGCAGACTTTCCACATTTATCGCAGGTGCCTTTCTTATGTTTTTGATAATGGTATTAGGAAGTCTCGTTGTACAAATTCCTATGCCTGTCCTAGTTGGAATCATGATTATGGTTTGTATCGGTACCTTTGACTGGTCTTCCTTCAAATATTTAGTTACTGCTCCAAAAGGAGATGCAATCGTTATGCTCGTAACCGTGATAATTGTTGTCGCAACCGATAATTTATCAATAGGAGTAATTGCTGGAGTTATTTTAAGTGCAGTCTTATTTGCTGCGAAGATCTCCCATGTGAAGATGCATAAACAGGAAACGTCGCAAGGCTACAACTATGCAGTGGAAGGACAACTATTTTTTGCTTCTGTTGATAGCTTTGTTCAAGCATTTGATACAACGATTAAAAATAAACAGATTTCCATTGATTTTACTAATTCTCATGTATGGGATGATTCTGCAGTCGGTGCCATTGATAAAATTGCGTTAAAGCTAAAGGAAAATCAAAATACAGTTACCATTACCGGCTTAGATTCTGCAAGTAAAAAGATTGTAGATAAACTTGCTGTATTTCCAAAACAAAATGCGAAACTATCTGATCACTAAATCAGAAAAAGGAGCGTAAATCATGTATTCTACTATTCTTTTAGCAATTGATGGTTCAAAAAACTCGTTAAGAGCAACAACAGAAGCAGTGAAATTAGCTTCCCTTCAGGAGAATGCTGTAATTACAGTTGTTCATGTCCTAGATATCACTCAAACGAAATATGATGTATTGCACGCTCAAGGGAAGGCTGATTTAGAACTTACTAGGCGGAAAAAATTCGTATCAATGGAAGAATACTTACAATCCAATAATATCGCTTATAAACTACTATTTCTTCATGGAGAGCCAGGCCCTACAATTGTCGAGTATGCAAATCAAAATAGCTTTGACTTACTTGTCATTGGCAGCCGCGGATTAAATTCCTTGCAAGAAATGGTATTGGGAAGTGTTAGCCATAAAGTGATCAAACGAGTAAAATGTCCAGTATTAGTTGTTAAATAAGAAAAGAGAGCTAATCAAAAAGTTAATCCTTTTTGATTAGCTCTTTTTTTATTTCCATAGCAATACTTCATGTCCGATTATCAAACATTAAGCATTAATTTTGATACAAATAAGTTTTTATTCCTGTTATATCTAGCTTTACCTTATATAATCCTCCTGATTGAGGATACTGTTTTAACTTCTCTTCATCCAAACCAGATCTTGCAGTGGTTATATATAATTCATTTAGTTTTTTTCCTCCAAATGTACAAGAAGTAACATTTGGGGCTGGCAAGAGAATTTCCGTTAATTTCTCTCCGCTCTCTGGATTCCACCTAGACACTCTTCCCCCACCATAATGAGCAATCCATAGCATTCCTTGGCTATCGATCGTCATGCCATCAGGGAATCCTTCTTCCTCTAAAAAATCAATAATCCGTTTTGCTTTTCCTAAATTTCCTGTTTCCACATCATATTCATATCGAGTTACTGTTTGAGCAGGTGTATCAATATGGTATAAATATTTATTATTACTTGTCCATGCCATGCCATTCGAAATACTTAAATGGCTTATTTTTTTCGTCAGTTTCCCAGCATTGTCCAGACAATAAAGTGCGGCATCTTTCGTCTTACCATCTCGGCACATCGTTCCTGCCCATAAACGACCGTAAGCATCGCATTTTCCATCATTAAAGCGGTTATATTCTAAATTTTGCTCTGGATCGGCAATAAAGTCTAGTTGCTCCGTTTCTATATTTAAGAAATGAAAGCCATTATCTAAGGTAACAATAAATTCTGTATCTTTTTTTATACACGGGATAATAGCCGATACTTCGCGTTCTAGTTGAACCTGTTTGTGCTCACCAGAAATATGGTTATACATATGTACTTTTTTTCCTTCAATATCTACCCAATATAAAATATTGTTTCTAAAATCCCAGCATGGTCCTTCTCCAAGCATTGCTTTTGCATCAAGCACTAGTTCTAGATCCTCTATCATATGTTTCCCCCTCCAACTATGTATAATCTATCTCCTTGTCCTATACCTTTTCTAGATAGAAAAGAAACCCATATTATTAAATTTTTATAAAAATATGCTCGTTTCTATGTTTCAATCAATCAAATTCGGGATATTATAATAAAACTAGCTCCTTTCGTAATGTAGCTCTGCTTTGGTTATGTTTTCTAGAAAACATAACCAAATTAACCTACGAATTTACGAGTAAGGCGCTAGTTTTTATTTATGGGTACTAGACTTAAATAATCTTTTATGGAATAAGCCTATCACAATCTCTCGGAAATGCGCTTGCTTCGCGAATATTCCCAAGGTTTAGGAACTTCATCATAATCCGTTCTAAACCAATCCCGAACCCTCCATGAGGGGGAATGGCATATGCAAAGGAATCGATATAAGCCTTAAATTCATTCGGATTTAGACCCTTTTCTTGAAAAGAAGCGATTAGCTCTCCTTTACGATGAATTCTTTGTCCGCCAGAGGTAATTTCACTCCCTTTATATAAAAGGTCAAAAGAATCTGTCAGCTCAGGATTTTCCTTATTTGGCATGGTATACATCGGTCTTGTTGCTCTCGGATAGTTTGTTATAAACACAAAATCACTTCCATATTTATCCTTAACATAGTTTCCGATGCATTTTTCCCCTTCTGTATTTAAATCTCCTTCTGGAGAGTCTTTTTGATATATCTCTTTTAATATAGCCTGTGCTTCTGCTAATGTCATTTTAGGGATTTCGTTCCATACTGGTATGTCGACCTGAAGTTCGTCCAGCTGCTTCTGACAATGCTCCTTCACATATTGGAAAACATATTGAAGAACTCGCTCCTCCATCTCCATTACTTCCTCCACATTTTCAATGAATCCGATTTCTACATCTAACGAAATATATTCATTTAAATGTCTAGACGAATTATGCTCTTCCGCCCTATATACAGGGGCAATTTCAAACACCCGTTCAAAGCCCGCACCTACCATCATTTGTTTATAAAATTGAGGGGATTGTGCTAAATAGGCACTTTTATCAAAATAGTTAAAGGTAAAAACATTGGCCCCACCTTCTGCTCCTTGTGAAACTATTTTTGGAGTGAAAATTCTGGTAAAACCTTCTTGCATGAGAAAATCTGTAAAACCTTTTACGAACATGGATTGAATCGTAAATATTGCGTTTATTTGTTCATGTCTTAATGATAGAACTCGATGATTCAGTAGATGATCTAAGCCTACATTCAGTTTTTTCTTATTAATTTCAAATGGCAATAAATCAGCTTCAGCTAGTACGAGAATTTCACTAACTTGAAGTTCCACTCCATTTGCTGTTTTATCTGTTTTTACAAGAATTCCAGTTACTTGAACAACACTTTCTGTCTCTATTTTCACCTGATTCTGCTCTTGCTCTAATACACATTGCAGCAACCCAGTGCGGTCTCTCAATAACAAGAAGCCTACTTTTCCTAGCTGGCGTATCTTCTTCACCCAGCCCTTTAAAACAACCTCTTTCCCAATAAATAGCTCACACTCAGAGATAAGTACCCTTTTGGAAGATTCCATATAATTATTCCTCCTAAAATTAGTAAATTATTTCGATTCATATCGTTATCATCATCATCATCCACGGTACTCACCTCCTTATTAGAAAAGCGCAGGGCACACGTTTAGGGGCGTGTGGGGTGGAGCGACCTTTCCTGAGATAACGGGTCACGAAGAGCGATAGCGATTCGATGTTGACTTATCGTAGGGAACGGTCGGGAAGCCCATCAGCCCCTGGGTGCCCGGAGCTAGACAATTAGAAAAGCGCAGGGCACACGTTTAGGGGCGTGTGGGGTGGAGCGACCTTTCCTGAGATAACGGGTCACGAAGAGCGATAGCGATTCGATGTTGACTTATCGTAGGGAACGGTTGGGAAGCCCATCAGCCCCTGGGTGCCCGGAGCTAGACAATTATGTTATGCCTGCGCTAGTTAAATTTATTCCAAAAAACACAAAAATCCGCCCCTATAAAAGGGACGGATTATCCGCGGTACCACCCAAATTGTTCCATTCAGAAACCACTTGTATCATAACGGTGATAGCCGGTTACCTCTACTAGTAGTAAAACGTTCAAAGTAACACTCACAGATGTCTTCTCCTAAGACTTTTGCACAATCTTTTCAGCTACCGACTGCTCTCTTTCGAAAAAGCTTCTTAGGATACTCCTTCTGATCAACATGTTCGCTCGATTAAATTATGTTTATTATAGACCTCTCTCTTTCCAATTTCAACCACAAAAAAAAGAAAATATAAATATTTCTGAATATGACTTTCCTTAGGAAGCATAAAGTTTACTAATACGACGTTACATTTGAGGTGATCTTATTGAATACATTTCTACATTCTGTTGAAAAAGAGCAACAAAAACGCATCCAAGAGCTTGTCAAACTACAGCAGCCTGACGGTTCTTTTCATTTTCGGTTTCAAGGAAGCTTAATGACCGATGCTTTTTATATCATCACCATTCGGGCATTAAACATTCACACAGAGGAAGAACACATCCATTTTTTAGCAAAGACATTGCGTGCTACCCAGTATAAGGAAGGCTATTGGAAGGCATATAGCGATGAACCAAACGGCCATCTGTCTGCAACCATTATTGCTTACACCGCTCTATTATATTCTGGCCTTTATTCGAAGGAAGACAACCAAATGAAGAAGGCAAAAGCATTTATTTTAAAAAATGGCGGCCTGGCGAAGGCTCATTTTATGATAAAATGGATGCTTTCGGTAAATGGTCTTTTTCCATGGTCCCATATGATATACATTCCGATGACTTTTTTACTATTGCCAACCTTTCAGCCTATTAATTTCTATCAATTTAGTGCCTATGCTCGGATTCACTTCATTCCGATGTTAATAGCAGCTAATAAAAAATTCACTATCCAAACAAAAAACAAGCCACAGTTAGATGACCTATTTGCAAGAGATATATCCCTTTATCCATTCTATACTCACCTAGAAGACGAGCGATCTCCCCTTTCATTCCTTTGGAAAGAAATGAAACGAATTGGAAAGTTTCCAGCCTATCTTCATCACTTAGGCTTTCAATATGCAGAAAAATATATGCTGGATCGATTAGAAGAGGATGGAACACTCTACAGTTATGCAAGCGCAACTTTCTTTATGATTTATGCTTTGCTTGCCCTTGGCTATAAAAAGAATTCCCCTGTTATTCAAAAAGCAATAGCTGGTCTCACATCCCTTATCGATAAAAAGGGCGAGCAAAGTCACCTAGAGAATTCCACCAGTACGGTTTGGGACACAGGATTAATTAGCTATACTTTACAGCAAGCTGGTATATCTACTGATTCTATTCCAATAAAAAAAGCAACCAATTATTTGCTAGCAAAACAACATACAAAAAAAGGGGATTGGCAGGTTCATAACCCGAATACGGAACCAGGAGGATGGGGCTTTTCTGATATTAACACGAATAACCCAGACAATGATGATACATCGGCCGTTCTACGGGCCTTAACCGCTACAGCCTCAACAAACAAGACTGTTCATCACGCTTGGCAAAAAGGCACAAACTATTTATTATCCATGCAAAATAAAGATGGAGGTTGGGGAGCCTTCGAAAAGAATACCGATTGGGAAATTCTCAAAATGGTGCCGATCGACAATGCAAAGGATGCTGCCGTGGATCCTTCTACTGCTGATTTAACTGGAAGAGTACTAGAATACTTAGGAAACTTTGCCCATCTAAACTACACACACCCTCATGTAAAGCTGGCCGTCAGTTGGTTAATTGATAATCAGGAAAAGACCGGCTCTTGGTATGGCAGATGGGGTGTTTGCTATATTTACGGTACTTGGGCAGCAATAACGGGGTTAACAGCAGTTGGTATTAAAGAAAATCACCCAGCAATCAAGAAAGCAATTGCTTGGCTGAAAAAAATCCAACACTCAGATGGTGGGTGGGGAGAGTCGTGCAGGAGCTGTGAAATCTCAACCTATGTTCCTCTACCATTTAGCACGGAATCTCAAACTGCTTGGGCTGTTGATGCCTTAATTGCGGCTGGGGAAAGGGAAAGCACAGAAGTGAAAAGGGGGATCAGTTATTTATTGGAAGAAAAGAAAGAAGAACGGGCCCTTACTTATCCTACAGGTATTGGTTTACCAAAACAATTCTACATTTATTATCATAGCTATAATAAGATTTTTCCTTTATTGGCTCTTTCCCATTATATAAACAATGTAGTAAACAAAGAGGCAAATGTTTGATCAAAGAATCTAGAATGTTTTTTCCGAAGTTATCTTGTAGTTCGTTTAAACTTCGGAAAAACACTTTTTCCCTATTTCGTTCGAATATTCTCATTATGATTCTTTCTCAAAAGAAGGAAAAACATAATTAAACCAATCGTAACAGAAATATGCCCTAATCCGGCAATTCCAGAGATGGCAGAATCTAAACCGCTGGATAAATCAAATTCAAGCACTTGAAGTGTTCCTCTAATAACCATTAACGCAATCGTTGATAGAACACCAATATTATAAAAATAAAAGAATACGTCAAAATTTTTGAGTGTATGTATTTTCATCGTATAACAGAATAAATAGACGATTAGCATGATCATCATTCCTAAAGCAAATGAGTGAGTATGAACAACAGAGAGCTGCGTTTCCCCTGCGAAATCTCTCATTTTCGTAAACTCTCTATAGTAAACACCACTAACTAAACCTAAAATTGCATAAAAGAAGGCTATATTTAATACTTTCTTCATCTCTCTACTTCCTTTCAAACCTAATAATCACTACCTATCATTCTAACAAAATCCCAATCGTGATACTATGACAGTTTTGTGGCTAAAATATCCTATTTATCGAGCTTTCCTCCTTTGCTAAATATAGGCAAATGTCACTTGAAATTCCCATTCAAAAGTGCTATCCTATACAAAACATTCCAATTTATAGAAATCGATGAAGAGAAAAAGTACGTTTTGTGTCCCTTTTAGCGAGCTGGGTATGGTGAAAGCCAGTAAGGTAAACGAAACAGAAAAATCATCTCTGAGATGCAAGGCTGAACAATTAGTAAGTCTTGACGGATTTCCACCGTTAAAAGGAACACGTATGTTAGTACGTTGACTAAGCGCTGTTTGCTTTTTGCCAAACAGAATTTGGGTGGTAACGCGGGTTATGAATAATACACTCGTCCCTTACTTAAGGGACGGGTGTTTTTTTATTTCCTAAAAATATCTTTCTATACTGGAATGTTTACTTATTAAATGGAGGGATATTCATGGAAAATCAAAGAGAATCAGACAGAGATCGAGAAAAAAGAATACTTGATTTTTGGGAAAAGGAACAGATTTTTCAACAATCCATCGAACAGCGCAAAAACAATGATTCTTTTGTATTTTACGAAGGACCACCAACCGCCAACGGTCTTCCACACGTCGGTCATGCGCTTGGCAGAACCATCAAAGATATTATCGCCCGATTTCAAACAATGAACGGTAAAAAAGTCATTCGTAAAGCCGGCTGGGATACACACGGACTCCCTGTTGAATTAGGGGTCGAAAAAGCACTCGGTATTTCTGGAAAACAAGAAATCGAAAAGTACGGCATCATTCCATTTATTGAACAATGTAAAGAAAGTGTATTTTCCTATGAAAAACAATGGCGAACCTTTACGAAAGAATTAGGATATTGGGTTGATATGGATCAGCCATACATGACCATGAGTAATGAATATATCGAATCGGTTTGGAATATTCTTGGCACTATTCATGATAAAGGCTGGTTATATAAAGGGCATCGCGTCTCTCCATACTGCCCAAGCTGCCAAACTTCCTTGAGCTCCCATGAGGTAGCCCAAGGCTATAAAGATGTAAAGGATTTGAGCGCAACGGTTAAATTTAAGCTCGCCACAAAAGAAAACGAATATGTACTCGGTTGGACAACGACTCCTTGGACATTGCCAGCAAATGTCGCCTTAGCGGTTCACAAAGATTTAGACTACGTTAGGGTAAAAGTAGGGGAAGAAATATTCATCGTTGCAAAAGATAGATTACAGCCGGTAATTGGATTAGAAGGGGAAGTCCTCGAAACTTTGAAGGGTTCAGCATTAGTTGGGCTTTCCTATACAGCACCTTTTTCATACGTTCATGTAGAACAAGGGCATACCATTCATCATGGCGATTTCGTCACAAACGATAGCGGAACAGGAATTGTCCATATCGCTCCGGCGTACGGAGAAGATGACTATCGTCTTGTGCAAACAAACAATCTTTCTTTTGTCCATGTAGTGGATGAAAGGGGAAGATATAAGGAAAGCATTACACCATTAGCCGGTTCCTTTGTAAAAGACGGGAAGGTTGATGTAGAGATAATCAAGCTGCTCCATCAAAAAGGATTGTTATTTCATAAAGAGAAATTTGAACATTCTTACCCGCATTGTTGGCGCTGCGACACACCGCTTTTGTATTATGCTACAGAAAGCTGGTTTATTAAAACAACTGCAGCAAAAGAAATGCTGATTGCTAAAAATCAAGAAGTAACTTGGTACCCTGAGCATATAAAGGATGGTCGCTTTGGAAACTTCCTTGATGGTTTAGTCGATTGGAATATTAGCCGTAACCGATATTGGGGAACTCCATTAAATGTTTGGCAATGTACTTCCTGTCACATGGAGCTTGCTCCAAAAAGTATGGCTGAAGTAAAACAATATAGCAAAGCTCCCTTTGATGATTTAGAATTGCACAAACCATATGTAGATGAGGTTGTCTTTACCTGTCCATCCTGCAGTGGAGATATGTACCGGACACCAGAGGTAATTGATGTATGGTTCGATAGTGGCTCCATGCCCTTTGCTCAATATCATACCCCATTTGAAAATAGCGAATTGTTTCAACAACAGTTTCCAGCAGATGTCGTAGTAGAAGGGATTGATCAAACAAGAGGATGGTTTTATTCCCTTTTAGCAGTTTCCGTCCTTTATTCGGGAGAAGCTCCGTATAAAAATGTCCTTGCTACAGGGCATGTATTAGATAAACATGGACAAAAAATGTCCAAAAGCAAGGGCAATGCGCTAAATCCAGTCGAACTTATCCAAACATATGGTGCGGATGCCCTGCGATGGGCGCTTGTGGCAGATAGCGCCCCATGGAACCAAAAGAGGTTCTCGGAAAAAAATGTCCAAGAGGCAAAATCAAAAATCATTGATACATTCCTAAGTTTATTTCATTTCTACTCTTTATACGCTGAAATAGATCACTTTGACCCTAATTTACCAAGGATCCAGATTCAGACGATTCCTATTATGGATCGGTGGATTCTCTCTCGATTAGCAACAACAACACTGATTGCACATACCGAGATGGAGCAATATCAAGTTACCAACGCAGCCAGAAAAATCGGCGAATTAATGGATGATGTAAGCAATTGGTATATTCGCAGAAATCGAGAACGCTTTTGGACAGAAGGAATGTCAGAAGACAAAGTTTCTGCCTTTCAAACGCTTTATACCGTATTAATTCACTTATCACAATTGCTAGCTCCCTTTATTCCTTTCACTTCTGAAAGTATTCATCTTGCCTTAACAGGGAAAAGCGTTCATTTAACTAATTTCCCTGCTAGCATTTCAGGGTTGATGGATAAGCGTTTAGAGGAGCAAATGGAAAAAGTTAAAGAGCTGGTTGAACTAGGGAGAAGCCTACGCCACCGATATCAAATAAAAACAAAACAACCGTTAGCAACTTTACTGATTGTTTCGGCAAACACTACCGAGGATATCGAGTTTTTACAGTTTGAACCGATTATAAAAGATGAACTGAATGTGAAACACATTAACTGGGTAGATTCTGCAGATGATTACGTTCAATATTCCTTAAAGCTTGACTTTAAAAAAGCAGGACCGAAGCTAGGAAAAAACGTAAAGAGTGCAAAAGATACATTACAGAATGCTACAGAAGAACAGATAAATTTCTTTATAAATAAAGGATATTTATCTGTTAAACTAGAAAGTAAAGAAAGCATTACCTTAACAGATGAAGAAATAATACTTCAAAGAAAGACGAATTTGCCCGGTTATGAAGAGGCCTCTAATAAACATTTCACCGTGATGCTCGACACTACCATTTCAGAAGCATTAAAAAAGGAGGGCAACATTCGGGAACTCATTCGGTCTATTCAGGATTTGCGGAAAGAAAGAAATCTGCCCATTGATAAAAAAATCGATTTATTTATTGATGGTTCTACAACGTTTATCAAAACGATGATGGAATATGATTTTCTTATCCATAAAGGAGTTATTATCCATCAGCTTTTCTTTAAAAGAATAAAGAATATGAAAGAAATTCAAATAGACGGTGAAATTGTATACATTGGCTTGAAATAACCATATCAAGGCTGTCTCAAAGCTAGGTAAAACCTACTTGAGACACCTTTTTTCTTTTCTTTTAGTAGTTTTTCTAAAAGAAATTAGCTGTTAGCTGTTCTATTTTTTCCATATTAGATTATACTATTGGGCAGGGGTGAAAAAAATGTACAAACTATTATCGCATAATGACCTTGATGGGGTCGGCTGCGGCATTATTGCAAAACTTGCTTTCGGCGAAGACGTAGAAGTTCGTTATAATTCCGTTTCCTTTCTGAATCAAGAAGTAGAAAAGTTCTTAGATCAAAAAATAGAAGATACCTTTCTCTTTATTACCGATCTTTCTGTCAATGAAGAAAATACGATTCGACTAGATGACTATTATAAAAAGGGCGGGAAAGTACAGCTTATCGACCATCATAAGACAGCTCTTCATTTAAATGATTTTGAATGGGGATATGTATCTGTTCAAGATGAAGAAGGAACGTTAACTAGTGCCACTTCTTTATTATATGAATACCTTGTCAAAAATGAATACATGGCTCCCACTCCAGCAGTTGCAGAATTTGTTGAGTTAGTAAGACAATATGACACATGGGATTGGGAAAAGAACAATAATCTAGCAGCACAACGTTTAAATGCACTTTTTTATCTTATTTCTTTTGACGAATTTGTTGAAAAAATGGTAACACGCTTAAAGGCAAATGAGCATTTCTTTTTTGATGAGCTAGAAGTACAAATACTAGACATGGAAGAAAAGAAAATTGAGCGTTACATTCGCCGCAAAAGAAGGGAACTTGTCCAAAAAGAGATTGACGGTTTATATGCTGGCGTGGTTTATGCCGAACAATACCATTCTGAATTAGGGAATGAGCTTGGAAAGGAATATCCTCATTTAGATTACATAGCAATTGTTAATATTGGCGGGAAAAAACTTGGTTTCCGTACGATTCACGATCATGTAGATGTATCAAAAGTAGCAGGCACCTATGGAGGTGGCGGTCATGTAAAGGCATCTGGCTGCAACTTAACCGATAAGGCCTACCAAAATTACTGCTTAGATACTTTTGCATTAGAACCACTACGTGAAGATCCGAAAAAGAATGAATACAATAAGAAGGATTCTCCACTTGGTACTCTGTTTGAAAACAAGCAGGACGAAGTGTTCTTCCTTTATCAAGTGAGTAAAAACCAGTGGGCAATTAACCATAAAAAAACAAAGCTCCAACAAACATTCTCCACTTTCTTGCAAGGAGAAATCTTCCTACGCAGAAACTATGGAGTATGGCTGGCAAGAGACGATAAATATATTCGTTACGTGATGGATTTTGTAAAACATAAATAATAGGTAAAGAGGTTGGGACATAAGCATTTCAACTAACAATATGCACGAACATTTGTACAATTAATACTCATAAATAATCGTTTTTATCGTTTTAGAAAAAGGTTTAAAAACGAAGTGAAATGGAGCGGAGGAGGCTCAGCTTCCTCCCCTGCGCATCGTGCGTCTGTAGCGCAATGGAACGACTTCGTTTTTACACTTGACTATATTTAAAAACATAAATAACCATCATGAGAAGCTTTATTTAAGAGCTAAATTAGAGATTGTTCGTCTTTAAAGATTAGTTATTTCGTTTTGGCCCAGCCTCCTGTTAATTAAATTTCTCAAGTCCATTTAGCAACTACTCCTGGCATCCAGGGGCTAATCCTAAACGGCTGCCCTCTGCTTTCCTTCTTAAAAATCAATCATTGCTCCTCTTTCATCAAAAACGGAGCTCGGATTCCAAGCTACTTCCCAAAGATTATTTTCTGGATCTGCGAAATAAGAGGTTCTGCCGCCCCAGAAGGCGTCACTTGGCTCTCTGAGAATTTTTCCGCCTGCCACTTTCACCTTTTCCATAACACTATCTACTTCTTCAGGTGCATTTACATTGATCGCAAAGGTAACCCCTCTAAAGCCTTCCATCGGATTTTGAAGCTCTATCCCAGCATCCTTCGCTAATTCCTCTAGAGGAAACAATGTTAAGAAAACGCCAGCGGTCTTAAAGACAGCATAATCGTCTGAGCTAGCTTCCGTTTCCTCCCATCCCAGAAGTTGATAAAACTTACGCAATTCTGGTAATCTCATAGCCCCTAATGTAAGTAATGAAACCCTTTGTAGAACCATACAAATCCCCACCTTCTTACTCTTTATACTTATTAATTCGATGGTTACGCAATATTTCCTTGTAAAAATATTGCTCTAAAATAAAAAAAGGCTACTTATTACTCAACAGAACGGAAATTCTCCGACAAAAAAAGAAAAATAGAAGAACTGCTAGCTAAGCTAAGCAAATCCCTATTTTCCTTCCGATATTTCAAAGTATACAGAGAATTTCGTCCCCTTCTCGCTTGTCTGAACATTCATTCTTGCCATATGACGTTCCGCTATTCGATAACACACTGCAAGTCCCAGTCCTGTACCATTGTCCTTCGTTGTAAAAAAAGGTGTACCTAGCTTCTTTAATATTTCCTCATCTATACCATTTCCGCTATCGATGATTTCCAACACAAGATGCTTTTCTTTGCAGAATGTTCTTATTGTAAGAATTCCTTCTGCCTCCATTGCCTCTAATCCGTTTAAAGCCAGATTAAGTAAAAGCTGCCTTATCTCTTTTTCATCCAAATAGAGTTCAGGACAATCTTCCAATTGAAGATTTACTTTTTTCCCGGTTAATAAAGCCTCTGCATTAATTAATGGATAAATAATTTCAATAATTCTATTCAACGAATGCCTTCTCTTATCGCTCGTCTTATTTTTAGCTAACGTAAGAAATTCCTTAATAATCTTATTCGCCCGATCCAATTCATCAATCATTAAATCCATATGCTCCAATGATAGGTTGGACGGATTAGATTTTCCAATTTGCAGGAATCCATGGACGGTTGTCATCGGATTTCTAATTTCATGTGCGATTCCAGCGGCCATTTCTCCAACTAGATTTAATTGATCTAATCTCGCCATTTCTTTTTCAAAAGCCACTCTCTCTGTTATATCATTTAATAAAATCAACATACAATTTTTATTCTTAATTGTTATAATTTCAGTGGATAATAACCCTTGCTTCTGTTCCCCATTTTTTATCGTGAAAAAGACTCTTTGATTTTTTAAAGGGACCTGCCAGTCTTCTTCATAAAAGTTCTCTTCTATACCATTTACATCTTTGAAAATCTCCCAATGATAGCCGTCTTCCTTTAGCTCCTCGATCGAATATCCTGTGCTTTTCACCCAATTTTTATTAACAGCAATAAAAGTTGGATCTTGCAGGGAACGAATTGCCATCAAGCATGGGCTTGCTTCAAATATTTGCCGAAACCGTCCTTCTGAAAGCATTAGGTCATCTGTTACCTTTGATTTTTCTTCTCTTTCTCTATGTAGCTTATGATTCATTGATAGTAGCTCTAGCGTTCTTTCTTCCACGACATGTTCTAGTTGGTCGACTTGTTGCTTTCTTAAGAGCTCTACCTCTTTTCTTTCGGAAATATCTCGAATCGTACAAACAAATAGTTGGTAATCCTCAACCATTGCGTCCCCAATGTATATATCAACAGGGAAAACAATATTATTCTTTCGTTTAGCTTTTGCTTCTATCATTCTACCAATAAAATTAGGAACTAACATATTAAAGGTAATAGGCGTCTCTAAAGAAACTTCCGATTCAATCGAATGTAAAAGCACTTCAATAGAAGAACCTAGTAAATCTTCTTCTACATAGCCAAACATTCTTCTTACACTTGGATTTACGCTAATAATGGTTCCTTCTTCATCAAAAGTGACAATCGTATCCTGCAATGCTTTTTGTAAGATAGAAGAGAATACTGCATTTTTAGTCAAACCCATTTTGGTTATTCTAAGTTCCTTATTCATTTTTTCCAATTCAGACGTTGTTTGCCAATTCATCTCATGAAGGCTTTTCGTATGACTTTCATAGATTTGCACAAACTGGGCTACTTTGCTTTTCAAGGCTTCTGGATTAAATGGCTTTACAATATAATCAATTGCACCTACTTGATATCCTTGCATAATATGTTGAATATCTTGGCTGATAGCGGTAATGAAAATAATAGGAATATGACGTGACTTTTTTCGCTCTTTAATCAATTTTGCTGTTTCAAATCCATTCAGCCCTGGCATTTGGACATCAAGCAAAATAACAGCAAAATCATATGTCAAAATGAATTTCAATGCTTCTTCCCCTGATTTAGCAAAAACTAACTGATAACGAGGATTATTTAACACTGCTTCTAACGCCAACAGGTTTTCTTGTAAATCATCTACCATTAAAATATAGATTGGTTCCGATACTGAAGAAGTTAGATTTTTCTTTTGTTCTATAGATTGAGCCGAATACTGCATAATTATATGGTGCCTCCTATCTATTAACAATCCATTTACCAACGTTACTTAAATACCAGTATCGTCCTTCTATTCTTTATAAAGCCAAACTTGAATAAGCGAATATAATTGTTCTAAATTAACTGGTTTACTAATGTAATCAGATGCACCTGCTTCTATACATTGTTCTCGATTATGTTTCATCGCTTTTGCAGTTAATGCAATAATGGGCAATGTTTTAAAATCCTCCTTTTCCCTTATGATGGAAATAGCTTCTAAGCCACTCATTTCTGGCATCATAATATCCATTAACACAAGATCAACGTCCGGATTTGCTTCTAAAAGACTTATGCCATCCCTGCCATTTTCCGCAAAAAGTATCTCAATATTGTACTCTTCCAATGCTGCATGGATGGAAAAAATATTCCGGATATCATCATCTATAATCAGTACCTTTTTTCCCGTCAAATTAGCATTCTCATTAGATTGAATTGTCTCTTTTACTTCCTCAGTGGCTGATGCAGCCTGTCGGAAACTCTCTTCCTTCCGTAATCTCTCATTGGCTAATACAGTATCTTTATGCTTCTGTCCCTTAATAGGCAAATAGATAGAAAAAGAACTTCCCATTCCTTCAATACTAGTTGCCTCTAGTCTCCCTCCAAGCAAGTGAGAAATTTCCTTACAGATTGATAAACCGAGACCTGTTCCCCCGTATCTTCTGCTGATTGTTCCATCCGCTTGTTTAAAAGGCTCAAAAATAATCTTCATTTTGTCCTCTGGGATACCAATCCCTGTATCCTTCACGGTGAAGGATAGTACAGCATCATTAGCTATAGTCAACTTGGAAGACTCCTCCATTCGAACAGACAATTCCACTCTTCCCCTTTCCGTAAATTTAAAGGCATTTGACAATAAATTTTTTAATACCTGATTTAACCGATGTGCATCTGTTTCAATAAAAGCAGGAACCTCTTTCTCAATTTTTATGAGAAAATCGAGTTTTTTCTGATTGGCAATAGGAGAAAATTGGTTTTTCAAACAATTTTGAATCTCCTCCATCATCACTGGCTCCTCTATTATTTCCATCATACCAGTCTCAATTTTTTCCAAATCTAATATTTCATTAATTAACCTTAATAATTCATTGCCCGAGTAATAAATTGTTTGCAAGTATTGGATTTGTTTTGCATTTAAATTTTCATTCTCTTTTTCCACTAACATTTGTGATAAAATTAGCATGCTATTTAAAGGAGTTCTAAGTTCATGAGACATATTTGCCAAAAACTCAGATTTATATTGGGAACTATAGACTAACTGTTTCGCTTTTTCCTCTAATTCCTTCCCTATATTTTCAAGTTCCGCATTTTTCTCCTCTGAAACTCGATATTGTGCCTGTAGCTCCTCGTTAATTGCCATTAACTCCTGCTGCTGAGCCTGCAACTCTTCTGATTGACTTTGTAGCTCCTCTGTTAAACGTTGCTCATCCTCCAATAATCGCTTTACTTCCAGTCGATTGAAAATCCCGTGAATGGATATACCTAAATATTCCACCACCTCTTTAAGTAAGCTTTGTTGAACAGGTCTAAAATATTGTAGGGAGGCAAGTTCCACAATGGCTAATACTTTCCCTTCATAGGAAATAGGATAAATAAGAACTTGTTTTGGTTCCGCCTCTCCTGAACCAGATTTAATCTTTATGTATTCTTTAGGAATGTCTATAAGACTGATACTTTTATTTTCCTTCGCAGCTTGTCCTACTAACCCTTCTCCAAGCTGAATAATAGACGACCTTCCTTGATGATGGAAAGCATATTGAGCTATTTCCTCTAGATAGCACGACTGTCCCTGTTTATTTACTAAATAAAAAATGCCATATTGAGCTCCTACTGCTGGTGTAATCTGACTAATAAAATAATCTGCAAGCGACTCCATTGTTTCTGCCATCGAAAAACTAGTTGTAATTTCTGCCAAACGTGAATCAAGCCAGCTTTTTTCTTCTGCTTTTGCCCTGCTTTCCATTTCATCACGAGAATACTTTTCCAAAGTCGTTACCATTTCATTAAAAGCATGCGCAATTGCTCCTATTTCATCCTTTGAATCAATTTCTAGTCGGGGAAATTTTATTCCCTTTTTATAAGAGACACCAGACATGACAGTAGTAACTTTATTTAAGTTTCTTGTTAATCCTCTTATTAAATAAAGGGCAATGGCAATGCTGCAGACAACTCCGACAATTATATAAATATATGTCATCAATACAACAATATCGTAGGTTTTCTTTGAACTTACTAGATTATCTTGCATTTCTTTTAGCTGTATAGAATAAAGGGAGCTAGCAATTTTTAATAGACTATTTTTTTCATCATTTTCTCTGGTCCAAAAATTCGAATCCATTTTTTTGTCTTCTGCTTCCACTATTTGCTGACCCTTTTCTTCAAAGGCATCATAAATTGTCGAAAACTGTAATAATAATTCCTGCGTTTCTTCTCTTTTGTCTTTATCCGTTAAGAAATTATACGCTTTATTTATTTCCTTTCGTGTTTCTTCCATATGACTAATTGTTATACCATTTAAATCTTTAGAAGATTGCGAGGACAATTCATAGATCTCTCTACTTAAGTTATTAATTTCATTTTTTAAAATATAAGCAGCATTTATTCTTTCTGTTTTGTCATTAACAAGTACATGCATGTTGTCATTTTGCTGCCGAAGCATACCCATAAGTACAATAATTAGGATGGTAATTAAAACAAAGATAATTCCTAAACCAAAATAAAGCTTTGTACTAAATCTCATGTATCCTCCTATCAATCTACCAATTTAAAAGGAAAGGCATGTTTAAACTGGTTGCGATTTATTTAAAAGTTATGAAAATAATACCATTATACAAAAATTATATGTTAAACATGACAAGGATACAATATGATAATTGGATGAAACTTGAAGCCAATATGAGAACAAACAAATGTTAGGAGCGAAGTAAAGTCTACTTCCTAGTAAGGGGATAGTAGTTCAAACATTATAACTGCAGTCCAAAAGGAAGCATACATAAAAGCCCCTAAACCATTTCATTTGTTTTAGAGGTTTAAGAGCTTTTCATAATAAATATGTCGTAATTCACCTGAATCTTTATAGGCATTATCTAATATTTCATCTAAGATAGCATGGGATACTTCAGAAGGAAGTGATTTTTGCTTTAAAAGGTTTCGAACTTCGTATAAAAAGTCCATATACGCAATATAGTTATCGTCATATGTCTGCTGCCATTCTTCTTTCATCCTCTTAGCCAGTTTTGGACTTGCTCCATTCGTAGAAACACTTAAATGTAGCCGTCCTTTTTTAAAGCTAGCTGGGATTTGACAATTTCCCTTTTCATAGGCAGAAGCATCATTTACTAAGCTAATTGATTTAAGCCTTTGCGTGATACGACGATTTTCTTGCAGATCATTGGTTGCAGCAACGGTTAGAAAAGCATGGGAAAAATCTTCTTCAGCTGCTTTTCTTCGAATCAGCTTTATTTTCTCATCCTTTGAAAGTTCTTCTATTTCGGTGCATGCTTTAGGACTGATTACTGTTACATTCGCTTCTTCCTCTAAAAGCATCATTACCTTTCGATAGGCAATCTTGCCGCCACCAACTACCACACAATGTTTATCTTTTATATCAACTAGTAATGAGAGCATATTCATTACCTACCATCATTTCATCTATTCTCTCTTTTAATATCCCTGCTATTAATGGATCATAGCCTAGATAAGGAGCGAGGTCGTATTCTTTATCGCTACTTTTTATTTTATTTATTGTTTTTTCCATCGACTTCATTAAAATTCCGGTAAACAGAAGATATGGAATTACTAATACATGGCGATAGATAGACAGCTCTGCCATTTGAAGCGCTTCTTCAAAGCTAGGCTGTGCAGCAGTTAAATAGCAATCCTGTACAACAATTCTGTCTACTTGCTTTTCGATTAGGGAAGCGATTTTGCAAAGATCCCGTTTTACATCTGGATCACTGCTGCCACGTCCAACAAGAATAACAAGTACTTTCTCCTTTGTTTTCTTATATAGTGATGTACTTTTAATTTTATCTGCAACAATATCAACCATTTGAGGATGAACACCAATTGGTTTGCCATATTTTATTTGAACATGGGGATATTCTGTCGAAAGCTTTTCTAATACTTCCGGAATATCTTTTTTAGCATGAGCTGCCGTGAGAAGCAAAACAGGTATGATATGAACAATAGTGGCACCTTTTTCTATACAATTTCGAAACCCCTCTTCTATGGAAGGATCCGACAATTCTAAAAAGGAATATTCTTGTATCCCTTTAAATCCATTGCTCTCCATGCACTTCTTCACAAAGGAGATAGCCTGTGCGCTGGCTTCCTTCACCCTGCTTCCATGACAGATGAATAATACTGCTTCCATTATAAAACCACCTCTTTTGGCATGGTTTCTCCAAAGCTTTCTTCAAACCATTGGATTTTCTCTCGCATTTTTACTACCTCTCCAATTACAATCATACATGGATTTTCAATTTTTCCTTTTTTCGCATCTTCTATCACATGCTGTAAATCCGTTATAATCGTCTTTTGATTAAAAGTTGTTCCCCAATTTATTAAGGCAACTGGGGTAGTGCTATTTTTTCCAAAAGAGAGCAGCTTCGACTGAATATATGGAAGATTTTTTACTCCCATATAGATAGCAAGGGTATCAATTTGCGAAAGTGCTTCCCATTTAATATGGTCTTCCTCCCCATTTTTCATATGCCCGGTTACAAAGGCAAAGGAGGATCCATAATCACGGTGCGTCACCGGGATACCAGCATAGCTTGGGGCAGCAATGCCTGCTGTAATTCCTGGCACAATTTCAAAGGGAATCTGATTTTTTGCTAATTCTTCCGCTTCTTCTCCTCCCCTTCCAAATACAAATGGATCACCACCCTTTAGCCTTGTCACTGTCTTTCCTTTTTTGGCATGCTTAACTAGCGTTTGATTGATCAGTTCCTGCTTCATGGCGTGGTGATGGGGAAGCTTGCCACAATAAATCAATTCGGCCTTGGGCTTGGCGTATTCTAATAACTCACGATTTACTAAGCGATCGTATAAGATAACATCTGCATTTTTGATACATTTTAGTCCTTTTACCGTTATTAAATCTGGATCTCCTGGTCCTGCACCAACTAGATATACTTTCCCCATTTTATCCACCCTTCTCGTTGTTTCTCTTAGGTTAATTAAAAGAGGGGAAAGGAAATACCGATGAACGGATAGTAATTCCACAGACCACGCCCAGGTTTCTCCTTTTCCCTACATTAAGAGATGTAATATTCTTTTTCTTTTAAATATTGTACGATTTGTTCCACACACTCATCAATAGAATATTTTTCTGTGTCCACTACTATTTCTGGATGGAGCGGCTCCTCATATGGGGAACTAATCCCCGTAAAATCTTTAATGATCCCTTTTCTTGCCTTCTCGTACAAGCCTTTCGGATCCCTTGCTTCACAAGCCTCTATGGAACACTTTATATATACTTCAATAAACTCGTTTTCTTCTAATAAAGCTCTTACCCTATCACGATCTTCTCGAAATGGAGAAATAAAGGCAGTTAGTACTACATGCCCACTATCTACAAAAAGTTTACTTACTTCACCAATTCTTCTGATGTTTTCTTTTCGATCCTCATCAGAAAATCCTAAGTCTTTATTAATTCCGAAACGAATATTATCTCCATCTAGGACATAGCTATTTGTCTGATCGTCAAATAATTTTTTGGCGACAGCATTTGCAACCGTTGATTTTCCAGAGCCAGATAACCCTGTAAACCATAGGACATAGCTATGATGCTTATTCTTTTCTCTTCTATCCTTTTTTGTTACAGCATGATCATGCCATGTGATATTTGTACTTTGGCTCAAAACTTCTCGCTCCTTTAAGAATGGATTTCTTGTTTTTGTAATCCTTTGATTAACACTTCCACTACTTCTTTACGGCTAAATGTACTTGGTGGAATTTCTCCATTTCTTAAAAGCTCACGAACCTTTGTGCCAGATAAAATCTCATGATGCTCGCTGCCGTGTGGGCAAGTCTTTGTAGAAGCCATGTTTTCACATTTCTTACAATAGAAACTATGTTCAAAGAATAAAAGATTAATGCCTAGCTCATCTTGGGTAAATTGATCAAAGATTTTTTGTGCATCATAGGTTCCATAGTAACTTCCAACTCCAGCATGATCACGACCTACGATAAAATGAGTACAGCCATAATTTTTTCTTACCATCGCATGGAATATCGCTTCTCTTGGGCCTGCATAGCGCATTGCAGCTGGGAATACAGCTAGAAAAACCCGATCTTCTGGATAGTAATTTTTCAATAGCACTTGGTAGCTTTCCATACGAACATCTGCTGGAATATCATCAGACTTTGTTTCTCCTACCAATGGGTTTAAAAATAGACCATCAACAATTTCAAGCGCTGATTTTTGGATATATTCATGGGCACGATGAACTGGATTTCTTGTTTGGAATCCTACTACTGTTTTCCAACCCTTTTCCGCAAACACTGCTCTTGTTTCTGCTGGTTCCAAGTAAAAACTACTAAAATCTGTTTTTTCTACTTTCTTTACTAGTTTAATTGGTCCGCCTAGATAAATATTTCCTCGGTCAAACATTTTCTTCACACCAGGATGTGCTAAATCATCTGTACGATAAACAGACACTGCCTCTTTATCTTTGTCTGGAATGTAAATGTCCTCTACTGTAAGTACACCATAGACTTCTCCTTGATGTACTAGTTTTACTGTATCGTGAAGTTCAATCGTTTCTGATTGTTCCTTTGAAATAGGTAATGTAATAGGAATACTCCACACTTCTCCAGTAGATAAGTGCATATTTTCTACAACTGTTTCATAATCTTTTTGTGATAGAAATCCTGTTAGCGGGCTATATGCTCCGTTTCCAATCAGCTCCAGATCACTAAGTGCAATAGTGTCAATTTCTAGTTCTACCTTTAGTTCAGATACATCAAATTTAGGATCGTATAAATTAATTAATTTTCCACCATGTGGTTGACTCAATGACATTTTTTAGCACACCTTTCTTTTTTTGCTGTTTATAGTAAAAATAATCATATTTGATTATCGAGAGTAAACCTTTAATAAGACATTTTTGCTATTACGGAGTTCGTAATATTAAATCCCGCCGCCGTCTTCATAAATGGTGCTGTTATCTTCTCGAATGGTTTTCATTAAGCTTATAATTCCAAGTGTAGCAATACATACACTGAGAATAATAAGCACATTATAGATATCTGCTTCTATAAATAATTGAACTAGACTATAAGAAATAACTAATGATAAGACTGGCGAAACAATCCATACCTTAAATATTCTGAGCACCAATTTCTTTTTCAACATTCCAAATCCATTCTTCGATACACCTATTCCTATAATTGCAGAACTTGTAACCTGTGTTAACGGCACTGGCATTCCGAATATAGAAGCAATCATTACTAATGTTGCACCTGTTCCTGAAATTAGTCCTCCCTCAAGCTTGCTAAATTGGACAATTTTCTTTCCATTCGTCTGCAGTACTCTTCCGCCTAACAAAAAGGCTCCAATTGCAATAAAAAACCCACCAACAATTACTCCCGTCTGCATAGATATCATGTCAGCACCTACTAATGGTCCAATAGAGTTTGCGACATTGTTCATCCCTGCAGAGAAAGCTTCAAAGCATCCAACAATAATGACAAAAATAGATAAATATTTTTCATTGCCTGGATTTCGAATCCATTCATTTTGACTTTCTAGCTTTCTTATATATTTCCCAGCTCCTAAAGCAATTAAAAAAGAAACGATTGGAACAAGAATCCAAAAGAAGACAATCCACAATATATTCGCAATATATAAGCTTTTAAAAGCTACACCTACTCCTACTACACTACCAACTGTAATTTCACTTGTTGATAGGGGAATCCCCATTATATTAGCAATAAATAAGGAGAGCGCAGCGGAAGATAAAATGATTAAGACGATTTTGGCATCAAGGATATTACTTGGAATTAACCCTTCTCCAACTGTTTTTACTACTTCACTTCCTCCAATAACTGCCCCTAAAAAGATTGCAACTGCACATATAAGCAAAGCTACTCTCTTTTTGGGAATAGCGCCTGATCCATATGCAACACCAAGACTTGCTGCTGCACCACTAGCGCCAATGTTCATTGCAAAAAACAATGACATAATACCTGCTAAAATAACGATCATACCCCTGTACCTCTACTCATTATTGTAAGTGTAACCCGCATTCTGTTTTTCCTTTTCCTGTCCATCTTCCAGAACGTAAATCATCCATATTAATGGCTGGCTGTGTACATGTTCTACAGCCAATGCTAGGATAGCCTTTATCATGAAGAATATTGTAATCTAACGAATTCTTATGGGCGTATCTCCAAACATCCTTCCATGTCCAATGAATAAGTGGACAAACTTTAATCGACTTAAATTTATTATCCTTATTAAGGTATTGTGTGTTTTTTCTTGTTTCGGATTGTTCTCTTCTAAGTCCAGATATCCAAGCAATCGGCTCAGATAGCACTTCATTTAAAGGAATAACCTTCCGAATTTCACAGCATTTATTTGGATTGGATAACCAAAGCTCCTCTCCATATTGAGCAGCTTGTTCTTCCAATGTAATAGCTGGTTTTTTCATTTCTATTTGCAAATCTGGATACCGCTTTTTCACTTTTTCTATTAATTCATAGGTTTCATCAAAATGTACATCTGTGTCTAAAAAGACAATATGAGCATCTTTTTTTATTTTCGAGATTAAATCGATTAGCACAATTCCTTCAATTCCAAAGCTACAAGCATAGACAATATCATCTTTGTACGTATCATAGGCCCACTTTAAAACCTCTAAAGCTCCCTTTGTCTCCGTTTCACTAGAAAAGTCAACAGGAGGATACGTATCAATTGTTTCATAGGTTAATAACTCACTCATAAACAAACCTCCAATACCATAATGGAATGTAGATTATATGCCATTTTATATAAAAAGGCAGCTTTAACCCACTTCCTTAGTTAAAGTTGCCTCTAGTTTATCTAGTCAGCTTCTTTATAATCCGCCATTATCAGAATGCTCCTTACTGGATGCTTCCTGTTATTTTCCTAAGCGTATTTTTTCATTTTTCTCAATTTGGATGATTCTTCCATCTTGCACCACTAAAGTGACAGATCCATATTTCATTGTTCGAAGAATTTCTTCTAATTGAGCTTTCACTTTGTCCAGCTGATTTGTTTCCCCCACCAACAAATCCCTCCTTAAAAAAGGTGAACCTTTTGTAAATCCATAAATAGCGCATGCTAGATATTTCTAGAATCACATAAACGCTTTCCAGATGACTTTATAAAAATATTTATGTTCCGTAAACGAAACGCCTTAAAGATAAAAAAATCCTTCCATTTGGAAAGATATCAGGTAATTATTCCTTACCTTATCTTTCAAAATGGCAATCCATTTTGTTGGATTTAGCACCTTGCGTTTTAGTAGGTTGCCGGACATCTTTGGGCCAATTCCCTCAGTCTCTCTTGATAAGCATCGTTATTTTCTAAATTTTATCATAATTGCTATTATTGTCAATAAGTTTTTCTAGTTGTTTAGTCGGAATTACAAGTTTATTCCCCACCTTTTTAGGAGGAATACTCCTTCTTTATGTATATAAAAATTATTTCACTTTGTGCATGGACCAATATTAAAAATAATTCCTTTTTTTCAAAAAAAAATAGCCGATTAGCAATCCGCTATTTTTCGATACCTTATCTTTTTCTTATTTTTAGTAACGGCTTTGCAATAATCGGTGTAATGATACCAGAAAATATTGCTTCTGGAATTCCATTTGTTCCTACTATAGCTAATATTGCTGGAAGCAAATCCTCTACATTTACTCCAATTGCATTTGCATACGGCTCTCGCACAAATAAATAGACAAAGCCCATAACAAGAATCGTATTAGTTAAAGATCCGACAACACCAGAAATGCTCATTGCTAGCGTCTCATTCATTCTACCCTTCAATACCTTATAGAATAAAAGTCCTGCCACTACTCCAATCATTATTCTTGGAAAAACAGATATTAATGGATTGGTAAAAATAATCGGAGCTAGAATGCTTGTTGGATAGATGAAAGCGCGAATGAAGGTTATTAATCCCCAGACTCCCCCTATTATCGCACCATCTAATGTCCCTAATACAATAGCGGCTATAATTACCGTAACCTGAATAATAGTTAAACTGAGTGGGCCAATCGGAATATATCCTAATAGTGGAACAAAAGTTTGAATAATAATAATTGCGGTAAGTAGCCCTAGTAGAACCAAGCGAGTTGTTTTGTTTCTTTTCTTCATAGGCAAGTAGTTCTCCTTATTCTAGAAAAAGCTGCTGCTTCGCTTTTCCTTCTATTAATAAAATTCCTTTGTTATCATACTACAAAAACCAGCTATTTTTCTATGTATATAGAAGGATTATTCTGCTTTTTTTCTTAGGATGATGCTAATTACTTGTAGTTATGCATCTCGCCTATAGCCTATTATTTTTCTGAATAAGGAAAAGTCTTTTTAAGCGTATCAATAAATGTAAGAACATTTTGTTTCTCCTTCATAATAGGAGCAAATAAATAGGACAGTCTTCTTGTAAATCGAGTGTTTACTACCGGAATAACAGATAGGTTCCCGCTTTTTACATCTCTTTCAATCACACTTTTAGATAAAAGAGAAAGACCTTTTCCATTAATAAGTGTTTCTTTAATACCTTGATTACTACTGATCGTAAGAAATGATTCTGCTCTTAAGCCATTGGAACGGATAACATGATTTAAATATTCCCTTGTCCCAGAGCCAACCTCTCTTGTTATCCAAGCTTGATCATGAAGTTCTGAAATCGAAACTTCTTCTCGATTAGCCAACGGATGGTGAACAGATGAAACAATAAATAACTCATCCTCCATAAAGGGAATAACGTCCAATTCCTTATCATTTGTCTGGCCTTCAATTAAGCCAATATCTACTTCATATAATCTAACTGCTTGAACAATTTCTTCTGTATTTCCAATCGTAGCTTGTATTTGCAATTCTGGATGCTGCTTTTGCAAATCAAGTAATAAGAATGGGAGAATATATTCGCCAATCGTAAAGCTTGCCCCTATTTTCAACTCCCCTTTGATTGCATGATGGTGCTCCATAATATGCTGTCTTGTCTGTTCATAGAGGCGAATCATCTGAACCGCACAGTCATATAACATTTGTCCTGTTGGCGTTACCTTTAAATACTTCGGCGACCGTTCCAGTAATTTTGTTTGAAATTCTTTTTCGAGATTTTTTATATGTAAACTAACACTTGGCTGAGACATAAGTAGCATTTCTGCTGTCTTTGTAAAATTTTTCACTTCCACAAGCGTCACAAATGTTTTTAATGCATCGTACTGCATGGTTTTCTCCTCCTACGATTAGCCTTTATTTGTTTAATGGATTCTTTTGTTACTTCTTCTCAATGAATTTTCCTTCCTGATAAGTAACAAAGAGCTATAGTGGTTCAGCTATTAATAATCCTAATAGTTACAATAATTAATATGTATTTTACTAATTCTTTTATTTGCAGTAAAGTACAATTAATATACGTGTAATATGAGGATGGTTTAGGCGTTTTTCCTTTGTTTGGCTTGTATAACTGTCTTGGCGCCTATCCAACTTTCAGTCACAAGTTTGTTAATCCACTATTAGATTATCTTTGTAAAAGGCTGGTTTTTAATTTTTCAATAAAAAAAGCTTAAACATACGAAACAGCCAGATTATACGTAGACGCCTGCGTGCAGGTTAATAGAAAAAGTGAAAAATCTTTTAGAAAAACATCATCCCCCAGCTTGTTCCAAAAAGAAACAGGCACTTTTGTTTTTCTAATCCGATTTGTCTGATGGGATTAATAAAAATACAGTGACAATCCTCCTTTTTCATTATAAAATGAATCTCTAGAATTATCTTACTAATCAAACTTCGACATGAAATGTTATTATCCTTGTGAGGTGAAAGTGTTGCAGCTTCAAGTAATAAACAGTCCGTTTAATCAAGAACAAACAGAATTATTAAACCGCCTTTTACCAAATTTAACAGAATCACAAAAAATTTGGCTAAGTGGCTATTTATCTGCTTCCGCGACGGCAGTCACAACAGCAGGAGAACCTAGCTTAACTACTGAAATAGCTGAAAAAAAAGCAGCAAATCCAATTACAAAAGACATTACGATTCTTTTTGGATCTCAAACTGGTAATACCCAAAACCTTGCCAAAAATCACGGCAACCGCTTAAAAGAATTAGGATTTAATGTTACTGTGCAATCAATGAGTGACTTTAAGCCCAATAATCTCAAGAAGATACAAAATCTTCTTATTATTGTAAGTACACATGGCGAGGGTGACCCACCAGATACAGCAATAGCTTTCCATGAATTCCTGCTTGGCAAAAGAGCACCGAAGTTAGAGGATTTCCATTACTCTGTTTTGGCGCTCGGCGATAGTTCGTATGAATTCTTTTGTGAAACAGGAAAGCAATTTGATGAGCGTTTAGAAGAGTTAGGCGGAACAAGACTATACCCACGTGTGGATTGTGATCTCGATTTTGATGAACCAGCAAGTGAATGGTTTGAAGGTGTGGTTAGTGGGTTAAATCTCCAATTAGAATCAACAGTCTCTAATGCAATAAGCTCGACACCACTTTCCATTCAAGATTCTGGCTATTCTCGCAGTAATCCTTATTATGCTGAAGTATTAGACATTATCAAGCTAAATGGTCGTGGTTCAAATAAAGAGACCTTGCATGTAGAGCTTTCTATTGAGGATGCTGGAATTACCTTTGAACCAGGTGACAGCCTAGGAATATTCCCGAATAACGATCCAGAGCTAGTAGAGCTTTTAATAAAAGAATTAGGTTTCTCTCCAACAGAGAGTGTAACAATAAACAAACAAGGAGAAGTTCTTGCTTTTCGTGAAGCTTTATTAACATACTATGAAATTACTGTTTTAACAAAGCCACTATTGCAAAAGTTTTCCGAAATAGCATCAAATCCATCTCTAGATGAACTGCTAGCTAAAGGGAACGAGGATAAATTAAAAGCATATATGAATGGTCGTGACTTATTAGACCTTATCCAAGATTTTGGACCGTTAAAAATAGAGGCACAAACATTTGTATCCTTGCTTCGCAAACTGCCGACACGTCTTTATTCGATCGCTAGCAGTTACCAAGCAAATCCGGATGAAGTACATTTAACCATTGGTGCAGTTCGTTATCATGCAAACGGTCGAGACCGCAATGGTGTTTGCTCCGTTCAAATTGCTGAACGTATTCAACCTGGTGACAAACTACCAATTTATGTACAAAACAATGAAAATTTCAAGCTTCCTGCCAATCCAGACACACCTATTATTATGGTTGGTCCAGGAACAGGGGTTGCACCATTCCGTTCGTTCTTACAAGAAAGAGAAGAAATCGGCGCAAAAGGAAAATCATGGCTCTTCTTTGGAGACCAGCATTTTGTGACAGATTTTCTTTATCAAACAGAATGGCAAAATTGGCTTAAAGATGGCGTATTAACAAAGATGAATATTGCTTTTTCTCGAGATACTGCAGAAAAGGTCTATGTGCAGCATCGTATGCTTGAACATAGTAAAGAACTATTCGACTGGCTAGAAGAAGGAGCGGTTCTCTATATTTGTGGAGATGAAAAGCATATGGCACATGATGTGCATCAAACACTTCTTACTATTATTCAAAAAGAAGGCCAAATGTCATTAGAACAAGCAGAGGAATATGTAGCAGCGATGAATCAAAACAAACGTTATCAACGTGATGTTTATTAATTAATTTTTGCAGGAAAGGAGTTTACTAAAATGGCGAAACAAGTATTGAAAGCTCCAGATGGACCACCTAGTGATGTGGAACGAATTAAAGAAGAAAGTAACTATTTACGTGGCACTTTGAAAGAATCGATGGAAGAAGAATTAAGCTCAGGTATTTCAGAAGATGATAACCGTTTGATGAAATTTCACGGAAGTTATTTACAGGATGATCGCGATATTCGAAATGAGCGAGCAAAACAAAAATTGGAGCCCGCCTATCAATTTATGCTCCGCGTTCGAACTCCTGGTGGAGTGGCGACTCCTGATCAATGGCTGACAATGGATGATTTGGCACAGAAATATGGAAATAACACCTTAAAATTAACTACGCGCCAAGCTTTCCAAATGCACGGCATTTTAAAATGGAATATGAAACAAACTATTCAAGATATCCATCAATCCTTACTAGATACGATTGCAGCTTGTGGAGACGTAAACCGTAATGTTATGTGTAACCCGAACCCATATCAGTCCGAGCTCCATGGAGAGGTTTATGAATGGTCCCAAAAGTTAAGCGACCATTTATTACCTCGTACACAAGCCTATCATGAGCTTTGGTTAGATCAGGAAAAAGTGGCCTTCTCTCCAAGTGTGGAGGAAACGGAAGTAGAGCCAATGTATGGAAAACTTTATTTACCTAGAAAATTTAAAATTGGAATTGCGGTACCTCCTTCCAATGATATTGATGTATTTTCCCAAGATCTTGGGCTTATCGCTATTACGGAAAATGAAAAATTGGTTGGATTCAATGTGGCAATCGGCGGCGGAATGGGGATGACTCATGGAGATAAAGCAACTTATCCTCAGCTAGCAAAAGTAATTGGTTTCTGTACACCAGAACAAATTTTAGAGCTAGCTGAAAAAGTAATTACCATTCAACGTGATTACGGAAATCGCTCTGTTCGTAAAAATGCACGTTTCAAATATACCGTAGATCGCCTCGGCTTAGAGAATGTTGTTGAAGAATTAGAGAATCGTTTAGGCTGGAAGCTGCAAGAAGCGAGAGAATTCCACTTCAATCATAACGGAGACCGCTATGGCTGGGAAAAAGGAATCAAAGGAAAATGGCACTTCACTTTATTTGTGGAAGGCGGCCGTATTAAAGACTATGAAAACTATCCTTTAATGACCGGGTTACGCGAAATTGCTAAAGTACATACTGGCGATTTCCGATTAACAGCCAATCAAAATTTAGTCATTGCGAATGTGTCAAGCCGCAATAAAAAGCATATTACTAATTTAATTGAGCAATACGGCATCATGGATGGCAAACGCTTCTCCGCACTGCGCCGTAATTCAATCGCTTGTGTCTCTCTTCCAACATGTGGTTTAGCGATGGCAGAAGCAGAAAGATATTTACCAGTCTTAATTGATAAAATTGAGGAAATTGTCGATGAAAACGGGTTGCGTGAAGAAGAGATTACCATTCGTATGACTGGATGTCCTAATGGCTGTGCTCGCCATGCTTTAGGTGAAATTGGTTTTATTGGGAAAGGTCCTGGAAAATACAATATGTACTTAGGCGCTGCCTTTAACGGAAGCCGTTTAAGTAAATTATATCGTGAAAATGTTGGCGAGGAAGAAATCCTTTCTGAGCTTCGTGTATTGCTCCCTCGTTACGCAAAAGAACGTATAGAAAATGAACACTTTGGCGATTTCGTTATTCGTGCAGGGATTGTACAAGAAGTAACGGATGGTACTAATTTCCATGATTGATAGATAGATAAATAGATGGCACCACTTAATCATTTTTGATTGGGTGGTGTTTTTTTTTGTGGGGTGGTGGGTTTGATTATATATCCGAAGTTTGGATCATATACTGGTAGCTTCGGCTGATTTTTCAATTACCCATTCACTCCTCTTCTTATTTCCACTCCATTTTTCTTCCTGCCACTACATTTCTCCACACTTTTTACCCAACTTTACTACTCAAACTCGCCTCCGTACAAAACAAACTAATTTTCCACTCATAGGCCAACCTAGATTTGTATATATTTAAGCTAGTAATCCATGTTAAATTTTCATTTTAAAAATAGGAGGCTATGTCATGTCTGTTAACCCAGCTTCTCCTTCCTTTCAGCTCTTTGGTGATTCAACCCAGTCTGTTAATTATAGAAGAGATCCTTATAATTACATTACGCAGTTATTTTCTGATCAAATGCCGGCTATACATACTGGATTATTCAATGTACATCTAAATCAGGGAATCATTGTTCAGCCGCACTGGCACACAAATGTGAATGAACTTGTTTTTGTCATTAGTGGGGAAGCTATGACGTCTGTCTTCAATCCCTTTACTCAGAGCATTATGACTTACCATCTGAAGCCCGGGCAAGCATCCCAATTTCCAAAAGGTTGGTTCCACTGGATAGTAGCATTGCGAAACAATACGCATTTCCTTACTATCTTTGATCAACCGAAACCGGATATTGTGTTTGGTTCCGATTTTTTACGTTTTTTACCGAAAGAGATTGCTAACAGAGCTTATTGTGTAAATGAATCAGCCTATGCAAATGCAATAACACCAATTAATCAATCTACTATTCTTGGGCCACCACCAGGGTGTGATCAAAACGGAGGAATAACGAACCAGCCTTATCATTCCACGCAGCCTTCACCTACAACCCATCCTTATCTCGACCTTTCCTCCCCACCTTACCCATATTAAAGCCAAGGTTTACTAAGTAGCCTAAAAAAGCACATGGAGGTTAATTCTGTGACGAATAAGAAGTATTATGGAACTGAAACAAAATGTGAAGAAATTGAATGGACTTTTCCGCCTCAACACCAATCAAGGCAGCCTGGTTCTGAATACTTGATGGATCCCCAGCCCATTTTTGATAATCCTAAATATATCGGAACCGGAAAATTAAAAGGACGAACCGCCATTATCACTGGTGGAGATAGTGGAATCGGCAGAGCTGTTGCAGTGGCATTTGCGAAGGAAGGAGCAAAGATTATTATTGCCTATTACGATGAGCATACAGATGCCAAAACAACCAAACAGGCAATCGAGCATTATGGAAGCTCTTGCTTACTTATTCCAGGAGATCTGAGAAGAAAAGAACATTGTGAATTCATTGTCCAAAAAACGCTAGAAACATTTGGGGGAATTGATATTTTGGTTAATAATGCAGCTGTTCAATTTTTCCAGGATGACTTAACAGCGATATCAGATGAACAATGGGAATTAACATTTGATGTCAACATCCACGCTTATTTTCACTTAACAAAGGCAACCTTACCTCATTTAAAAAAAGGAGCTAGTATTGTTAATACAACATCACTCGTTGCCTATATCGGCGTAAGCCAATTGATTGATTATACAACAACAAAAGGGGCCATTGTTAGTTATACACGAGCACTAGCTAACAGCCTTGTCAGTAAAGGAATCCGAGTGAACGCTGTCGCACCTGGCCCATTCTGGACACCCATCCAGCCTTCATCGCAACCAGCTGAAAGTATTGCTACGTTAGGTTCGGATGTGCCGATGAAACGTGCTGGCCAGCCATACGAAATTGCCCCAGTATACGTACTGCTTGCCTCTGATGATGGCTCTTTTATGACGGGGCAAACGATTCATGTAAATGGCGGTGCTATGGTTACTACCTAAACCATACAAATAAGACGACAGCATCTCCCCTGTCGTCTTTTTGTTCTCGCTAATTACTTTTCTTTTCTCAATACCATTACTTCATAAGGTAAAAGTTCTACTTTTTCCTGCTTTGTTTCCTCTGTAAGCAGATCAAATAAAGGCTCTTTTACCGTAATCAATTGCTGTTGTTCTGTAAAATTCATGACAAATAAATAGCAATGCTCATCTGATTCCCTTCTTTGGACCGATACACCATCTTCATGGACAATTTTGTTTTCCACTTGAAGATTTATTTCTTTTTGGATATCCTCATAAAAATCATCTAAAAATGCTTGTTCCGTTCTAGCACCTATAAAATAAGCTTTTCCATTCCCATAGCTATTTTTTACAACAGCAGGAGTTCCTTGATAAAAGTCTTCCATATAAGTGCCTAACACTTCAGCTTCTTCATTTTCTAAAATAGTACAGTAATCCTTTATTTCATATTGCTTTCCGTTATAAGTAAGCCCATTTCGATCTTTTGGATAAAGTGTATCTGTTTCATTTACTCCCATCCCAAATATACGTTTTAATGACGTTGGCCAGCCTGACAAATATGCGAGGTCCGTCTCATTAACAAGCCCACTAATATAAGAACTTACAAGCGTTCCGCCATTTGCAACATAGTTTTCTAACTTAGAAATGGTTTCATTAGACATCATATATAGCATTGGTGCAATCACCAAATCATAGGAAGTAAGCTCTTGGTTTAGCGTAACAATGTCTACACTAACATCCTTCTTCCAGAAACTATGATAATGCTTTTGGAGCGTTTGCGGATATTGCTTGGTTGCATTGGAGAATCCTTGTGCATCATTTAAGGCCCAGTTATTTTCCCAATCATAAACAATGGCCACTTTCGCTTGTTTCTGCGTGCCCTGTACCTCCCCTATCTTCTCTAGTGCTTCTCCAACTGATGAAACATCTTGAAAAACGCGATTGCTTTCACTATTGTCATGATCCACTACCGCACCATGAAATTTCTCTGATGAGCCTCTTGATTTTCTCCATTGGAAATACAGAACACTATCTGAGCCATGAGCGACAAATTGCATGGAGGAAAGTAAATGCATACCTGGTCTTTTCGTTTTATTTACATCATGCCAGTTTACGCCACTTGGTGTACATTCCATAATGAGAAATGGCTGTTGTTTTAAAGAGCGATACAAATCATTGATAAAACCAACCTTTGAAGCTAAGTCCTTCGTTTCTTCCCAATCATTATGCCATGCTGGATAGCAATCCCAGCTGACAATATCTACATACTTCGCAAACTCACTGTAATTCAAACTTTGAAATGGGATTAAATCGTGTGTGTCTGCCATAAAGTTTGTTGTAATTGGGATAGTTGGTGAAATTTCTCTTAATGGCACAATTTCATGCTTGTAAAAATCAATTGTTTGATCAGTAACAAAACGTTTCCAATCTAAATTCAATCCATGAACCATGCTTTCTCCAATGGAAGACGGTGATTCAATTTCTGACCAGTCTGTAATAGTATGGCTCCAAAAAGGGCCCCACCAAGCATGATTTAGTTTATCTAACGATTCATACTTTGTTTTCAACCACTTACGAAAGTTATCTTGACAAAGCTCACAATGGCAATCACCACTATATTCATTGGAAATATGCCACATTAATAGCGCAGGATGATTTCCATAGCGCTCTGCCAGCTTTCTATTGATTATTGCTACTTTTTCACGGTAAATAGGGGAAGAAAAGCAATGGTTATGACGTCCCCCATGTAGCATTTTGGTACGGTTTTCAGAGGTTCTTAATACCTCTGGATATTTTTTAGACATCCAAGCAGGTCTCGCCCCACTTGGAGTAGCTAAAATTACTTTTCCGCCCATTTGATGAATGGAATCGATCCTTTCATCAAGCCAGTCAAACTGAAACTTCCCCTCAGTTGGTTCAAGCGCACTCCATGCAAATACACCTAAAGTAAATGTATTTGCTTTGGCTAATTTCATCAGTCGTAAATCATCTTTCAAAATTTCCGGATAATCAAGCCATTGATCCGGATTGTAATCCCCACCATGTAATAAGCGATTATCTGCTACTGTTCTATCTGTCATCTTTATGCCCTCCGATATTTATCCTTTTGTTCCGCCTGCTGTTAATCCAGATACGAAATGCTTCTGTAAAGCTACAAATACAATCGCAACCGGGATACTTATAAGAATAGCTCCAGCTGCAAAGGTGGTGTAGCTTGCACCCATTTTGTCGCTGACTAATTTATATAATCCTATCGGAAGTGTATAATACTCTGGATTTCTCAATATTACTGAAGATATGGCAAAATCACCCAATGGAGCAGTGAATCCATTCATGGCAACTACTGCAAGCATCGGTCTAGATAAAGGCATGAGTATTCTCCAAAAGATTCTTGTGTTGCTAGCTCCATCAATTTTCGCACTTTCATCAAGGTCGAGTGGAATAGAATCAATATATCCCTTCATTAAATACGTATTCATCGGGATTTGGCCACCAACATAAATAAATATTAACAGCCAATGACTATTGATCAATCCAAGCATTTGTGCTAAAACAAAGATTGCAATTAACGCCGAAAATTGTGGAATCATTTGTAATAGCAAGAATAGCATTAAACCATTTTTTCTTCCTCTAAACCGGAAACGGGAGAAAGCGTATGCCGTATAGGATACACATAGAATGGAAAATACCATTGTTAGAATACTAATTTTCATTGAGTTCATATACCATTTTCCATAATAAAGTGTCCCATCCTGTTGAAAGAGATCTTTATAATGAACAACAGTAGGATTATCAGGGACAATACTCGTGCTGACCAAGCTATTACCTGGATTAAAGCTTGCCCCAATCGTCCATACTAACGGATAAATGATAATGGCACATACAAAGAGTAAAAGAAGGTAAGTTAGCGTCATTCGAATAGTTCGCTGTTTTTGGATACTGACTGTTTTTTTCGCCATCTTATTTTACCTCCTTAAACGAATTCGTTCTTCTAAACTGCCATAGAGCAATGGTAATAACAAAAATACTTAGTAGAATGGTTAATGCAGCAGCAAGGGCATATTGACTGTTCTGCATCGTCAATTTATATATCCAAGAAACAAGAATATCTGTACCTCCTGCAGTAGAGCCTGGAACTGCTGGTCCTCCAGCATTGAACAAATAGATAATATTAAAGTTATTAAAATTGAACGTGTATTGCGTAATAATAATCGGGGCCATTGAGTATAAAATAAGTGGCAATGTTATATTTTTAAACTTTTGAATTGGCGATGCCCCATCGATAGTAGCTGCTTCATAAAGATCATCTGAAATGGATTGAAGTACCCCTGTCGTTACAATAAATATATACGGGAACCCTAACCATCCTTGAATAAGCAACAATGCAAGTCGCGTCCAATTCGGACTTGTCAGCCAAGGAATCGCATCTATTCCTAGGAATGCCAAGATAGAATTATTAATAGCTCCAAAGCTATCATTAAACATCCCTGCAAAAACTAAAATTGTTACAAATCCCGGAACTGCCCATGGTAATACTAAAATTGTTCGGAAGAATTTCTTAAAGCGCAATTCCTTTTGATGAACTACTACTGCTAAGAAAATCCCGATTGCTACTTGAAGCGTGGACGCAATTAATGTCCAAATTAACGTCCATCCTAAAACATCAAAGAAAGTAGCGCGCCATATATCTACTGTAAAAATCTTCTTAAATGTCGCAAGCCCTACCCAATCTACTAAGTTAGCTGGTGCTGAGTGATATAAGTCGTAATTAGTAAAAGCAAGCGCAAAACAAAATAGAATAGGAAAAATAACAGAGAACACAAGTAAAATAAAGGCTGGACTTGTGATGATATATGGATATCCTTCTGCCAAAAGAACTTGATACTGCTCTTTTATAGACGGAATATCAAAGCCTTCTTCTCTCCTCTTTCCAATCGCATACGCATCTTTTATATTTAAATAGTAAAAAGCTAATCCGAAAAGAATAACAATTAAAGCGATGATACCTTCTGCAAGTAAGAAAATAGAATTATCGCGGGGCACCTGTTCACCAAGGGTAACAATTCCCCATAATCCCATATTAAATAAATCCTTAAAAACAAGAATAAAGGCGACCGAAAAGACAAGGAAGAATGCCCCCTTACCCCACTGCTTATTATAAAACTGGCCAAATCCCGGAATAATCGATAATAATGCAGCCTTTTTTGCTAACTTTGTATCCTTATCAACTGGATTTGCTTGGAAGCTCATACCTAAACTTCACCTCTCTCCTATTAAAAGGGACAAGTATTTTTTAATACTGCCCCTTATTGTCCCTAGTTAGTTTCCACTATTTGCAGCAATCGAACCTTTGATTGTCTCTACAGCCGTTGATAAAGCTTCTTCTGGTTTTGCTTTTCCAGTAGCAATCGTTTGAAGTGCAGAGTCAACTGGCTGCCAAACTGCATCCATTGCTGTTATGCCTGGTGTTAATTGAGAATACTGCGATTGATTCGCAACCGCTTTGGCATTTTCGCTCTCAGTTACAGCTGGATCCTCTGCTAATGCCTTTACTGCTGGTACTTCTTTCGTAATTCCATAACGCGATTTAGAATTTTCTTCATTTGCTAAGAATTCAACTAATTCTTCCGCTAATTCTGCGTTTTTACTATAAGTGCTTACGTTATAACTTTTAACCCCAATAAATGAGCCCATATGCTCTCCATTAGCCAACATTGGAAGCTCTGTTACTCCATAATTGATGCCTGCTTTTGCATATGGTTCTAGATTCCATGGACCAGAAATAACAGCTGCTGCTTTCCCTTCTGTAAATAGGGAGTCAAGAACATTTATACCTTGCTCTCCAATAATACCTGATGGGAATAATCCATCTTTATAAAATTTAGAAATATATCCTGCTCCTTCAATGGCACCTTCATTCGCTAAACCGATATCCTCTGAATTATATGCTCCTGCACTATCCTGCCCGAATACATAACCACCATATCCACTTAAAACACCGTTCGCATAATAGATTTGATCCCATAAGGCTAATAGTCCATAATTTCCGTCCTTCGTTACTCCTTTAGAGAATTCATACCATTCTTCTGTTGTTTTAGGTAATTGTTCTTCACTAACTAAATCCTTGTTATAATACAAAATAGTTGTTTCTACCGCTTTAGGAAGTCCGTACACTTTGCCATCTACAATTTGAGAATCCATCGCTGCCTCTGTATACATTGACTTTAGGGAATCATCCACTGTGATTTCTTTTAAAATGCCTTCTGTTACAGCTGTTCCAATCTGATCAGCTGGAATTGTAATGACATCAGCTCCTGTACCCGCAGGTCCGTCTAATCGCAAATCCTCTAATTGATCGGCATAAGCTTTTTCTTCCACTTTAATTTTTACATTATTTTCTTCTTCAAATTTTTTAATTGCATCTGCAATTCCATCAGATTTACTTTGATCTTCCCACACAAGAAGGTCATAGTCATTTTTATTTTTCTTTGAAGATGTATCGTTACTTGTATCATCAGATGGTCCACAACCTGCTAACGCCAAAGCTAAAGAACTACTCAAAAGTAATGTTGTAAGCCTTTTTTTCATCTTTTTTTCCACCCTTTGCTTTTTATATTGTTCTGAAAACGTTTTCTAAAAAAATAATACTACACATCGATTTTTTTGTAAATATATTTAGTAATATTTTTTATCTAATAAGTAATCATTCAATACCAAATAAATTTAACAACATATAAAATAACGGATTAAACATTTACTTAACAGGAAAAAACCCAAGGAAAATAATTTACTAAAAAACATTACTAATTTATCAACAAATGGCTTATAATGAGAGTATTGTAGAACAGTGCTTTTAGGAGGTTTACATGGTCACCATAAAAGATATTGCAAAAAAAGCAGGTTTTTCTCCATCGACCGTTTCAAGATTATTAAACAATGATTCAACCCTCTCCATTTCACCAGAAACGAAAAAGAAAATTTTAGATACAGCGCTTGAATTAGGATATGAAAGAAAAAGTATTCAACCATTAATAGAAAAAGTAGCACTCCTATACTGGATTACAGAAAAAGAGGAGTTAGAGGATGTTTATTTTAAACAAATGCGATTGGAGCTAGAGAAAAATGCGATTAATCATAATATCGAATTGCATTTATTTAAACACGGGGACGGCATAAAAAGTATTCCCAACGATATTTCTGGCTTTATTGCTGTTGGCGCATTTTCAACAGAAGAGATACAGAAACTAAGAAAGAAAACAAAGAAAGGGGTTTTCATTGATACAAATCCCGTTCCAGACCTATATGATGCTGTATTGCCAGATACTGTAAGAATAACTAAAAAAGCAATTGATTATTTCGTTGAAAAAGGGCATCAAAAAATCGGATTTATTGGTGGAACCTATCATAACCCTGATACAAATGAGGATGAAATGGATATTCGCGAAATAACTTTTCGGAAGTATGTGAAGGATTTAGGAATACACGATGAAAGGTATATTTTTGGCGAAAGACATTTTTCCGTAAATGATGGCTACACGGTTACAAAAAAAGTAATTGATGACTTAAAAGAGGAATTGCCAACAGCCTTCTTTATTGCTTCTGATCCGATTGCAGTTGGCAGTCTTCAGGCTTTTAACGAATATAATATATCCATTCCAAACAGAGTTAGTATCATAAGCGTGAATAATATCAGTGTTGCGAAGTATGTATCACCGCCTTTGACTACCTTTCATATTGATATACCGGAACTATGCAAAACAGGTGTTTCTTTACTCCTCGAACAGATTCTAGATCAACGGAAAATTCCAAAGACTGTTTTGCTTCAATCGGAATTAATTAAACGGAAAAGCGCATTATAAAAAAGAAGATTTTCTTGAGGCTGGGCCATAAGTATTCCAGCCATAGATAAACCCGAACAACTATACGGTAGTTCCATATGATTGTTCGGGTTTATATCGGTTTATAAAAGGCTGTTTCAGTAAAGATGGTGTTATTATCCGCAGCCTGAATACACTTTGCTTTCCATGGGGCGAGCGCCGAGCCGCTTCGTCGCTCACGCTCCTGCAGGGTCTCGGACTTTGTCTACGTGTATTCAGGCTGCTCCGTTTTTCCAATTAATTAATTTTTTCTATTTCCATAATAGTTTATAGAAAAACAATCTTTAATAACGAATTAGTTTTTACACTGACTATATTTAAAATCATAAATAACTAGCATGAAAAAGTAGCCTTTATTTAAGAGCTAAATTAAGGATGGTTCGTCTTTACAGGTTGGCTATTTTGTTTTGTCCCAGCCTCTTTCATATTTTCTTTTCTCTCCCTTTGGATAAACTATTAAAAAACTATCCCTACCATAAGGACGGAAATATTGCTAATTAGACAGGTGATGAAAGTGGAACGGAAAATATTAAGATTCCTTTTCTTTTTGGGAATTGGACTTTTACCAGTTATCTTTAGAAAGGATATTTATCCAGTTTTGTGGATAGCATTGTTACTCCTGAAAAATGGAGGAATTCCCCTGATTGGTTTCTACTAAAGCCTTTTCAAATTTATATCTTATTTGATTATTTATTATTCCCAATCACTTGCGTTGCTTATAATCAAATACGCCAACATTCCGAATTCCCTGGAATTATACTCAAATCATTTTATTTTAGTATTCCGATGACAATGTATAAGTTCTATTAGAAAAAAACACAAAATTGATAAGGTTTTAAAAAAAGCTGGCATTGGTATGATACTTGCTGACAGAAACCTCATTTTTCTACTTTCTATAACCTGTATTGGCATTTTTAGATAATTAGACAAAGATAATAAAAAACAATCGTTCCATTAATGGTTCGATTGTCTTTCTCTCTGTCAACAACCCACGACTGAAGTCACGAGGGTTCTTGGCTAAAGCCTAAAAGAAGCAGAAGCTCTTCTAATTTTGCGATTTCATATGTTGGCTGCACATCTATGTTATTATCCCTCTTTAGTGGATTGATCCAGCAAGTATCGATTCCCGCATTGTACCCACCTTGGATGTCCGCGCTTAATGAATCACCAATAATTAAAGCTGTTTCCTTGTTAAATTGAGGAATTCGGTCAAAGCAGTAATCAAAGAACTCCTTCATTGGTTTTTGATAGCCCGTATCCTCCGATACAAAAATGGCTTTAAAAAATGAATATAGTCCAGAAGACTTTAATCGCTTTTCTTGCGTTATCGACATGCCATTCGTCACAATATATAAATCAAAGTGGTTTGAAACCTTCACGATTAAGTCCATCGCTCCATCTAGCAACTGTTTTCCTTCTCCTAAATATTCGCGATAGCTTTGCTCTAATAAAGCTCCATCTACTTGTTTGCCCATCTTCTCAAAGAATAAGGTGAATCTTGTATTAACTACCTCATCACGCGTAATTTCCCCTTCTTCAAATGCTTTCCAAAGTCCTTGATTTAGCTGTTGATACTGTCTTTTCCATTCTTCACTATATGAGACTCCTTGCTCCTGCAGCAATAACCGAAAAGCTTGGTCTTCCGTAGCTGCAAAGTCCAGCAGTGTATCATCTACATCGAAAAGCAAAGTTTGATACTTCTTTACGTCCCTTACTTCCTCCATTGCTTGATTATTCTTCGCGATTGCTTTGCCATCATCTTTCCTTATCCCCTGCATACAAATACTCTCCTATCGTTTCGCCAGTTCTTTCACAGGCTGTTTCTTTTCTGATGCTCCTCCCATTTTGAAAACAAGAATTCCACCGATAATGACTAGGACCCCTATTAACTGCTGTGGGGTAAATGGAACCTTCTCTAATCCCAATAAGCCTAAAGAATCGAATAGTAAAGCAAAAACAAGTTGAGAGGACAAGGAAATCGAAACAGCATACGTTGCTCCCAAATTCCTAATCCCTTTTGTCATACAAACAACAACACCAACACCGATAATCCCGCTGAACCAGTACCACGTCTGCATATTTTCCAGATGGAAAAGCCCCGTTCCTTCTGTAATAAAGCCAAGAATAAAGGAAGCAATAAATCCTAGCGCTAATACTAAAGTAGTCGTAGCCCAAAGACCTGCCTTTTGATTGACACGATTATTAAAGATGTTTTGTACCCCAACAAGACTACCGCTAATAAACGCAATAAGTAAGCCATATATCATGTTTTATTCACCCAATCCTTCTTCATAAATACTTTTTCCAGCTAAGCTTGTTAAACCATCCCGATTTTTCACAACAATAAATCCCTTTTTCCGTTCAATCAGACCATCCTGACAAAATTGCTGTATCACTCTATTTAAATGTCGATAACTAGTGCCAATTAAGTTCGCTGTATCCTTTAAATTAATTTCATTTCGTTCCTTATTGTATAAAGGATCCTCTTTATCAAAAGAAACAGACAATAAATAACTAGCCAATCTTACTTCTACTGGATAGAACAAATTGAATCGCATTGAGCTTGATTTGATATAGAATTTCTTTGTAATGATATCCAGCAAAAACTGTAGGAATGGTGCATAGTCACTCGCATATTGCTTTAAATGTCGTTTATGGACACCTATTACTACTACATCTGTTATCGCTTCAACTGTATTAAGAATATCTGTATTTCGTACATATTCAACGTCTCCAACCATTTCTATTGGTGTTTTAAAGGAAAGAATTAACGTTTTTCCTTCTGCTGTCGTTGTGTATATTTTCATCTTCCCATCTACCAGAATGTAAAGATATTCAGATGCCTGCCCTTGTGTACAAATAAATTCCCCTTGGTTAAAAGCATAAAGGTGTAAATGCACTTTCAACTTTTCCGGAAAAATGGCTTCTAATTGAAATTTACGCATATATTCTTCTATCTGCTCTAGGTTTCCAATTTCTTTCACGGATCGTTCTCCTTACATTTTTAATAAAAGAACACCTAATATCATCATGCCAATCCCTATAAACTGCGGCGTTTTCATCTGTTGCTTTTCCAAACCGAACCAACCATTGCTATCTATAATAAAGGTAATAAACAGCTGTGCAATTAAAGCAGTGGAGATGGTTAGTGTAGCTCCCACTAAGTGCATCGCTGTAATTGTGCTGAAAATAACGACCGATGCAAAGGATCCCCCGGCTAAATATAATGGCTTTACTTGTTTATATTTTGAAAAGGCTTCTTCTTTCACTACTAGTAAAATTAAAAGTGCTAGCACAAATCCAGTAAACTGAGTAATGGTAGCTGCCTGCCATGAACCAATATCCTGGCTAATCCTTGCATTCGCCACTCCTTGCAGGGTAATAAATGCACCACCCATAAACGCAAATAAAATACCTCTCATTTGTTCGACTCCTTGCTATTTAATTTCCTTTTTAAAGATAATCGATTTCTAAAAATAGGAAAAGGACATATGTCCTAAATATTCACTTATCCTAGTATAAACTTTTTCCCATAAAAAAACTCCGTTTGAAAACTTAATTTCAGACGGAGTTTATCTATTAAATCTAGATAATTATCTATTAAACAGGTTGTGCTACTAATTTATTTGCAGCAGCAGCAACTTTTTGTAGACCTTCTTCAATGATAGAAGCAGCTTTATCAGGCATTGCGTTATGACCTTCGATAATAACCTCTTCAATGATTTCCATTCCAAATACGCCGCCAAATACTGCACGCATATAGGTAACAGCCATTTCAGAAGAAGCAGCTTCTGGAGTAGAATAAATGCCGCCACGAGCATTTAAAAGGATCGCTTTTTTATCTGTCATTAATTGAATCATGTTACCTTCTGCATCAAATTTAAATGCAAAACCTGCAGCATATACATAATCAATAAATGTTTGTAATTTAGCTGGAATGGTTAAGTTCCAAAGCGGGAATGCGAATACTACTAAATCAGCAGCAGTTAAAGCATCCATTGCTTTTTGTTTTGCAGCTAATAAACGTTGCTCTATATCTGTTAATTCTGTTCCGCTTTGTACTTTACCGAAAGCATCGAATAATTCTTGACCAAAGTAAGGAGTATCTTCTGCATATACATCATATACATTTACATTAAGGTTTTCAGCACCTTTGATAGACTCCATAAACGTTTCATACATTTTGCTTGATACAGCTTCAGAAGCTGGGCGATTGTTTGCTTTTACTACTAATACATTCATTTTATTGCATTTTCCTTTCCCTCTTACAAATTTAAAACTAATGTGAATATCATAACAAACAAAATACCTCTAAGGCAAATATTTTTAAATAAAGATATTTCATTAAATATTTCCAGTTAAATTATGCATAATCCATTCCACTCTAATAAGGAAAAAAGTAAAATAGAAATAAATAATTAGAAGGATTGATGGGATGAAAATTATTATCGATCATGTTACCTCAAAAGAAGTCATTGCTTTATTGGAAGATCACTTACATAGCATGACCCTCCATTCACCTCCTGAAAGCATACATGCTCTTGATGTGGAAGGATTGAGAAAACCAGAAGTAACCTTTTGGAGTGCGTGGGAGGACGCGGAGCTAACCGGCTGCGGTGCATTAAAAGAACTAGATAATAAGCACGGCGAAATAAAGTCTATGAAGACATCTCCTCATCATTTGCGTAAAGGCATAGCAAAAAAGCTACTTCTTCATATTATCGCAGAAGCCAAAAATCGCGGCTATAGCCGATTAAGTTTAGAGACAGGTTCCATGGATGCTTTCCTTCCTGCCAAAAGACTGTATGAAAGATTAGGATTTGAGTATTGCGGGCCATTTTCGGATTATGAGGAAGATCCGAATAGTGTGTTTATGACGTTGGATTTAGAGCAGCCTTCCGTATAATTTGAAAAAGTCGAGAAGGTATCCATCCATCTTCTCGACTTAAAAATTCAATATTTCGTACTTCTTCTTTCCATCAATACAACATCTCTCCACTCACCGTCTAGCTTTCCAATTTTCTCACGAATCCCAACACTTCTAAATCCGCAGCTTTTATGAAGCTGGATACTCGCAATATTTTCTGGAAAAATACCTGATTGTAGTGTCCAGTAGCCATTCGATTCAGAATGTTCAATTAATTTACTCAATAAGAATTTCCCATAACCTTTGTGATGATAATCAGGATGTAAATAAACACTATGCTCCCCAACTCCTTGATATACACAGCGATTCGATACTTTACTGATAGCAGCCCAACCAATCACTCTATTCGCCTCTTCATCTATTAAAACAAAACTGGTAGACAAATCTTTACTACTGCTCCATTTCTCCCAATCTGGAACATTAGTCTCAAAAGTGGCTTGTCTGGATTGAATGCCCAATCTATAGATAGTTGCTATCTCTTCCCAATACTCCTTCAAAATCTTCTCAAGCTTTACGCTCATCCTTTCTCTCCTCCTTCACCTCACAGCAGTTCTCTTGCTTTTCTCCTACTTCTTCTATCATAATGTTACAGCAATCATTTTTCTGCTCTTTTTTGATTATTTTTTTAAAAATGTTCATGATAAATCATTCCTCCTACGAATTGGTTTCCCTTATATAAAATAAAACAAAAAGCCTGAAATCGTGGACATCGAGAAAACGGATAATACAAACGCAAACACTAATTTTCGCTTAAAAATGCTATTTAATAAGCTTAATTCCGGGAGACTTGCTCCTGCTGAGCTAATCATCATTGCCATTACCGGTCCAAGTGCCATCCCTTTGGCAATCAGAATTTGGGAAATCGGAATCATCGACGATAGCCGAATATATAAAGGAATACCGATTATTGCAGCAAGCGGAATCAACCACCAATTCTCTCCGCCTAAGTAGGTTGCCACAAACTCTGTTGGTACGATTCCTCCTATCACCGCTCCAATACCTGCCCCTATTAACAAAAAGGGATAAACAGTTTTCATTAAGGTTAAAATTTCAGAAACCGTATTTTTTAAACTAAACCCCTTCTCTTCTTGATGCGCATTTTTTATAATGACATTTTTCACTTCTTTTTCAAATCCCCATCTCTCTAGCGCAAAGCCAAGGACAATCGAAAGAATCGTCGTGATTACTGTATAATAGAGAGCTACTTTCCATCCCATTAGAACAGCCATTACGGTTAAGATAGTTGGATCTAGCACTGGTGAAGTAAATAGAAAAATCATAACGGTGCTAAAACGGATTTTATTTTTCAATAAATTCACCACAACTGGTATGGTAGAACAGGAACAAAAAGGGGTGATAAAAGCAAAAACAACTGCAATAAGCGCACTAACAATGGGTGGAGTCTTTTTCATCCATATCTCCACTTTGTCATAGCGAACAAAGCCTTGTAGCAAATTAACAACAAAAGATACAACCACAAAAAGAACAGTTAATTCCATTACTAACCATGCGAAGTTTTTCAGCACTTCGTACCACATCTAACATCCCTCCTTTTTATTTGTAAAACACAAGTATTATATCCAGGCTATATTAGGAATGATGTCTAACACAGCCACTTATTTTCCTCATTACTTAACTGGATGACAGCACATACTGCTTTTTGCCATGGAACTATTTAATAACTTTAATGATCGAATAACGGTTTCTTTTTCAAAGTCTGACATAAAGGAGAAAACTTCCTCTAAATATTGATTCATTTGCGTATCAATGGAAGTTGCAATTGCTTTTCCTTGCGTTGTTAATTGGAGTACATATACTCTTTTATCTGTCATTGACTGTTGTTTATTTACTAATTCCATTTTTGCTAAAGATTGAATTTGCCGGCTAAAGGTTGTAATGTCCATTCCAATAATCTCTGCTATTTCTTGCATAGACGGATTATTTCTTTTATCAATTTCATATAAAATATGGCTTTGAACAAGAGATATTTCCGTATTCCCAATAGAACAACAATTCTTATCAAGCACACCAAATCTTCTCATAGTAATTTGTAAAATCTCACGAAGATTTTCCATCATACCGCCTCCTTCCTTTGTTAAAATATTGAAGCTATTTTTATTATAGCTAATTATTTGCATTTTGCAACTATTTATTTTTTACTGTTCTTTAAGAACAGTCCTATCTATACTTTCCGATTGAAAATAATTAGTTCTCCTTTTCTTCCCACCACTCTTCCTCCAGTATCTTCAAACCCTGCTTTCTGATAAACATATTTCGCTCTAGTATTTTTCACATTAACAGCCAAAATTACTTCTTTTTTTGCTGGATAATATTCTTTCACAAAGGGGATTAATAACTCCATAGATTTCCTTCCTACCCCTTGTCCCTGAAAAGAATGCTGGATAGAATAAGCCCGCATTAGAATAGCCTCTTTATTCTCACTATACGCCCTTACTCCCTCCCATCCATGTAGGACAAAGAAACCAGCAACCGCACCGTCCTTTAAAATGACGATGGGATGACGATCTTCTTCTGTTATACATTTCTCTAAAGCATCAAGTGGCATACTAGTATAGTATAACTGCTCCTCCGATAAAAAATATTCTTCTAGTTCCTGCTTATATTTTTCTTGATAAAGTTCCAATGTTATAGCCAAATTAATCACCTCAGCGTCTTTACAAGCACCACTTCATCTCTAATAGGAATACCATGGTTCCCAAGCAAAGGTATTTCTGGTTTAATCTTTCTAGCTTTTTTTACTGCGTCCACTAACAATTCCGATAAGTAATAGCCTCTTTTTTGGTAAAACTTTAATGCGAGTACATTATCATTTGTGGTAATTATTTTGACCTGATTGCATGGGACTTGTTTGGCTGTTTGTTCAACCGTGTGTAAAAGCCTTGTCCCAACGCCCTTTCCTTCATCGACACTGTCTAAAGAGATAATTTCACACTCTGTATCTCTTAAAATGTAGGTTATTAAACCAATCATTTCTCCTTCTTTATTCCAGGCAATACATCCATCTAAAGCACTGCAATCATAAATACCTGTAGAAAGTACCATTTCAGTGCTTCCCCAATGAGATTGGAAAAATGATCTTACATTTTCACGGTTCGTTTCGGTAATAGCGGTAATATTCATATTAATTCCTTCTCCATACAAAGATATTTTTGATGTCCAACAGGCTTAGAGGCAAAGAAAACCTCCCCTTTTTCTATATATCCATGCTTTTTATATAACTTAAGAGCTTGAGGATTTCCTGAAAATGTATCTAATCGGATGCTATCATATCCATTTAACAGAGCGTATTCTTCCATACGCTTGACCATTATTGCCCCTATTCCTTTACCTTGGTAACTGGGGTCAATCATGAGAGAGTGAATAATCAAAGGATTATTTCCATTCCATCGAAGGGTCTTCCACTCCTCTGTTTGCCATTCATTTAATACCACATGTCCTACAATCTTATCCTCTTCTAATAAAACGAATAGCATCTTATTTTCTATGCAGTCTTGAAAATAGTCCACATTTGGATAGTGTTCGTCCCATTGAAAGATATTTTTTTTGATTAGATTTTCTCTGCACTTTACATATATCCTATTAATTTCTGCTAACCTATTGGCTTCTGCCTTTATAAATTCCATTTGATTCCCCTCTTTTTCGTTTCTACTGCCTGTTTCCATCTTACCATTCTCCCTCTTGCAAGGGATGATTTTTTCCTCAAAGTATCCACCTATTATTCCATTTGAGCATATTGACCACATATTTCATGAAATAGAGGTAAAATTATACATAAATAATGGGGAGTAAGGGGTGAATGATGTGTTCGAGAAAACGATATATAAATCTATTTTAAGCAATTCCTTCACCATTCCAGTTAAGGTTACTTATTGGGATGGGAAATCAGCTGTTTATGGTAACGGTGTTCCTGCAATAGAGATTATTTTCAAGAAACCTATTCGTATTAAAGACATTTACAATAACGCATCATTGGCTTTAGGAGAAGCGTATATGGATGGGAAAATAGATATCAAGGGCAGTATAGAGGATTTAATTGCTTCTGCCTATGAGAACGCTTCTAGCTTTATGCAAAGCAATAAATTCAGAAAATTTCTTCCCAAACAGTCCCATACAAAAACAAAGAGTAAAGAAGATGTCCAAAATCATTACGATATCGGCAATGATTTTTATAAACTTTGGTTAGATCGTTCCATGACCTATTCCTGTGCCTATTTCAAGAATCCAGCCGATACATTAGAAACTGCGCAGCAAAATAAGGTAGACCATATTTTAAAAAAATTAAATCTTTCTCCTGGCCAGGACTTATTGGACATTGGCTGTGGATGGGGTAATCTCATTTTTACTGCCGTGAAAGACTATCAAGTTAAGGCAACCGGCATCACTTTAAGCCAAGAACAATATGACTATGTGGTGCAAATGGCTAAAGCAGAAGGATTATCAGAAAGCATAACTGTCTATTTAATGGATTATCGCGATTTAAATGATATGACATTCGATCGCATCACTAGTGTGGGGATGTTTGAACACGTAGGCAAGGAAAATCTTCAAGCATATTTCCAGCTGGTTCACCATTTGCTAAAGGACGATGGAGTAGCCTTGATTCACGGAATTTCACGCCAGCAAGGTGGCGCAACTAATGCTTGGATCAATAAATATATTTTCCCTGGCGGCTATATCCCTGGTGTCTCGGAACTTATTAGCCATATGACAACAGAAAGTCTACAATTAGTTGATTTAGAAAGCCTTCGTCGCCATTATCAAAAAACATTAGAAATGTGGTATGCTAACTTTATCGCTAATCTAGGGGAAGTCCGGAAAATAAAGGATGAACGCTTTATCCGGATGTGGGACTTATACTTGCAAGCATGTGCTGCTTCCTTTAAAGCAAGCAATATTGATGTTATTCAATATTTACTCGTTAAAAATAGCAGCAACCAGCTGCCAATGACAAGAGGATAGGAAATCATTTCTAATGGAAGCAGGAGGATACTACTCCCTCCGCTTCTTTTAAAACTGCTCCATTACTAAGTCCGTATTTACTGCCACCCCGGTCCTACTTCCGTCTGCAGCAGATAGAAGGACAGAGGATGCGCCTGCCTTTTCTGCTTCTCCTGCCACGTAAACATTTTTACAAGTAGTACGACCAGATCCGTCCGTCACTACTACTCCATTAGGATGAACCTCTAATCCAAGCTGCTCTACAAATTGATTAGAACGATAATAGGATGGGATGATAAAACCACCTGTTCTTGCAATCCTATTTCCAGATTTAAATTCGACTTGCTGAAGATAGCCATTTTCCCCCATCAGTCTATTAATCGGTTCTGTTATAATGGAGATATTTCTTTTCTGAAAAACCTCTTTTGTTTTCTCTGAAACAACTGCTCCATTTGTCGTGATTACTAAGTCTTTTGACCAATGATAAATTAATTTCCCCATATGTAAGGCTTGCGCTTCCGTATGGGCAATAACAATAAGTTCTTGATTCCTTAGCTCCCATCCATCACAGTACGGACAACTAAACAGACTTTTCCCATAATATTGCCTTGCATTAGGAATCGGGATTACTTCTTGAACACCAGTTGCAATAATAAGCTTTTCTGTTAAGTATTCATCATGATTCTTTGTTTTAACTAGCAGTAGTCCCCCTTCACCTCTTGCCTTCTCAATGTCAGTTACCCTAGCTTTGAAATAAGAAATATTCGAGTATTTCATTAAATCATCCATTCCTAACTCTTTAAACATCTGAGGGCTTAGCCCGTCTCTTGTAATAAAACCATGGGATTCATGGCTAACCCTATTTCTATTTGTCCCATCATCGAATATGGCAATATTTCGCCTTGCTCTCCCTAATATAAGTGCAGCACTCATTCCAGCTGGACCTGCACCGATAATAACGCAATCAAAAATATTCATCTACAGCACCCCCTCTGCTTCCTCTTTTGATTATATGAATGGGTTAGTAAATATAGTGCTAGAATTAATTTATATAAAATGGTTCAAAAATCCTTAAAAAAAAGAAACCGTTCTTCTGTTTGTTTTGTCTAAATCAATAGATAGAAAGGGGAGGGGAATTTGGAGAAGCAAGAAAGAGATAAAATGCTTAAAAACGCAATGGATACCTATGGTCATTATTTAACCCGACTTGCCTATGCCCTTGTGAAGGACAAACAAAAAGCCGAGGATATTGTGCAGGAAGTGTTTATCCGTTATTACTTACATCTCGATCAATTTGAAGGTAGATCCAGCATTAAAACATATTTATACCGGATAACTGTAAATGAATGCCGAAATTATTTTAAAAGCTGGGCTTATCGAAAAATAGAAGTTTCCAAGCTTGCTAGTACATTTCTTATTGATAAAGAATCGCCTGAAGAAGCTTATTTAAACCTAGAAAACAAATCGTATATTGCTGCCATACTTAATAGACTTCCAATAAAATATAAGGAAGTAATTTGGCTATATTATTATGCGGAATTATCGGTTAAGAAATTAGCGATATATTAAACTGTTCCAGCAACACAGTTAAAACTAGATTAGCAAGAGGACGAAAAAAAGCGCAATTAACAATTAGCGAGGAGGAGATGAAACATGTCAAAAAATATTAAACAATTATTAGATGAAACAATCCCTAGTGATATAACTCTTTCCAAAGAAAATAAACAAAAAATTTTACAAACTGCAAATACACACATGCAAAGATCAACTCCTCCTAGAAGAAAGTTATTCCGTCCTATATTCAGTACACTCGCCATCATAGGTCTCCTTATTATTTTAATTGGACCTTCTCTATTAAATCGGCTTTCTTCACACGAAACATTTGACACACCATTAGAAAAGATAACCATTCCGAACGTAGATTACTCTTCTTTAATTCGTTCTATTTTTATAAGAAGTACGAATGAATTGATTTTTGCCGATAACAAAATAATCTATTCTTATTCACTTACATCTCACTCACAGCAAGTACTTGTTAAGTCTACGGAAGATATTGATATTTATAAAATGGCCGCAAATGAAAATTGGCTTGTTTGGGGAAAAGGAAATGATGACGTTTATATTTTAAATCGAAAAACACAAATGCAGCCAAAACAAATAAACAATGTTATTGGGGATATACAGCTTAAAGAGAATAGGATGATTTATAGTGATGCTTATGGATATAACTGGATAAACTTAACAACCATGGAGGAAGGCATTATACATGAAAACTTAGGAATTGGAAGAAATAGCAAGGCTGATTTATATGAGAACATCCTTGTTATTCCTGAACAATTCAAAACAAATAACAGCAATGAAACAGCGTTCTATGTCTATGATATTACAACTCTTGAACAGATTGGAAAATATAAAGTTCCTTATAAATCAGCAGAATATGTTACCTTAGTAAACAATAAAATATATGCGGCATTTTCAAATGAAGACGAGAGCCCAACTATTTTAGGCTACATTGATCTCTCTAATGGCAATTTTCATCAAATAAAAACGCCTCCGTTTGATAATTTTGCTATATATAAGGAATTCATTGCATTAAGTGTAAAGAAGAACAACTCTGATACAGTAAAATTATATCAATTACAAGACGATGTCTTAAAGGAACTACCAACTTTTAATAACATTAACGAACGATTAGTCGTTCCACGTTTCACCGACGATGGAACTTTAATCGTAAATGGAGAATCAGCAGATTTTTCCATGTATGTACAGGATGTAGAATGAATCAGGGGGGTACGAAGGGACGGTTCCTTCCATCCCCTCTTTCCCAGAAATAATAAAACTATCGCTCTCTTTCTATTAAACAACATATTCCCTATAGCGATTATAGTCTTCTTCCTTGCATTCCATCGTAATAAATACGCCATTATTGTTGTATTCCGTTGACAGAATGTTTGCCTTTTCCTTTAAATAAGAGAGTATATTTCCTTTATCATAAGGAATATTCATTTCGCAGGAAATATATTGGTTAAAGATATTTTTGGCAATCGTATCCACTAGTTCCTTTATTCCGATTTGCTTTTTAGCAGATAGGTACACTACCTCTATTCCAGCCATCGAAGACTCCTCCTGCACTAAATCCACCTTATTAAAGGCATAAATAGTCGGGATATTCTCAGCGTTAAGCTCCTTTAGCGTCTTTTTTGTAACGTTTATTTGCTCTTGATAATTCGGATTAGAGTAGTCTACTACATGGATGAGCAAATCTGCTTCTGCCACTTCCTCTAAAGTAGATCGGAATGCTTTTACTAATTGGTGCGGCAATTTACTAATAAATCCAACCGTATCCGTTAATAAAAAGGATTTATTATTTGGTAACGTAATATTTCGTACAGATGTTTCAAGTGTCGCAAACAACATATTCTTTTCGAACACTTTTTTCTCCGCCGCCGCTTGATAATTTTCCATCAGCACATTCATTAAGGTCGACTTTCCAGCGTTCGTATAGCCAACTAGTGCAATACTTGGCATCTCTTTCTTTTTTCGCATCTTTCGCTGATTTTTACGTTGGACAACAAGTGTATCTAATTCCTTATGCAATCGACTGATTCTGTCCTCAATTCTTCTTCGATCCAATTCTAGCTTCGTTTCTCCAGACCCTCTATTTATGAGCCCTGATCCACCACCTTGACGTCCTAATGATTCGCCTAAGCCAGCTAATCGAGGCAGCATATATTGTAATTTTGCAATTTCCACCTGCAGCATCGCTTCTTTTGTCTTCGCTCTTTGTGCAAAGATATCTAAAATCAATACCGTTCTGTCAATGATTCGGCAATCCGTAGCTTCCTCTAAATTACGAACTTGGGAAGGAGATAGCTCATCATTAAAAAGAACTATTTTCACATCCTTTTCTTCTAGCAATGCTGCTAATTCCTGAAGCTTTCCCTTACCAACATAGTGCCCTGAATGAACCCGATCTAACTTCTGTGTTACTTCCCCAACTACCTCTATATCACAAGCCTCTGCCAATTGAGTGAGCTCTTCCATCGAATTGGAAAAGTCTTCTTTCTGATCATAATGAACGCCTACTACTATCGCTTTTTGTCTTTCTTCCATTTATGTTCCTCCATTCTGCTTATAAAAAAAACACAGGGATTCGCCGCCTGTGTTTTGAATAATCGGAAGAAGAATATTAGTAATTACACCTTGTTTTCTTATAGAAAAATACATCGTTAAGAAACAACCCTAATTTTATTGAAAAATAGGTGCTCAAAAATAAGTATTATTTCTAACTAGAAGACACGAAAAGAGAGTAGAACCCTCTCCTCCCTTTACATCATAACAATTATTTACAACCGTTAATGAAAGGTTTATTTAAAAATAGGCATACTAATCCCGATTACTCTACACACAGGCAGAGCCTTTAAGTACTATAAAATTAGTTACATAAAGTATAAAATCGAGATAGAATTCCACATCTTAAAGCAACCCTCCATTCATCTAATTGCTTTTATTATACCATAACTGTAAATAATTCGGAAGCAGAGGATATGGTCCAGATTATTCCCTTGACATAAAGTTAACTTCATGTTGTATCGTCTAAATACGAGGTGAGAAAAATGTATCAAATTTCAGAAGTTTCTAAGCTTGTTGGCTTGCCTATTCCTACTATTCGGTATTATGAAAAATTAGGGCTGATAGATGCTCCTGTAAAAAATGATAGAGGCTACAAAATATATGATGACAAAATCGTTCAATATCTAGGGTTTATCGTAAATTTAAAAGATACAGATATGCCGTTGGAGCAAATTAAAAAGTATGTAGATGCTTATAAAGAGAAGGATAATCAGAAATGTTATAGCATATTACAGGAGCATGCGGAAAAAATGAAAGTGGAATTAGCAAAACGCCAGCAAATTTTAGAGAAAGTTCAATACAAAATTTCTTACTTTAGTACACTTAAAGGCGGCGGAAAGTAATGCAGCAACCATTACAGACAGGAAATACAGCTAGAACTACAACAGATGAAGTAATAAAAGATATTGATCTATCCGGCAAAATAATCATTATCACTGGCGGTGCAGCCGGACTTGGTCTAGAAACAACGAAAACATTAGCAAAAGCTGGAGCAGCGATTATTATCCCGGTAAGAAATCCAGCTAAAGCACAAGCTTCTCTAGCTGGAATTTCAAATGTTGAGCTTTATCCTGCTTCGTTTGATTTAAGTGATAGAAACACCATAAAATCATTCTGCCAATGGTTTCAAAAAACTCATCAAAAATTAGATATTTTAATTAATGGTGCAGGGATTATGGCTACGCCTCTATCCCGTGACAGCTTTGGAAATGAACTACAAATAGCGACAAATTATTTAGGCCATTTCTTTTTAACAAAAGCATTGCTACCAGAATTAAAGAATGCGAATGGAGCAAGAGTTGTCCATTTAACCTCAAGAGCTCATTGGTTCTCTCCATTTCATTTTGAAGATCCTAACTTTATCGACACACCTTATGATAAGTGGGTGGCCTATGGGCAATCAAAAACAGCTGTTTCCCTATTGAGCGTTGCGCTTGATGAACTATATAAAAAAGACAATATTCGATCCTTTGCGGTACATCCAGGAAGTATTGTTACAAACCTCTCTCATAATCTAACAGATGAAGAATTGTCCGCAATGGGAGCAATTAATAAGAACGGAGAACGCGGCTACGACAGCTACAATAATGAGCATAAAACCATTAAAGAAGGTGCCGCGACCATTGTATGGTGTGCAGTAAGCCCTCAACTAGCAGGCTATGGAGGTGTTTATTGCGAAAATGCAGATATAGCTCCTCTCGCCACAGACGACAGCGATCGAATCGGTGTCAAACCCTGGGCCATAGATAAAGAAGCTGCACTTACATTATGGGAAAAAACTCCTCATTTGTTTAAGTGATCAGAGGGAGGGTTCTCCTACTTCCCTTAATTGTATTTCTTACTGTTTAAACAAAAAGCGGGGGATTAGTAGAACCGTCCCTCTGCTTCCTTTATGCTTTTTGTTAGATTAGTATCGAGCTTGTTTATAAAAGCTTGGAATTCTTTTGTTATATCGATATCTAAATGATTACTTAATACCATAAGCCACCATAAGCATTCGGACAGCTTGTGCTTAAGTTCTTCCTTCTCGTCTCCTGGATAACCCCATGTACCGCTGCTTGCCATCACTAAGCGCCCCAGTACACCAACATCGGTGGAAAACCCGAGCATATCTTCTTGCAACGTCCATTTTCTGCCAAGACTTAGCTGTTCCAACTGATTATATAGCCCTCGGATATATTTAGATTGCTCCAGTGCTTCAGTAAAATCTACTTCCTTGCTTTCTTTATTCATAATGCTCTCCTTTGATTTCATTATTATTGCATAAGAAATGCAGAATCAATAGAACCGTCCCCTTTATTCCCGTGGTAAGCACAGCTAACGATATGATCATTGACTATTCCTATGGCCTGTAGATAGGAATAAATAATTACGGGGCCGACGAATTTGAATCCTCTTTTTTTCAAATCTTTGCTGACTTTCTTTGAAAGATCGGTCTCTGCTGGAATTTGACTATCATACTGCCAATTGGATATGAGTGGTTTTCCGTCTACATAGGACCATAAAAATTCAGCAAAACTGCCGTATTCTCGTTGGATTTCCATAATGGCTAAAGCATTACTTTTAACTGATTTAATCTTTAGCGGATGTTTAACAACTTCTGTGTTCATTCGGATATTTTCCATCTCAATTTCTGACAGGTTTGCACAGTATTCTAAATCAAAATGATGAAAAGCCTGCCTGTATGCCTCGCGCTTTTTTAACACAATAGACCAAGATAATCCAGCCTGTGCTCCTTCAAGTACTAGCATTTCAAACAAATACTGATCATTATTGCTTGGAACACACCACTCTTTATCATGATATTCTCGCATCAAATCACTCGAATTTGCCCAAGCGCATCTAGTTTCCATTTATCAAACCATCCTCTTTCCATAAATTCAACTAATATAAATAGTATAAACCAATTAACCTGACAGCATTATGTCATATTTTACTTACTTTTCAAATGTAGTGACTATAATATGACTATAGAGTGTCTATTTAAAAACTATTTTTAAAAATATCCATAACATTTATACTGAGAGGACTTACATATGAAAATAAGCAGATTGTTTCAAATCGTATATATCTTACTAGAAAAAAAGTCAACAACTGCAAACGAGCTTGCTGAAAAGTTTGAAGTTTCCGTTCGAACGATTTACCGCGACATTGAAACACTTACTGAATCAGGTATCCCTATCTATACGACCCAAGGTAAAGGCGGAGGAATTACCTTGATGGACCAGTTTATATTAAACAAATCATTTCTTTTAGAAAAAGAACAAGATGAAATATTATTTTCCCTCCAAAGTCTATCTGTTGCAAATTATCCAGAGATCGATGACATCTTAACGAAACTAGGCCATTTATTTCAAAAGAGTGATACTAAATGGATCGAGGTAGATTTTTCAGCATGGGGCAGTGATACAAAAAGAAAGGAGTACTTTTCCCTATTTAAACAGTCTATATTAGATCGTCATGTAATCTCTTTTCACTATATAAATTCAAATGGGGAAAAAAGCTTCCGAAGAGTTCTCCCTACGAAATTATTATTTAAAGACAAATCATGGTATTTAAAAGGATTCTGCTTAGATAAAGCAGCTTCTCGAATTTTTAAGATTAATCGTATGTCCACAATAGAAGTAACAGATGATCATTTAGAACAAATGGATAACGTTGAAACTCTTTCATTGTCTCCCCCATTCCACAATGACCATCAAGAACGAGCCGATTTAGTTCTAAGAGTTAGCCCTGAGGTTAGCTATCGTATATATGACGAATTCGATGAGGAACATATTACAATCGAGAAAGATGGATTTTATCACATAACAATCTCTCATATGAAAGGAGAATGGCTGTACAGCTATCTCTTATCCTATGGAAACTATTTAGAAGTTATCGAGCCTACAGACATAAGGAAAGAATTAAAGAATAGAATCCAACAAATGCTGAATCAATATTCAAATACAAAAACCAACTCTTAATATGACATAATGTAGTCAGGTAATTGGGGTTAAAGTGGACCATGTACACAAAACAAAATACTATTTTGAAAAGTGAGGTTTCAATATTATGGATAAACTTCCCCAAATCATATCTGACTATATCAATGTGTCAAACAACTATGATACTCAAGGATACCTAGCAACATTTTCTGATGACGCCATTATCAAGGAAGATTCATTAGGAAAAATACTCGTTGGAAAAAAGGAAATTCAGCATTATTTCGAAACCTATTTTATAAATTATCAAACACAAACAGAGGTAATAGAATACAAAGTATCTCAAAATACTACCAACATGAAGGTTCTCTTTACAGGGAATTTCCCCGGTGAAGAAATTAACGGACTATTTAAATTCACACTCACCCCCTCTGGATTTATTGCAAGTTTAAAAGCTGATTTAGAATAAACAGAGGGACGGTACTTCCGCTTCCCAAAAAGGGAAGCAGGAGAACGTCCCTCTGCCGTCCTATTTACGAACGAAATACCCAATCAAAGCACCAACAAATGCAGGTAAAACCCAACCCAATCCTATTTCATAAAAAGGAAGGACATTTTCGTAAAAATTCCCGATTTGCTCAAAAAAGCCAAGCTTAGTATCTGGAATACTGTCAACGAGTGCCTGATAGCCGTCCAATAAACTTACGAACAGTGTTAAGACAATCGCTGTTAAGTACACACTCTGCTTTCCTTTAAATAATGGCGAAAAGAGTGCAAGCAAGATAAGCACAATCGCTAAAGGATATAAAAACATAAGCACAGGCACAGCAAATTGAATAATTTTGTTTAAGCCTAAATTTGCAAATAAGAAAGAAACAACACATAGGATAAGCACAAAGGCTTTATAGCTAACCTTCGGGAATGCTTCATGAAAAAACTCACTACAGGACGTAATTAATCCGATACTTGTTTTTAGACATGCAAGCACAATAATAATAGCAAGTAGTATTCCACCAAAAGAACCAAAATAATGCTTTGCGACAGCGGCAAAGATAAGCCCACCATTCTCAAAAGTTCCCACAGCTTGTACACTTGAGGATCCCATATAGGTGATAAATCCATAAATAAGCATCATTAACAACATGGCAAAAATTCCTGATTTCCAAGTTGTTTTGGCAATACTTTTTACATCGCTAATCCCCTTCCCTTTGATTGCATTAATCACAACAATCCCAAAGGCAAGTGATGCAAGGGCATCCATTGTATTATAGCCCTCTTTAAATCCTGTCATAAAAGCATTATCTATGTAAGTTCCTTGTGGCTCTTGAAAGCTCCCCATTGGGCGAACAAGACTTACAATGATTAATAAAAATAAAAACACTAAAAATGCAGGAGTTAAATATTTTCCAATCACATCCATAATTTTCGCTGGATTTAATGAAAAATAGTAAACGAGCAAAAAGAAAAGAAAGCTAAAAATAGCCAGAAAAAGGCTGATATATGCCTTCTCTACAAATGGCTCAATCCCAACTGCAAATGGAACCGTAGCTGTACGAGGAATCGCAAAAAATGGTCCAATTGTTAAGTAAAGAAATAGAGAAAAGAGGAATCCGAATGCTGGATGGACACGATCCGAAAGCTCGCGCACACCGTTACTTCCTGATAATCCAATTGCTAATATTCCAAGAAACGGCAGACCAATAGCTGTAACCAGAAAACCCGCTAACGCTAGCCAAAAGTTCGTACCAGCAAGCTGTCCGAGCTGGATAGGAAAAATTAAATTGCCTGCTCCAAAAAACATACCAAAAAGCATCGTACCAATCAGAGCATAGGTTGAAAAAGTAATTCTTGATTGCATGATCTAATACTCCTTTTAAAAAATACATATAAATTAGATAATACGTGAACACGGAAAAGTTCTCAACTACTTTTCAATGAATTTTCTAATAATAAATCGCTTAATTCCTAACATTCTCTAGATACAACTTCCAAATCATATGGTCATTGCCTATCTCCCAATAATCCTTCAATAAATAGTCTGGCGTTCCAAACTTCTTTTTCCAAACACGCTGAGCGTGAACATAACCACTATCTAAGCAGAATACCTCTACTCCCTTTTTATCCATTTCCTCATAAATTGCCTTCAGCAAAAGGTTTCCGATACCTCTTCTTTGATATTCAGGATGAACAAATACCGTTCCTATCTCCTTTATGTCCTTTAATTCAGCATTTGTGCATTGACAAATCAGTGCACTGGAAGGGCCATATTCAATGGAGCCAACTATGAGATCCTCTATCTTAGCGATTAAAAAACACCGTTCCACCCCATCACTTTCCAAATCCATTGCAAGAAATTGCTTCTTCGTTTCAATTTCAGCTAATAGATCCTCCTTTTTTTCTGCTATCCCTTCTTTTCGATATGTATCTGTTATTACAAGCCGGAAAAAGTCATGTAATGATTCGACATCCTCTTTTGTTGGTCTTATTATCATGATAAGCATCAGCTTAATCCCTTTCTCAAAATCTCTCCAGGCAAGCCATCTATTTCTCCTATCCACTCTGATACAAATCCTATTTTCAGTAATATTTTTCTCGAAGCAATGTTAACCGGATCAATAATTGCTTTTACTACCTTTACATTTGTTTGCTCCATTAATGAAATTAATATCCCCGCAATCGTACTGCCATATCCCTTTCCCCAATGTCCTGGCAAAAGCATATAGCCAAGTTCTGCCTCATCAGACTTTTGTTCATTTGAAGTCAAATGCCCAAGCCCAATAAACACTTCTGTTTCTGGTTGAAAAAAGGCATATGTCCCAAAGACATGCTCCTTTTCATTACGAGTTAATAACTTCTCGTAGTTTGCTTTTGCTTCTTTTAATGGAATGGCTCGCTCTGTAATCTGTGCCATCACTCGCTTATCAGATACTAGCTGATAATATAAAGCAAAATCATTTACTGTAAATTTCCGATACAACATCCTGTTTCATCCCCTTAATAATTTATTCGTCTTCCGTTTCGTAATTATGACAATCTAGTGACGTCCGCATACCAAACATCATTTTAAAAAAAGCTAAGGATATTCTATAACAAAGAAGGGGTTATTCCATGGAAAAAAGATTAAACTTGTTAATGTTTAGTGGTGATTATGATAAAGCAATGGCTGGCTTAATTCTCGCCAACAGCGCCCGGGAAATAAATATGGAAGTAACAATGTTTTTCACCTTTTGGGGGCTCTTATTACTTAGAGATCCAGAAAAAATCGATATGGAAGGTAAGTCTATCTATGAAAAAATGTTTAGTACCCTCACTCCCAAAGACGTAGAGCAGCTTCCTTTATCTAAAATGAATTATGCTGGTCTAGGTAAAAAAATGATGAAAGAAATGCTTGATGATGAAGATGCCCCACCATTAATAGCTTTCTTAAAAGGGGCCCGAAAGAAACAAGTAAAGTTTCTTGCCTGTAAACTATCTGTAGAAATACTCGGCTTTAAGCAAGAAGAATTTTATCCAGAAGTCGAAATTGTAGATGCCAAGGTCTATCTGGAGGATGCTTTGAAGTCAGATATTCAGCTTTTTATTTAAAACCAAAAACAGCCATTACAAAACGAGTAAAAAGGGCGGTCAATCTGCTGATGCAAAAGAACCGCCCAAAAACCTTTAATATACCTCTGTTGCATTAGGATGCAACTTACGGACATGGTTTAAATAGCTTTTCACCTTTTCTGCCTCTTCTAATGAATAATGATAACCCAACTGTTTTCCGACTTCTAATCCTGTTTCCTCAAATAATGCTGTCATCGAAAATAACGATTCCCAGACTTGATTATACTCTCCACACGGATAGGTGTGCATAAGCTTCTGCCATGTTTGCCCATCAACATATCGCTTTAAATACTTACTGTTTTTCCCCATACTAAGCGAAAAATCCGTTTCTATGCCAACCTTCCATTCTAGCATTTTTAAAAGCATCGCTCTTACTATATTCATATGATCAATCGCATAAAGGATCTCTTGTCTCCATAATCCTTTGACTACATAGGTAGAGACCCACCAAAATTCATTAAAGCAATCAGCAAACTGATCGGCTGTCGGCTTTTTCACCCAATAATCCTTATCCGTACTAGGTGGCACATAGGGAAGAATACCATCCTTATCTAATAAAACCATTGTCAGTGCATCCTCTTGGCAGTAGCTCTCCTTTTCTTCAATCGGAATAAGTATTAAATCAAGCCGATTCCCATCTGCAAATAGCATAAGATAAGAGAATCTTCCACCAAGCGTTGATGGAAAAAGGGAGGAATCTTCTGGTGTTTGCATAATAATTCGTTCTCCAAAGACATCAACCCAATCATGCTCATTCAAAAAATACTTCATATTATCCACTATATACACAATATCAAAATCCTGAAAAGTATCTTTCGGTACATTTGGATTGGATCTTGATCCATTCATACAAACAGCTCTCACTCTATTATCCTTATTTGCCACTGTTAATACTAAATCTAGCATCTGCTTCTCTGTACGCACCCTATCCCCTCCAATTATAATTTAATTATTTACTCCTTAATAATTGGCGGTGCTCGAATCCAAATGGAATCTCTTATACCCTATGCTCTAAAAAACTCATCAGCTTATCACCCCTGTTAATAAATAATATATGGTCCAAAAAATACAGTTAACAAAATAATATGCACGCCAACAAAATAGATAATTCTTGGTGCTCCTGTCCATTCATTCACACGTTTCGTCAGCATCGATAGGAAATAAGCAATAACCGCAAATAATACTAAATAGAAATAGGTACTACCCGTAAAAGTTAAATAATTTGGTGCACTTGACAATATATTTGGCACGAAGAAACGATCCTTAAATATCACAGCTGCAACTAAGTAGATTCCGATACCCGTATAGAAAATCCATGGTCGATCATAATCTACGGTTCTACTGAAAAATACATACATAAATATGACAAATAAAATTGGCCATATTAACCAAATGAAGGAAAGCGCAAATGCAAAAAAGGAAGTCGAAATCATTCCAAATGTCTTTCCAAATGCCTGTAACCAATCTTCAGATGTATGTTTAATTTGTTTATTTATCTTAACCAACTCATTGGAAGAAACATAAACTTTATTGCCATCTCCATCAAGATCCATCCAAGCAACCGTATCCTCATTTAGCCATTGTGGGATAGTAGAAATCGCGGCTGTATTGCTGCGTCTTTCCGTCTCTGTGCTTCCCTCTTCGCCTATTTCTGCTTCATAAATATTGAACCCTTTCTTCTCATTATATTTCGTTTCTGTAAAACCATTCGCCTTAAATAAAAGCCGTGGCTTGCCCTCCCTATAAGTAAAGGCAACATCCGAAATTTCCGTTAGCTTCCCATTCTCTGTTGCAGGATCCTGAAATTTTAACTCATACTGTTCAGGTTGTTCTGCTCTTGTAATATCAACTTCTGCAAAGTAGTTGAAATACTCTGGTTTACCTTGTGTTAACTCGAGTTCTTCTAGAAGCAATAATGCCAGCTTCTGCTCCTCGAAAGTGAAGGAAATCCCATTTACTATCTTCCCAGGATCAACCTTTATCTTTGTTTCATATAAATGATTTATTTTCTCGTCTTGAAGGCGGTATAAAGTAAGGTCTACATCACTTTTCCCCTTTGTAAACATCAGTAGATGAATGCCATCATCATTCTCTTCAATAGAAAGCTTTTCTTTATCTAGATTAATCTCCATCAGTTTTGAAGATTTTTTTGTTTCAGGATTTAATTGAAAAAGCGTATTTTCTTTTACATACAGAATAGACGAATCCAGCGGGTAGAATTCCTCTACGTCAGCAACTAATTCCGTCTTATTTTGGTCATAAATATTTTCATAGTCAAAATATATAAGCTGCTCATTTCCCTGATATATTTGCGTCCATTTATCTACAGAGATATCATATTTTTTCTCTTTCTCTATACGAAACTCCTTGTTCAATGTTGCAGTATTTAATTTATTTTCCTGAAAAAAGGAAAATAAATAATTGCCATCCTCTGTTTCCTTTATTGCTGGTAATTTATTTACTTGAGATTGTCCAACTAACAACCCCCTGCTCCAATCTGATTCCGGCTGTGCTGTCACTTTAGAAAAGTTTTGGAAAAATAATAAAAACAGTCCAAATAAAATCAGCACACCTGGTATCATCCAATATAGATTTAGTCGTATCCAGGTCTTCATCTTATTCCCCCATGTTGTTTCAAATAAATTCTCTTTGTATTTCGAATAAAATAATAATAGCATATTTTCTGACAAAATATGCTATTATTATCTCTTTTCTATTTCGTAAAAGAAAAGGCTAAATTAAAGAGGGATTCGTTCTATTTTAATAAGAACAAATCCCATTTTACTCATTCACCCAGTTAAAATATCCTCTTTCGGATAACGAATCTTTGATTTATTTGGTTTTGCTAAAGAAAAGGCTAAAGTTAACGGTCCAATTTTTCCGACAAACATGACAAAAACGATTACAATTTTCCCTATGGACGTTAATGCACCTGTTAATCCCATCGATAAGCCTGAGGTTCCAAAAGCAGATACTACTTCAAACACAATTGCGATGAACCTTGCATTCTTCTCTGTTACGTCCAAAATAAAAATCGCCACAAAGATCACAGACAAACTAATAATAGTAATAGCTAATGATTTTACAACGGTTCTATCATCTATAGATCGATTAAAAACAACGATTTCGTCTTTGTTTCTTAAAAACGAAAGAACAGACAATATCATAGCAAGGAAGGTTGTTAGTTTAATACCTCCACCTGTAGAACCGCTTCCTGCCCCAATAAACATTAGCAAAATCATTAAAAACAAGGTTGATTCATTTAAGCCTCCAATATCAACTGTATTAAAACCAGCTGTTCTTGGCACTACGCCTTGAAAATAAGCAGCTTGGATTTTCCCAGACCAGGATAAATCTCCTAATGTTTGAGGATTATCATATTCAAAGCTGAATACAAGAAACACGGCAATAACATTAATGACAATCGTCCCAACTACCATCATCTTTGTATGCAGGGTTAGTTTTTTAAACTCCGATTTCTTCCACAAATCAAACACAACTGTAAATCCTATTCCCCCAACAATAAAGAGAATGGAAATAACTATATTAACGACGGGATCTGCTACATATCTCGATAAATTATCCGGCCAGATCGAAAACCCAGCATTATTAAAGGAGGAAATAGAGTGAAAAATAGCTGCATAACTTCCTTTTCCCCATCCCATTTCTGGAACCCACCTGATAGCTAGTAGAACTGCCGCAATAGTCTCGAGAATAATAGAAAATAAAAATAACTGCTTCGCTAATTTAATAATTCCGCCCATAGACGTTTGACTTAAAGCTTGCTGAATAAGAAGACGTTCTTTAAATCCAATCTTTCTCCCCAAGGTCATGAAAATTAAAACAGCAAACGTCATGATTCCTAATCCACCAAGTTGAATTAAACATAATATCACAATTTCTCCGAATAAGGTAAACGAAGCCCCGGTATCTATAACTGCTAAACCAGTAACTGTCATCGCAGAAGTCGATGTGAATAACGCATCTGTCCATGAAATGCTTCCTGTTGTAGCTAAAGGGACCTTCAAAAGGACTGTACCTAGTATCGTAAAAACTAAAAATACGAAAATAAGAATCTGAGGCGGGCTTAATGCAATTATATCCTTTTTCTTAGGAATCCTCATTTTTTCTCCTCTTCCTTCCAACATAACGTCCTACAAAATGATTCTTTCATAGCTTGTGCAGAATTTCCGTTCCCATAATTTTTCATTCTAAAATTCACACGCCAAAAAACCACAGAGGTATCCTACTGTGGTCCATGAATTACGCAATGAGCACAAGTTCGATTCACTCTTCTTACAACGCTTACGAAGTTAGCAGTCGGATTCGGGTCTAAGAACTAACCCTACCTTTCGTAAAAAGGATTCACCCCAAGTGATTACTCACAAATAAATTGGGTCCTCCGCTCCTCATTCATGGAGGATTCAGCGACATTACTTGAAATTTATTATTTTTTTGTATCTTACTCCTGTAAATAGAGGTTTGTAAAGGTCTATTTAGGTTAAAATTCAAGCAAAAACAACGAGAAATATCCTCTTCTCATTCACATTCTTTCTTTTTCTAATCATGGCTATTATTTATGCTTATTAATATATCCAACGCAGCCAAATCTATTTTCATTATTTCAATTGACCTAACAAACTGATAGCTAATATTCTTCCTCGCCATATTCTTTGGGAACAATAGCAAATACAATCAACACTAAACAAGCTAACAATGCTAGAATGGCGAGGGACATGATAACCATCCTTTAAAGTTGGTATAACAGATAATATTCCCAAAAACCATAACAATAGTTACACAATAAAGAATTCTCTAGAGAAATAATTCTAAGCCTTTCATTCCAAAAGTGCATTTTGATTAAAATACGTCATCTTAAGCATAGGAAAAACCCTCAAGCTTTTAAACACTTGAAAGGTTTTCCCCATAAAAATTTGACTATATTGGGGAACCTATATTTTAACGTGATATCTGCCCTTAGGAACAACTAAAGGAGTACCAGAGACTGGATCATTAATAACCGTACAATTAAGGCCAAAAATATCTTCAACCAATGAACTTGTAATAATATCTGCTGGTTTTCCTTCCCCTACAAGTTTCCCTTTCTCAAGCGCAAAAATATAATCTGCATAACGCGCAGAAAGGTTGATATCATGTAGCACCATCACAATAGTTGTTCCGTATTTACGATTAAGATCTGTTAATAGATCTAAAATTTCTACTTGATAGGTGATATCTAAGAAAGTTGTAGGCTCATCAAGAAATAAAATATCTGTTTGCTGGGCTAATGCCATAGCAATCCAGACACGCTGTCTTTGCCCACCTGATAGCTCATCAATATCACGATTAGCAAATTCTGTTATCTTCATAATTTCCATTGCATCAGCAACCGCTTCATAATCCTTTTTTGACCAACCGCTTAAGAAGGTTTGATGAGGGAATCTCCCCCGTCCAACTAAATCTGCTACCGTTATTCCTTCAGGCACAATAGGAGATTGCGGTAAAATACCAAGAATTCGAGCTAATTGCTTAGGTGGAAATTTACTGATCGATTTTCCATCAAGTGTAATATTACCAGACGAAGATTTAATAAGATTAGATAATGTTTTTAAAAGAGTCGATTTCCCGCAACCATTTGCTCCGATTATAACACTTATTTTGTTACTCGGAATTTCAAGCTCAATATCTTCTAATATCATTTTATTTTCATAGCCCGATGTTAACTTTTCCGCTCGAAATTCATGTATCTTTTCCATTACAATTCTTCCTTTCGATTCATTCGAATTAATAGCATGATTAAGTATGGAGCACCCAGAATACCTGTTATTACACCTACTGGGTATCTAGCAACAAATGCAAACTGTCCAATAAGATCAGATGCTAAAACTAAAATGATCCCCACAAGACCTGCTGGAATAACACTAGAGAAACCAATACCAACTAGTCTTTTTGCGATAGGTCCAGAAAGGAATGCGACAAATGCAATGGGTCCTGTTGTAGCAGTAGCTAGCGCAATGATAAGTACAGAGCTGATAATCAATATAAGCCTTGTTCTGTCTGTATGAATTCCAAGGGAAGTTGCTGTTTGCTCTCCAAGCTCTAACATATCCAATCGCTTTCCAAGTAATATGATGATAGGTGCAAAGATAAGAACCGTAATCATAAGGGCATAAAGATTATCCATTTTAGCTCCATTTAAACTACCACTTAACCATCTCATCGCTGTAGGAACATCATGATGCTGTCCGATAAGCAATAAATAGGATATTACCGCATTTAACATTGCCTGTATTCCAATTCCTATCAATATTAACCTACCAATCGAAAACGAATTACCTTTTGACAATAGAAAAATAATAATTACTGTAACTAGTCCACCTATAATAGATGCAATCGAAACAAAAGTACTACTTGCATGAAGCACGATGATACAAAATACAGCAGCGGCACTTGAACCAGTTGTTATTCCGATAACATTTGGGTTTGCTAATGGATTACGAAGCATCGTTTGAAATACATATCCAGAGATACCAAACGCAAAGCCAGCAAAAACACCTGCAACCATTCTTGGAAAACGGATGGTTCCCACTGCGAAGGAAGCCCCTTTTACTTGCTCGCCTAGTAAAACACTGATTACATCTGAAACAGGATATATAGTGTTTCCTAACATAAGCATCGTCCAGCATAGCGCAAAAGAAATAATTGCTAGAAGGCAAGTCACAAGTATAAAACGACGACGTCTTTTTAATCTACCTACCATAATAAGATTCATTGATTCATTCATCATAACGTACGCATTTTCGCTTTCATAGTTATTAAGATTAAAATTGGGGCACCGATAAAGGCTGTAACTACCCCCACTTCCAGTTCACCAGGACTTCCAATAATCCGGCCACATACATCTGAAATGGTTAATATAATCGCACCTGCTACCGCAGACATTGGAATAATATAGCGCAAATCAGGACCAATAACGAGGCGAATCACATGTGTTGCAAGCAGACCAATGAAGCCAATAGGGCCTGCTAGCGCTGTTGCTGCCCCACACAATAATACTCCTCCAAATGCCGCAACAAGTCTAAGTGTGCCGGTACGTACACCTAATCCTGTAGCTACTTCATCCCCTAATGCTAAAGCATTTAGTGCGGGAGCTGAGAACACCGCTATTAGTATACCAATAAGGAGAAAAGGAATAAAAATAGAGATAGAGTTCCAATTTCCAGTCCCTACACTACCTACCTGCCAAAATCTAAATTGATCCATCACATTTGAACGCGGAATCATAATTGCCATTACAAGAGAGGATAAGGCAGCACTTGTCGCAGCTCCTGCTAAAACGAGTTTAAGGGGGGTGGCACCGCCACTCCCCATCGAACCAATTCCGAATACAAAAATGGCAGTTAAAATTGCTCCAGCTAATGCAAACCAAATATATTGACTAGCAGAACCAATATGAAAAAAGGAAATTCCACAAACGACGAATAATGCGGCACCTGTGTTTACTCCTAATATACTAGGATCTGCAATCGGATTACGTGTGACAGATTGCATAAGAGCCCCAGAAACTCCTAATGCAGCACCACACATTAAACTAAATACAGTTCTAGCAATTCTTTGGCGAACAACATTGGCCCCATGGGACTGTATGTCAGGATGGAATAATCCATCCATTATTTCATTCCAGCCAACTGTACGAGAGCCAAAAGCAAGAGACGCCAATATACTTGTACCGAGTAAGACAATAGAAAGTAATAATACGCTCATAAACTTTCTCGGTATTACTAACTGCTTATTTTTTAAAACGGATGTATGATCCATTTAGTTCACTTTACTTACAGCTTCTGAGAGTAATTTTAAGTACTCATCGAGAGTATATTCAATGGAAAGTGTACTTGGTGTTCCTGCTGCTGCAAGTGGCGTATTATCCTCAATAATGACAACAGACCCTCTCTCGACCGCTGGAATTTTCCCATAGATTGGATCAGCCTGTAAAGCGGCAAGTGTATCGTCATTTCCATACGATACGAAAATATCAACATCGTTTAGTATATCTGCATTCTCAGCACTTACTTCCAAATAGAAACTAGCTGGATCCGTCATTTTACTTGTAATACTTTCCGGATATTCCATTCCTAACTCTGTAAGGAACTCACCGCGTGAATCTGTTGGGGAGTAGATGTAAAACTTCGATAAGTCAGAACCATTCATGCTTACGAATGCTGCTTTTTTTCCTTTAATTTCAGGATATTGATTCGCTTTATCTGCAATTAATTTTTCTGTATCGGCAATAAGCTGTTTTCCTTCTTCTTCCATACCCATTCCCATGGAATTGTACGTTACTTGTTCACGCCAAGAAGCTACCCAAGGACTTTCTTGATAGGCAATGACTGGTGCAATTTCACTTAAAGTATCATATTCTTCTTGCGTAATACCAGAATATGCTGCAAGAATAACATCTGGATTCGAATCGGCAATCGCTTCAAAATCTAAGCCATCTGTATCTTGATAGATATTGGGGTTTTTTTCACCTAGTTCTTCTAGTTTCTTTGCAGTCCAAGGCAACATTCCGCTATCATCCTGAACACCATAATTTGCTGCTGAGAAACCAACAGGCACAACCCCAAGTGCAAGCGCAACATCTTGGTTGGACCATGCAATAGTAGCAACACGTTCTGGCTTCTCTTCAATTATACTCTCACCAAACGCATGTTTAATCGTGATTGGATATTTAGAATCTGTATTGGAATCAGCTGATTTTGTTTCATCCGCTTTAGAAGATGACTGACTGGAACAGCCTGCTAATAACAAGATGGATACAATGGAGAATAATAAAATTTGAATAAATGGCTTTTTTCGATTTTTAAACATATGTATGCCCCTTCTTTTTCTAGTCTTTATAATAGTTAATGATTATCATTCTCAATTATAATACTTGTTTTTTATTTTTCTGTCAATTATAAATGAGAAAAATAAAGGCTATTATGAATGTTTCTGTCGAAAAATAGAGAAAACGATTAAAACTGTTAAACAGCTACTATTAAAAAGGCAATCGTGATAAACCTTTATTTTCTTCTTCCTTCTTCTTGCATCATCTTTGTGCCAATAAATATTTAAAAAAAAGAACAGTCCAATTAACTGTTCAAGAGTACAAACCCATATTTTAGGGTAAATAAGAAGAATCCATTTTGAAAAAAAGTTTGATCATTTTCTACCTGTGTTCCTCCACAATCGTGCCTGTTTGTGGAAGATCGTTATTAAAGTAAAGGCACCCCGATAGTTTAAGTAAAACTGTTCACAAATTATAGTCAGTGGTTTAAGATTTTGATTAATTTAATATCGGATAAGCCTGTTCCTCACCATCTAACATCGAGGTAACGATTGTCATAAAATCTTCATCTCCAATTTCAAAATGACCTCTACGGAATGTAAACCCCCAATTGCGATTTCCACGCGTAAAAGTGAGCTGGTTTAACAACAACGCAATCTTAACTTCTCGACAAGGAATATAACGAATATCTCTTCGAAATGGTACAAACGACTCCGACACCTGATGTTTGTAGGCTCCATTGTCCGTAACCTGACCAATAGCGGTAAATGCTTGAAGTGGCTTCCCTTTGGAAATGTCCGTACGAGGAGAATAGTATATCTGCCAATCACCTCGAAACATTTGACGCAAAGTCGATGCCTTACCGTGACACAACTGTGCAAACCCACCTTCTATAGCTAAATTTACATGCGAAGCGGATACAACGCCAATCTAATATCTGCTGTTCTGACTTGTTATACTCGACATGACGCCCCCTACTCTTCAAACGCTAAACTCGTTTTCAACCGATCCAGTTGTAAAAAATGATGTCTGTAATGCATTTCAATCAACAAAAACCACTCCTGCGCGTTTAATGCACCGAACGCCGGATGAAGAATTTTGTTACTTACGGGCGCTTGATGTAGAACTGACTCCATATTCCTCATCCGTTCCCATACACTGTGAAGTCCTTCTACCAAATGCTCCATGCTCTCGGGTGATTGCGGAGTATAATTTGGCGAAGCAGGGACCTTAATACGAACGGCAGGAAATTGTTCTATTTTAAATACAACCTTACCCTGCTCCGTTTTTTCCTTCGCTGGATTCAATGTAGATTCGCTGCCAGCTAAACATTGCTCGACATTATGCAAATGCATGAAAGCTGATTGAATTAAATGTACATACATCTGTCCAATGGACCATTCTTCCGCGTTCAACTTTCTATGTAATTTCTCCATATTAAGTTTTTTTAGTTCTGTCAAATATCTTTCTACTGTAAATTCAAATGACTTCAAAACTTCCTTTGTACTTCTCATCGTTCAAGCAACTCTCCTCTTCATCTTGGTATAGTCACAGTATAAAAAAACACTACTGACAGGTGTATGTCAGTAGTGTTCTAAAATCTTTTTCGCTACTTCTCGAATCCTGAAGCGTAAAGACTTCGGTTCAATCACCTCGATATCTGCGCCCCAGCTAAGTAAATAATGCAATAGTTCCTCCGGATACCGAACACGAAATTGAAAGATTACAACCTCCTTACGCTCCTCAATGGATTCAATATAAAAATTAACTACCTCTATAATCTTGTCGGCAATTTCGGGGTTTGCCCTAATTAAGATTCTTTCGTCTCGATTGTCAGGTGGCCGATAGCTACTTAGGTCAAAATCATTTGGTAGAAGAAATCGATCCTTCAACACAGAAAGTTCGGTCATCCGGGACAAGCGGAAATGACGTATATCTTGCCTCATATCGCAGTGTGCGATTAAAACCCAATTTTCATGGACCAGTGTTAATCCATATGGAGAGACCACACGCTTATTTTTCCGATTCCCATCTGTTCCTGGCATTTTTTTGATATACATAAAACTGATTTTACACTGTTTCAAAATTGCGTCACGAACTTGATTAAGATACGTTTTTACCCTCTCTTCAGTTGATGGTTCCCCTACATGAAGCAGTCGCATCGTTTCCCGAACAAGCGTTGACTCGTTATGAACTGATTCCGACAAAGTAGCCTCGATTTTGCGTTTAGCGGACTTTGCATAAATACCGTAATCTGTATCCAACCTTTGTTCGATAAAATCAGCTCCCATGAGCAGGGATACGGCCTCTTCTGCTGTAAAACTAACCGGGGGCAGAAAATATCCTTCCATTAAGGAATAACCCAGGCCCGTGGCGCCTATTATCGGAACCCCAGCCTCACTCAGTGCTTGAATATCCCGATATATCGTACGCACACTTGTCTCAAATTGAGAAGCCAAATCTTCTGCCCTCAGCGTTTTGTTTCGCTGTAATTCAAGCGTGATTGCAAGCTGCCGCTCAGTTTTGTTCATTTTTTCTTTCCTCCACAATTTCAGCATCCAAAAATGTATTAATTCAATCATAGTATCTGCCCAATCATACACCTTCAGGGGCTTGACTTGCCGTTATGATGCAAGTGTGTATCTGTACCCAAACTCATTAGTAATTTCACGCATACTTCGTGAATTATTCAATAGGCGATTCATAAGAGACATGGATAAAGCTTCAATATGCTGGTCATCCATTTCTTGATATACATCATAGCCACGAATATCAAAATAATCATCGATATAACTAATATTTCTTGCCATTGTCTTATGAATTTCTTCCTCTGTTACAGTTGCCCAATTTAACGCTTCTACGCTTCCAATATTCCCGTTCAATTTCAAACTTCTCTAACACACGTTCTTCTAACAGCTTATCTTTCATTTTGATAGTATAAGCGACTTCAAATACACCTTGCCCTCTATCAACTGTTAATAAAAAGTCCCTTGTCATAACAATTGGGTCGCCTGTTTTTGGATCAGCTGAGCGTTTAATCCCAAGCGCTTCAGCAATGACAATCGTCTCTTCTTGTGGTAATAAAGGAAATTGTTCATGTATACCCAAGATAACATCAGAAAATTCAATTAAATAAAAGTAGTTCCGTTCCAAATCCGATAAAAACTCATGTTGTCTGCCGGATTTATACCTGTTAATCTTGTTGATCGACCTAATGAGGAAATATCTTGATTTTTAAGCCAAGACTGATAATCTGCCCCACTGTCCGTTCCCCGACTTTCTTTAATCCACTTCTCAATTTCAGATGTTTTTTTTCGTTTCGACACCAAAACACCCCTTTAGATAATCATATCTAAAGGGGTGAAACGGTGCAACTTTTTTATAAACGGTGAACCTTTATTTCAAAGCCACACCCGTATTCCCCTGCCAAAAAGTTCTTCCCTCCCTATCACTCTCGTCAAACCCTTGCGGCTCTAAGTTCCACACCTCTTATCTCGCCTTTTTTCTTCCCTCCATTATGTTATTAAGTCCTTCCCTAAAACCACCGCAAATGACCTGAAATCAACCTTCTGGCTTGCATAGAATATTCAGATAATGTTAAATAGATTTTCCCTGAAAGGGAAAAGAATTAAGAGGAAAACACGAAAAAAGAACTGAAAAACATCTTTCCTCAGCACTCTCTTTCTTCTATCTCGTGTTCTTTCGAACAGTATAGAAAACGATATGAAAAACCACTTGAACCCTGACTGGACAAGGGATTGGACAGACATTGAGCAAAAGAAAAAGACTGAACCCGTATTGGATCCAGCCTGGATTTGTATTGTTTTTATGATTGAAAAACCGATTGAATACATATCGGAACTACCCGCTGCACTTCCCGCTTCCTTTGCCGTTTGGATACCAACTATTTAACAGTAGGTACCGACTTTTTAGCATGAAAACCGACTATAAGACAGGGCGATATAATAGAAAAAGGAGAGAAAAAAGAAAAAGACCAACATTTCCAATTAGACAAAAGTGAATTATTTCAACTTACCTAAAACATAGCCAAGGTCTTCCTTTAATCGTTCGTACACATCTTTTCTTAACTCATCATCATCTCTAATATACATGCTAAGAGCTGAGTTACTACTACTAAAAAAGGGCAGACTTTTTCTTCCTAATTTCGATAAGGCTTCGTTAGTTTTTTTATAATCTTTCTCTTCTTGAATTATATCATTTCGATTTTTTCTTTTTGGAATTTGGACAATATATGGTTTACTCTCACTTATATCAACTGCTGGCTCCCAAGTCACTTCAACTCCGCCACCAAATTCATCATCCCTATAAAAGCAAATATTAAATCTTAATGGCCCCATTGTATAGAATGGAAGAAATTCCTTCAAAGATGAAAAGTGATTTTCTACCAAATACCTATATGAATTCTGATAATATTCATAAAAACAAGCTATTCTCTTACTAAGTTGATGGTCACTCCATACCTCCCAAATATATCCACGACTCTTATTTAGTTGTTCCCAATCAATATCGGGAGGTGGTAATAAGGATTTTTTAGGATCAACTTTCCTTTTTTGTAATCGGAGTGACGAAAGCGTCATATAAAGAACCTCTTCAGAACTGTAATAGATTGAGTTACTCAAAGAATTAGCATATTGAAGAATATTCCTTTTTAGAAACAATTCTACTATTTGATCAATAGAATGTACATAAAGAGAAGGTCTTCTATTTTTTCGATCCCCTTCCATGGAAAAACGTTCAAGCGGTAAAGTACGCAAAGTTTTCTCTATTTGCATTACAACCATTTCCGGTGGTTCAATATCAAAAAATCTCTTCTTATCTAACATTTCAGCTAACTGCTCTTTTATTGAATAAATTGCAACTTCTCTTGCAGAATCAATTCCCATGTCTGTAGCTTGTAAATTTAGGAACCAATGATTTCCTCCCCTAAAAGTCTTTATCGGTATACTGACGTCATTCCCTTGTTTATCTTTCTTGTATATTCGTGGTCCACCAGCATAATCTCTTAATATTACTTCTGGGACTTCCTTATTGGCCTCTGGAACAAGTAAAAACCTAAAGTCAATTGCTGGTGTACTGAAGTCCATACTTCCCTCGATTATTAACTTCAAAGGAATAGATAATTCGTTCTCTTTTAATGAATACCACGGATAGAAATATTTTTTAATAGATTTAAAGTGACTATCTATTATTTCTAAATAACTTTTTCGAACTTGTTCAAAATAGCTAAGTGTATATTCCTTAGACCAAATTTCTTTTAGCTGATTAGTAAAATCAAACCTCGCTTCTAAACATCTTCTGTATAGATACAAATTATTCTTCTCTAAATAATCGAGAAATTTCTTCTGCCTGTTATCTCTTTTTAGCAAACCTGCTAAATAAATGAACACTTCATAGTAAGTGTCATTTTTATCATATTCCATTATGAACCCTATCAATTCTTCGTCTGATACTTGAGATATGTTTAAGGCAAAAAAGTATTCATGGAATGATGGGTGAAAGAAAGTCAAATCCCCATTATCTTCAATTAATAAGCCAGTGTCCATTAATTCTCTTTTAACTATTTCAACTTTATCTCTTTGCAAAAACGTACAAACAGATTCTGAAAACTCTACTCTGGTAGGGAAATCTCTAAAAGTACGCTTAGCATACTCAGATAATATCAATTCCTTAGTCGATACATCTATTTGAAAAGGAGTGACTAAACCCTTTTGATAATTTCTCTCTTCCATAAGGTATCTTATATAATTTGCATATAGTTCCGCTCTGTTTTTTGGAAGTGTTGTGCCACCAGTTATTTTTAAAACAGAGACAGTCATAAATAGAAATAATGGATTTTTTATAAGACTTCTTAGATTACCATCAATACTATGCAAAGTTTGCCATCCAGGTAAATTTAGTTCCCTTTCAATGTACGCCCTTATCATTTCATCATCTAATTCATCTATTGTATATTCAGAGAAGTGCGTATTCAGTTGCTTATAATAGTTTTCCTTTCTACAGGTCACTAAAATATGTGCTTTCTTAATTTTAGACACCTTAATGAGCTCATCAATTAGTAAATCTGCTGATGATGTTACTTCATCAAGACCATCAACAAGAATTAAAAATCTACCATCAGTTAAATCTTGCTGTACTTGTTTTTCGCTAATAGATGGAATTGAGTACCTCAACTCTGTTAGTATTCCTTCGGCTATATTAGAAAAGGATCTTGACCATTTTCTGGCCTTTAATATGATAGGTATTTTACCTTTTTCTATTAAAGGATTTTCAATCATATCTTTCGCTAACATTGATAAAAGATAAGTTTTACCTCCCCCTGGTTCGGATAGTATCACAGCAGATTCATCTTTTTTTAGTAATTCAATATACGATTCTAACTTTTCACTTCGTTGGTTATCTTTAGTAAATTTAAAAGTGAACCCTAAACCAACTGCATTATTAGATTGCCTATTCAATTTTCTTAGAATTGTATTTTCTAGCTGTTGATCTAATTGATCTTGTAACATTGTTAGATATGGTTCATAATACGGTTCATTTCTTTTTTCAATAATGTCTATCCCAATACCCTTAATGTATTCTTTATATAAATACAGACTTACTGCAGATAGTCTACTTGCTTGTCCATCCTCCTCAACTTGTTTTAATAGGACAGCAACTGCATGACCATTTAATACTAACGGAGCACCAGATACTCCACTATAATCTCGAATATCATCATTCTTACTTAAATCGACATTCCATTCCGAATTTAACAAACGATAATTCTCTACATGTACTTCATCTTTGACTTGTAAATCAATAAAAGTTCCTTGCTCTCTTCTTGCAGGGGGGTATCCAAATGTTTCACACACCAAAGAAGTGTTGAACTTAAAATCAATACACTTTATTGGCGTAACACCTTCTATCACTTTATTTAACCTTAATGCAATAATTTGTTGATTTATACAATCTTCATCAAGAATAATCGGTTCTACATCAATTTCCTCAACCTGGTTATTTACATTAAAGAATAACTTAACAGACTTTTTTTCCTCAAAAAAGTCAATAAGAGCATGCGTTGCAGTTATTGCAATATCCTCTGAAATCATGAATGCGGTAGCTGTCTCCTTACCACATACTAATTTGGGAATGGCATGTTTCAATTCAGTCTTCATAATTACCCTCCTCACAATTCAACTATTGACACTGCTTTACCTTCTGAGATTTGAACCTCGTAGTTATATTTCTCTTTCCATCTAGCATTATTTAATAACCTTGAAGTGCTTGTTTGATAATTAAATACCAGTGTCTTTGATCTATGTCTTTGATAATAAAGAATCCTTGCCAGTGAATCAAAATCAGGATGCCCGTGCTTATCGCCATTAGTTGAAATTAAGAATACCTCAGAGTTTATCCTCTCTATAAGATCTCTTGTTATGTTTTTTTTACTACCATGATGTGACACTTTTACCAAGTCAAATTGATTCTCCTCTAACCTAGCAATATTATCATCAATAATGTCAGGATGAGCATCTGCTAAAAAGAGTAGCTTTTTACTCTCGTATTCAATAATAAACGAAATTGAGGAACCGTTTACTACAGAATCATCAATTTCTTCTTTTGAATTTTGCAAAACAATATTTTCTATATTTACTTCATCATAGTTACTAGCACTTGATGAAATATTACTTTCTAAAACTTTTTGTTCCTCTTGTCTTATCAAATAGAATTCATAAGCATCATCGAATATTTGCTCATCGCTAAGTGAAAAGTTCATTTTTTGTTTCTTTAGCTCTCTAAACCATGTACGAGATAATCTTCTTAGTTTATCTGTATTAGGTGATAATAAGGTAAGAGAGTATTGGTCCTTTACAACAAAATTCTTGTTTTCGTAGTTCACTGCCTTACCACCAAAAGATTCATTCCAAGGGTATCCACCTTCCAATATCAAAGCAGCTAACATAGAGCCCTGTTTTGCACTAATGTCCTCATCACGGACCCCAGTTTGCCCCATTTGTTGTCGTAAAAATGAGCTACCTAATACTACTTCTCTATTCAGGATTGTTAACTCTTGCTCAGTTACTTTTTCAACCTTTTCCTTCTCAAATTGTAAGTGCCTGTAACTGTTGTGCCATACTTCCTTAATCTCTATAAAAGGATCCTTATTATTTTCCTCTAAAAATGCTAATGCACCTAAAATATGATCCTGGTCTATATGTGTTACCACCATTAAATCTATTGCTTCACCATTATTCGCAATATCAAGTAGTTCCTTTTTCAAAAAATTCCTATAAGTATCTGCATAACCACAATCTATTAAAATATGTTTCCTATTTTCTAAACCAAGCGACACTAAAAAACAATCCCCGTTTTTTGCAGGAAACATTTTTACTTTAATTTTTGAAGTTGACATTTAATCCCCCCTGAACTAAATACCTCTTTACCTATTTTCTCAATTTTATCACAATTCACAAACTATTCTTCTTTAATAAAAAGAGGAGTAAAGACATGGTATTGTGACAGCTTGAGGATAAGTTGGAAATCTTGTTTACTTAAAACAAATACATTTAGAAATAGAAAAGAATGAGAACACAAATCCTATTTGAACCTAATAAATTGAGGGACAGCTCAAAAACAAATGATATAATATGGATACAAATGGAATTAATTCGGAGGTTATTGCATGAACAAGTTACTGGAAACGATCGAGGTCAATTCCGTAAATGGATTATATCGTATTTATCTTTTTAATGATGGTAATGCTCTACCTAAACTTGTCATGTATCAGGTTACTGATGGACATGAAGCACCTATCAAAAATATGTATAGAGAGCTTAAAAAGTTGAACAAAGAATTTTCTTTTAAAATTGACTTCGAACCAACAGACCGTATTAAATTGAATACTAGGGAATTTGGCAAGGAATCTATTAAACACTATCAGTCTTTTTAATAGTTGTTTCCATCGTTCTCCAAAAAAATTAAGGAAGGATGAATTAAAATGGGTCTGGATAGACTTGCCAACTTGTTTGCGGAATATCAAATTGCTTCTAGGGCATGTTTAGAACAAGAGGATTCACCATATATGTTAATCAAAAAACATTGCAGTCATACAAGGTATTTCCATTCAATAGATCAGATGAAAGAAATTTTACCTAAAAAGTCAATACAAAGAGGAGCAGATTTGCCATTTTGGGGTGAAAAATACTTCTTAAAAGAGGAAAAAGGGCTGCGAACTATGATAATCGCACAAGATTCTCTGTCCGAGGATGCTGGAAGTATAGTTTTTTATGCCCCTTTACTTCCTTTAAATTGGGATAAAAAGATATACAATACTCAGTTTTATAATCATTTACCAAAAAAGACATTTGGCTACAACAGTTATCAAGATGTTTTATTTGCCTTGAATTCTTGGCAAGTAAATTTAGATTTTCTTTACCTAACCGATGCAAGAAAAGTGTATGAGGCTAATAATCTATCGAAAGAACATCAAAAGATTGATAAGGTTACCTCATTTGAATTCATCAAAAAGGAAATTGAATTTATAAAACCACAACTTATCTATTTATTAGGTGCACAATCCTTTACATTGTTTGGTTATAAAAGAGAACAATTTTCCGAATATGTAGGGAGCAAAATTATTGAGATAGAACATATACCTACCATTGTTGCACCTTTTATCACTGGGAATGGTAATAAAGGCAGCAACAAGGAGCGTTTCGTTAAAAGATTTGAGGGTACACAAGCTCTTTCCTTACAGTTAAGAGAAAACTTCTAAAATTTCTAAAGGAATTTGGTCACCTGCTTAACTTTTTAATTAATATCATACAAAACTCTAAAGGAAGATTGCCATGCAAAACAGAAAAGTAAAATTGATCCAAATAGATTGGGAAGGTCCCTTTACTTTAAACGAGCTAAACCTCTTAACCAATGATTCTCACGACTATGGAATCTATCAAATCTACGGTAAACACATTGTCTATGGGAAAGATGTCCTGTTATATATAGGTAAAGCCGACAGACAAACGATTGGAAAGAGAATATCACAAGAAAATTGGTGGAATACAAATGACTCTAATCAACTTAAAATTTATGCGGGTCGAATCGCCGGTGAACACACTCCCGAAGAAGATGTTTGGTCTAAGGAGATTGATTTTGCAGAAAAACTTTTGATCAATGTACACAAACCAGCCTATAACTCAAAAAGCCTCACATCCATCCTAGGTGTCGAACTGCAAGATATTCACATTCTAAATTGGGGAGATTATAGAGACCTACTTCCTGAAATTTCGGGGTTACGATGGACAAGCATACTTAACAGCAAGGAATATGAGATATACCGTTATTCCGCTACCGAATAATCATACTTTCCAATTTTGTGAAAAGGAAAAGAGTCGTAATAACGACCCTAATGTTGAACTTAATAGCCTATTGTCTTCATCTTATATAGGTTAATTTATTTTGCTGTATTGCTTACAGAACCAAATATCTTACCAAAGTTATTATCCAGAAATACAGACATTTTAGTAGCCTGAAAAGACCAATGTTGGCCCTTTGTTTCTGGATAATAAACAAATCCCCCATTATCAATATCAAGTGTTCTTCTGAACCTTTTAGGATACAGAATATTCTCTTTTATCCATTCCGACTTCTTATTGATGCGTTTTTCAAGATCTTTCATATTCCAGTACATACCTGATAATTCACTTTGCTTTAATTTCTCATATTCAACTCTTGTAATAAGCACCATGTCCTCCGGTATTGTTATTACAACTTCTGCTTTTATCTTTTGCAAATTTTCAACCACCCTATGTATGTTTTAGACGCTCACAACCTTTATGTCATCATCATCAGTTGTGATAGTTACAAAGTTCAAGGGAAAACCCCTTGAACTCTCATACATTTATCCTTAGCCCCTACAATTTTTAAAAATTCATTCTCATGTTTTAAGAACTCACGAACCTCCTCATAAAACTCTTTTTTAATTGCTGCTTTTCTTAAAACCTTCCATTCTTTAATTACTTCCCCATTCTCTTTCATTTCATTAATTACATACTCTACCCTTTTCAAACGAAAATCCTGTTCTGATTCAGAAACTTGTTCAATGAATTTCTTCGTCTCTGGCAACTTATCCATATGCTTTTCTAATAGAGCTCTCTCTCCAATGCCTTCTCCAAGTACCTTTACTGTAATTCTTAGGGGCTTTCCATTTCTACTGTTTATATCTTCAACTACTTTACGGATATTCTTTAATACCTCTTGATCTCTTTCCAACCAATTAACACGGTTATTTATGGTTTCAACCTTTTGCAGTTCTGGAGAGTTTTCGTTTAGCCAATTTCTATCATTCCTATATAAGAAAGCATAAACCGCTGGTACTTTCTCTCTCAATTTGGTTTTCGAAAGGAAAGGATATTCCTTTTGCAACTGAACCCATTCACTTCGACGTTCATTTAGCAAATCATTATCTTTATGGATTCTCTTCTTTGAATCACTTTTGCTATTAATGATTTTCTCGTATTTAATTACCGTATTGGTATCCACACCTAGTCGCCTAGCTATCTCACGATACCTCAATCCATCATTTAGCAAAGATTGTAGCTCTCTCTTCCATAGGAAGCCAAAATCCATGATTCGACTATATTTGTAACGATCCTCTTTGTTTTGATCCTTTCCCTTTCTTGTGTATGAAAAGCCACAAGTAGGACAAGTAAATCGACCAATTGGCTTCTTCGTCTTTTCACACCTTCTAACCCTTACCTCTTTTATCGTATTTTTCTTATAATCTGGACATGTAGCATTTAAACAAGGCCAATTCGGATAATCAAATGGAGTATTTTCAAAGGAAATCTTCTTGAACACTGCATTCACCTTTAAATCAAGAAAGTTAAGCATCAACAAATGGTAATAAGGATGAAACGATTTTCGATGTTTTCGTGAAAAATCAGCTATCCAATGTAACTTTTCACTATCTATATAAAGACTTTTCAATACTTCTTCAGAGTAAAAACTATATAAGGCTTGCTGCAACTCCTTCTGTTTTACTTGTCCCTTAAAACTAACAAATCCTTTTTGGATTAGATGATAATGATAGAATTGCGTGAAATGGGAAAAGGCCTGATTTTTAAAACGTTCATTCAATAGAAGCTCTGCTTGATACATGATTTCCTTTAATTGTTGCAGTAACTCCCCATTTACCTTCCTTACTTTAGTCAAGTCACAGTTGCTCGTGGTTGGTAATATAAAGGCTTGTTTATTTGAATGGATGATTGGGACTGAACTGTGCTCTAACCATAGTTCATGTTTCGAGCAAATCAGATTTCCTGGTAACTGATGAAGACGATGCCAGTATAATTCTCCATACATAACAGTATCCTCCTCAGCACAGGCTGAACAATACTTTAAAAACTTGTTTTGTGGTATCGAACTTGCCATAATTCCTGATTGCATATAAATCTTTTTTCCGTCATCACTTATCATAGAATCGTAAATTGATTGAGCCTTTTCTGTTGGTAAGAACACAGTATAGAATGGATACATTGTATGTTTTTCGATAAGTACCTGTTCATCCAATGTCGTGTTTTCAGGTAAATGCTGAACAAGTGAACCAATCCCCGATGGCAACAATACCGAAGCACATATGGTCCTCTTTCCGAATAAATCTTCCAACGTATGTTTCCAAAAGACATTTCCTGACCGGATATGAAACCGAGCTAGAATACTATATAAAAGTTCATCAGGATACGGAGTTGGGAATTGTATAATCATGAAACATCTCGCTCAGGATAATCTTGCTTGATTATTTCAGCATCTAGTAATGATTGATACACAGTTATTTGTTGTTCTTTCCCCTTTTTTATAATGATTCTTAGGTCATTACTTATTAATTTATCCATACTTTTTTCATTACTATTTAATAGAAGAAAAGCATCTTTTACGACTTGCGATACGTCCCTAATATGACTATTCTCTGAAACAATCTTTTGTACTGCCTTAACCCCTATATCATTACTAACACCAAGCATTCCTAAACGAAAAACAGCACCATCAATTAATTTTGTCTGCTCACTTTTCCGTTTTACTCCTTCTTGAAGTGAATCCATCACCTGTTTTTGATCAAGATTAATTCGTTCCTGTTCAATAAAGTCCTCTATATTTGGTAGCATCAAGTCATCGTATTTTGCTAGTTTGCTATAGTCTTTGCTTTTTAAAGTATTTAACATCGGTTGAACCATTTTCAACTCTTCTTTGGCCACTTGCTTAATTAATGTCGTAGTAATCTTCTCCTTACCACTACTAATGGCACGTAGCTGCACCATCATATAGAGCTTTATTGCAATATCCGAGATTCCTTGAGACTCATAATATAAAGCTGAAGAAACCTCCTCTGTAAAAGGGATTTCCTCTTTTGTCCATTGATATTTCCACATTCCCTCAACAAATAAATCCCAAATAGCATCTTTTTCAAAGCGATCCCACATGATATTCCCCATATTAGTGCTTCTTCTTGCTTGTCTGAACTGTGATTGCAAAACATCCATTGCCTTTGGGGTTCCAACCATTATGAGAGGGATATTTATCGTATTGATAAACGCTGTAAAAAAGTTTAATATCTGTGCTGAGCTAGAACTTTTGATACCCTTTAAATGCTGTAACTCATCTAAGAATAGCATGCCAAGGTTGATGCTTTTAGCTATCTGAGCCATTATGGGCATTAGCTGACTTGTTGACAAATGACTGTTCACATATCTTTTAAAATAATTAGAGCCTAGAAGTAGGTCAACTTGATACATAAAATCGAAAATAATAGATTTTACAGACCCATCAAAAGGAGTCTCTATTTTTAAATAGGTAACTTGATAGTGATTTAATAATTGCCCTTTATATGAAACATGTGAAATCAACTGTGGAATAGTTTGCAAGATTCGCTGTAATGTTCTTGTTTTTCCTACCCCCGAAACGCCTAAGATGCTCAATGTTTGACCAGTTTGAATAATAGACTTATCAAATGATTTATTTTGTATATTATTCCAATTATCCACAAAAGTTTGTGCATAAGTAGGACTTAATGGATTACGATAGGTGTAACCTGTTCGAATTAACCTAGATATTGATGACTCAATTTTTAAATGAATGGGAATTGCTTGAAAGTAATGCAGTAACCTAGAAATCAGATGAACTCTGAGATGGTCACTCAAAAATCTTTCTTCCTTATTATATGGAGGGTACATACTTAAACGATCGATGACCTCCTCCTGAGAATAGATGGGTGGCAACGCTTCTATAAGAGGATTCCCTTGATATTCTAATATCTCTTGTTCTCTATAATCGGCAATATGAACTTGGGTTCCATTAGCCAGTTCAATTTTCTCCATCGTAAAGCACTTCCTTTTGTTTTTTACGGAAAATATCCAGTACCTTTCCTGACTCTGTCTCATGACTGACCGAATTCAATTTCACTTTTGGGTCATTTGGATACACTAAGTTTTCACTTTTCATTACTAAGTTCTCTTTTTCTCTATTTTCTCTTATATTTTTTATATCTTTAGGAACCTTACTATTTGGGATTTGTTTAGCCTCATTCTTTGCATTTTTAACAATCTCTTCAATGTCCTGTGCTAATTGAATAGCTCCATTTAATCTGCTTTCCTCATATTCTGCTTCTTTATGCTTTATATCACTTTTCAAACTCTCAACATCTTCGATCATTGCACCACGATACATTTCATATTGCTTAATTAGTGTACAGACTTCGTGTTTCTGTCTATCTATTCGAATGTAGATATTCGAGACATCTTGAGGGTCATAATGCACTCCCATACTCCAGCTGCCTTGTATTCGAGCCTTAGAAAACCACCGTTCTTTCAATGCTATCGAACAAGTGTAGTATAGATTTCCAAATTTGATTCCTTTCGGGGTAATTTTTGCACTACCTTTGGGTAAAACGCTGCTTCTTATGGCATTTAAAGGAATAGTCCTCAATAAACCTGTTCCTTTATGTAACCCCCACTTAAATATTTCAATCGGTATCGGAGGAATATTTTCTTGTATCATACTCTGTGTTAAAGGATAGCCCATTAAATAATTATGGTTGTTATAATATAGAACCGTTCTTACTAAAATCTGGACATATTCATTTAGGTTTAAAACTGCCTTTTTCCTATAATCTTTCCCCCCACGTTTCATAAAATCTTTTTGAACCGCTCCAGGGAGGAAGGGAGATATGTGTTCTTGAAGAAGATCAAAGTATTTTTCGCATACGGCCTTTAACTCCGGTCTGTATGCTCCCAAATTTTGTAATTTAATGTTTAAGTCCTCCGTGATTTGTGTTAATTCATTGGAAATTAACTCGCTACCTCGATCCGCTAAAATAGTATGCGGTAGATAATGAATGGGCCAATCATCTTTATCAATATCCATATCGAGAGTTCTCTTACAAAATTCCTTTTTATCTTCAAAAGCATTCGCAAGAGCTAATCTCACTGATTCCTTTGACATACTTTGAATTCCTGCATACACTGAGACAACACATCTGGAAAATATATCCACAGTTAAGTATATGACAGGACGGCCAATCACTTTATTCCGATCAAAACTTGATACTAAATAAATATCACCAATGGTTGCATCAATCGCATATGTACCTATCCCCATTGAGTCTTCTGTAGCGGAACCAGTTATAGCACGATAGTTTTGTAAAAATTCTCTTCTTCCCTCTCTTTTGTGAATAGCATCCTCAGGTTTAAACCACTTGCGGTACCAATAGTAAAATTGATCAAAAGAAATTACTGGTCTGTCCATATCCAATACTTTATAGCCTGTTTTTTCATCCTCCTTAGAAAAATGCTCCTTTACCATTTGTTGATAAGCATATTTTAATGAAGGTTTTGAACGAATAAAGTAGTGTTTTTCTAGGCTTATTCTAATTATTTTCTTCCACTCTTCATTGATTGCTGCTCTCTGAATAGCTGAAGAATAAACATAAGGCCTACCCGCTTTTTTGTTAAAATTACGTTCCTTTCCCTGTTGTTTTCCACAATTATTAAAGTCAGGTAATAGAGCATTCTTTACCATCCCCCTTGACCAATAGCGTTTTAAATATTGTCGAACTGTCTTTGTGCTAATGGAAAATTTCTTACTGGCCAATTTTATTAGCTCTGCTCTACGTTTCGGAATGAAAAGATCAGGGATTAAATAGATTTGGTTTATTACCAGCCATGCCTTATCACGTTTTTCAATTTCTTGTTTTGATAAATCCTCTTCATCTACACTGATAGCCCATGGATCAATTGCAACTTTCATAAACTCTCCTTTGTTTAAAGAGTTTTCTATATTGTGTATTTCCTCACTGTAAGGAAAAGATGGTTCATGGACATTTACTAGAAAACAAAGATGATGCTTATTATCGACCCAGACTATCCTTTGAATAAATTCAGGGTTTTCATTGCTTTGCAATAAATCATTAATTACCAACTGCATACCCTACATCACCACCATTTTCACCAGTAAATTCAACTTGATAATTTTCAACTTCATTATTCAAATAGATTTTCTTGTTCAAATTCATGCTTATTTCTTTATTAGCAATCAGATGTTTAAACAGAATTAGTCCCAAGCCTTCATCTAGGTTGTATTCTCTCTCCAGACGGTGAAAAATTGTTTGAAACGTATGGTCTTTATTCGTCAAATACTGAACCATCTCTCTTTTCAAGTGGGGCAAATTCACAATGAGCGATGGGTAGTCTTGAATATCATAGGAGTTCAAAGCCCACCCAATATTTCGTGCCAATTGTCTATTGATCTCTTTTTCTGTTACAATTCCAAACTCGATACCTTTCTTTTCAAAATACCTTCTTTGTAATTCCAACCTTTGCAAGGTAGCATTTTTCTCCAGCTCTTGTGATTGTTTAATGATTCTTGCTTGATAATATGGCTCACCATTTATCCCCTTCCTTGTAACCAAAAAAGAAACCGTAAAGATATGTGGTACTTGTGTCTTCGTATCAAATAGCTTTGTTGTAAGTTCATCATCCACTTGGATATTCATGTCGTGAAAATCTAGTAAAGGGTACTGTTCCCTGATGTCAGTAACATTGTCATCAAACTCCAATAAATAGAAGTAATATAACTGCAAATCACTTAATAGATGGTAAACCCTTTGGGTTGTATGACCAAAGATACGAGTGGATCTACCCTTAGATGCTATGTCTTGAACCTGTAGCCATGATTTATAGTCTTTTCCTGTACCTTGTCCTCGTTTTTCTTTCAGGAACCTATTGATAGTTGTTTCATTCCACTCTCTAATCATGCAGCATCTCCCTACTTCCTCGTTCTTGAAGAATAATGTGTTCATTTTCAATTGCAGCACCAACAGTTGTTTTGAATTCACATTTAAAGAGATTAGAAAATTCATTCCAACCATTAAATGGAGAAAAATTTTGGACCTGTGAATCATCAGTACGACATAACTCTTCTTTTATTAAAGTTAATTGTCTACGGATCAAATAACGTAAGAACTGTAGCCCTGTTACTCGTTGGAATTCAGAAACAAAATCAACAAAAGAACTACCCGTTAATTCTTCTACATGTTTATTGCAAATCTCATCATGATAATGCTCATCAATGAATTGAATGACAGCATTAATTTTGTCCATCGCATAGTACCCCCTTTAAATAGAAAAAGACATTTGCTGCTTTGACTTTTGTCAAAAAGGATTGTTTTTTTTAATCCCAATAACAAAGTCAGCAACAAATGCCTCTACTATTATGTATTTCTTATAAATTAACCTGTAAGTACAACTCATCAAGATCTTCTTGCAATATACCAAGATACCTTTTAGTTTCTGCAACGGATCTATGATTAAGGGCTATACAAATGTAATCAAGTGATATTCCTTTCTTAAAAGCAAATAGTCCCCAAGTTTTCCGCATGCCGTGGGTGCCAAATCTTTCATTTATCCCTACCATATCACAGGCTTCGTTCAACATCGACGCAGCATATTGCCTTGTGATAGGTTGATTTGTTCCTTTTCTACTGGTAAAAAGAAAGTCATCTTGTTTCTTATCAGGAAACTCTATCACAAACTCTTTAATACTCTTCGCTAAATTTGGTGTAATCGGAAATCGCTTATATTTACCAGTCTTCTTTTCGTTTACTTCAATAAATTCTGTAGGTTTCCTACCATCCCATACTTGATTTACTTTCAACATCAAAATGTCAGAAATTCTTAGAGCTGATGAAATTCCAACCATAAACAACAAATAGTCTCTTTTGTTCTTCCCACGAAGGTATCCTTTTACAGCTTCAAGTTGTTTTAAATCCCGAATCGGCTGAACAACTTTCAATTTTGTTCACCTCCTTTTGAATCTTACATAATCATTGTATATCGCTGTTTAAGTAAGGTTCAACAGCCTAGAGGCAAAATCCAAAAATAAAAATGCTGATTTAATAGGATTTTCTTGTTTACACAACAGGGTTTTGTAAAGTAATCTTCAAAATATTATTTGCACACTCATAAACCGTATCGTTATGTAAGTAAATTAATTATTCCGATACAATCTTCCAAAACCTTTCGTATATTTGATATAATGGAAAACAAAGGAAATTACCAGCTTATAGAATGTAGGTGAAAATATTGCCTGTATGGACACAATGGATTTCATTAGGATTAGCGATTCTCGGCTCGATAACAGGGATTTGGGCGTTAGTTTTAAATCAACAAAGAACAACTATTACGAAACGAGTAGAAAAAGAACGCCTTGAAGCAAAGAAAAAAGCAATTTTCCAAGTTGAACGAACCAAACAAATGGGATCAAGACAAATGCAAGATAGATTTTTATTACATAACATCGGACAATCGGAAGCTAGAGCTGTCCAGGTTGAATTCTACAATTATAACCGTTTTAATAAGGGTGAGAAACGTAAAATTAACCCAATAATAGATAAAATTCCGTCAAAAATAAATGGAGGACAGACAGTAAATATCCTATTGTCTATTGCTGGTAATACCACACTACCTTATGAAATCATTATCACTTGGGATGACAATTTTAAAAATGGGAATAAGCTAGAAACAACTTTAAACTAGATTTAGGCTAAACAGCAATTCCAAACCTTTTAACTATACATTTAATTTCTACTAATAAGAAGGAATTAAATGAGGCGATATAGAAGTAATATATAGAGCGAGTTAGAGTTAATAAAAACTCCAACTAATTCAAATCACATATAAATAAGATTGACAAAACTGACCTATATTGTTGACATCTTATCTATTTGAGCTATAATAAAGATACAGATAAGTAAGCCACTACGGATCGTGTGACTTACTTACATACAATCTTGGGTCGGTACGGATCGTTCGGCCTGTTAAAACTCACTACGGATCGTGTGGGTTTTGATGAAAAAGGCCAATCATAGTGATTTGGCTTTTTTTGTCGATAGCAAAGATGTATATTCCCCCCTTATTGGGCATAATATTAAATATCCTCACTACGGATCGTGTGAGGAAAAGCTCCAGGCCGCTACGGATCGTGCGACCTGGAGCTTTTTTTATTTAGCATCTATATAACTTCGTGGTACTTTCTAATTTTTTATACAAACTCCTAACTCTATTAGCATATTCATCGTCTCTTTCCTCATCTAAACGATGAAAGGCCTGGAAAATCCAAATTCCAACATCTGCTACTTGTAACAAAGGATAGTCTCTTGCTTTACCACTCACCAATTCTCCAAAGAATTTTCTCCTTGATGAATTATTAAGACTGTCTTTTAATACTTTCTTTTCTGTAATATCTCCATCATCAATTATTGTAATAATTTGATCTTGATCAGGAACATCCTTTTCCAAGAATTCCAAAAATGAGTTATGTAAAAACTTATATTCAGCCATTTTTTTCTTAGAATTTTTAGGATTTGCAATATATTGTGCCTTATCCAAGGCTCCGATATATAAGGTGACATTATGTTTAATCAACAAATCTAAGATGTCTTCTAATACATCAAAGCGTTCATCATTATTTAATTTACTCCACAACCCTGTCCTATTAACGATATTTTTAGCGTGGAAATGAAAATCTTGAAGGAAACCTACATGGCTGCTTATATCCCTAAAAAACTGAGTAGGATTGGTATCCGGACCTAACCCTGATTGAAACCTACTTACAATAATACTAAAATATTTATTTTGTATTCCCGCTAGTCCATTACCTATTGTTTTCCACTCCGAGACATTTACATAGGGTCCACCGTAAATTAATAGCTTTTGCTGTTTATCTTGAAGACCTGTATTCCCTGCTTCATCTATATAAAAAATTCCCACACAAGTTCCTCCTTAATCAAATCCGTTTGCATCATCGTTTACATCAACAGGTGAATTCAAGTCCACAACCAAAAAGTCGCCCTCTTTTATACTTAAAAATCTTTTTGCCTTGTCAAGTTTTATTTCGGGGCAATATCGGAGAACGAAACGAATAAAATCTTTATTATTGATACGGATAAAACCATTTTTTTCTTTACTATTAAAAACAATTGTATCTTCTGGTGATTCCTCTTCTGTAACTCCTACTACGACTATATATTTATTTTCTTTATCGAAACCTAATTTTATAGAGTGTGGGGATCCTAGCGATACTATAGCAGCTTTGTTAAAAACAACACCATATTCCGCCAAGGAAACAATTGGTGTTCCAATACTTGGTGAATACCATTCAATATTAAAATCCATATATTCTACCGCCTCCCATTTACCTAATTTTATTATATATCCAAATTCTATCATTATCAATCTTTTATGTTCCTCTTATGTTTCCATTTCATCTCTTTTATTCACTTTTTCAAATTCGCTAGATAAACAAACACTATATATATTAAAATATGATGCTTCAAGTAGCATATATATGTATAACTTTCAACCGAACTATAAAGCACTTTCATCCTCCAAACCACGTTGCATTATGGATGAAAATATGGTAATACGAATACTACTATATAATAACAAAAACATCAGCGAAATATAAAACAAATATAATTAAAAGAAAGGATGTAAATTAGCAAAAGCAAAATAGATAGGACACAATTAATTAGTATAACACCTGTTCCAGCTAAGGGTTCCAATTTCAATGTTATAAAAAGGATTTAAGGTATGTAGACAGTTCAAGGATTTCCAGAACGAGAGATTGCAGGCTGAGGCATTATCAGTAATAAAGAATCCGCACACTTATATATAAGTTTTTAAGCTACATTAGTAGCAAATTTAAAATCATATATTCCATCCAAACAAGAAAGGATAAAGAGCATTATATCTCCTTATCCTTCCATTGGTTAGCTCACTTTCTGATCGCTAATGTTTGCCATATTCGATGAAAGTACATTTCGTATAGAAATCCTTAACTCTTCAATTTCTTTTAAGGTCGCTTCAGAAATAATACCTTTGTTCAAGGATGTTTCCAACAAACTGTCGAGCCCTTGTAACGCCTTCAATGAATCATTGAAGAAACGAAACTTTTTGGGTATATACAACTGATGAGCTTCTGCGATATTGGCAATACATGAAGTGGAACATTGTCGCATGCCATATAAAATATCTTTTTCCCGCCAAAATTCTCGTTGCCTTGTAATCTCATAAATTCTTTCCACCAGCAATAGAGCATTCTCGTATGCTCCAAAATTTTTCACATTTGGAGTATAAGGATTAGGCAAATTTATCCCCTTGCCATGGTTGTCCTTTAAATGACATAGGGTTTTGGTTAAGATAGACACCACTTGGTTTACCAAGTAATCCAAATCATCATATTGCTCTTGTGTTATATATTTTTGTCCCAATGAGATTTGTAACCATGCGGAAGTTTCTTTTGCCGATCCTATGCTCACACTATATTGGTTAAACTTTTCACCAATATACATCTGTTCTCCAATAGCGATTCGTTCTTTTATTGATTTTGCACTCCTATGAATTTGGTCGATAACATGTTTCTTTTCATACGAGGGAAAACTTTTGCATAGTTCAATAATCTTTTCTTCCAATTCCTTGGCTTTCTTATAACCTAAGAATTGCTTTACATCTCTTACTTCAAGGTGCTGTTGATGCTTGGGTTGTTTTTCTTTGTGTACAGGTACTATATTTAATGAAGATTGGTTGGGTGATGTTGAAGCAGATTCATTTGAGGGTTTTGAGGAGAGGGAGTCTTCGAGGCTGTCGTAAATCTGGCAGGAGCTGAACTTATCGCAATAGTGTTCAATTAGGATTCCCTCAGCTTCACAGATGTCTTTTAGATCTTTCAGAATCCAGACAAATCCTTTCTCTGCAAAACTTTTAAGGCTACTTTCAATATCAAAAATACTGTAATTCGATAATTCCCGAATTTCCCGATACTCTTGTTGTATTTGTTTAACCTTTTCATTCATTTTGAATCATCTCCTTTTTAGATTGGATAACGGTGGCTGGGATGGAAAGTCATCCAATCCCTTACCTTTCAGTTGACTATTTTTTGAACGGTTCTCAAAACTGGATTTCATTTAGCCCTTATAATGTCTATAAAATAGCTCATTAATGGCTTCCGATTTTTCTTCCTCCAATAGGGATTGATCCGTAGGAAAGAAACGATATACTCTACTCTTTTCTTCATCATTGTTGCGGTCATAAATCTTTTCATAAGTCGCATAAAAGACCAAGCATTCTCCGGACCTTGTGACAAAAATCTCCCAGTGAATGTTTATTTCTCCGTCAAATGCCTCACATTCTTTAAAACTGGTTAAGATTAATCCACAAACGATCTCTCCATCCCTATTCGAAAAGAATTCCTCATCATATTGCTTCCCATCTTTATCTAACCTAGCACTTTTGCAAATTGGTTTATCTAAATCATCTTCGTGGTCCAATATCATCTCTAGCAAACTTTCAAAATCGAAGTCATACATACTGTTGTGGCTATTCTGATCTAATTGAATTACGTTATTTTTCATAGGAACATCTCTCCCTTTTCTTGTTTTTATATTTTATTTACCCTATTCTTTTCCATCTTGCTTAATCACCCTTCAAGGTTCTACCCTGTTTTATTCCTGCTATCACTTGTTTACCTCTAGCAGAAAATAGCCGAAAGACCAATTTTGAAATAAGATAGAACCAATAGTTGGAATTAGAGTTTCAAAGAAATGAACATATCAGTGAATTCATTGATTTGGAAAAAATACTCTGAGTGCTGCCTAATGAAGACTTTGAGGGTTCAATTGTGGAAATTTTTTGAAGAAGGGGGTTCTTCATAAAGAAGTTTCTTGAATTTAAGCAACTTAATTAAGCATCTTGAAGTTGATTTGGGAAATACTTTTCAATAGCCTTGTAACCATTATATTTTTCCAAAAAATCGAGAGCTTGCTTTTCAGTAACCGGTTCAATATCTTCACTACTAGACCATGAATTCATGCCGGCAGAAATTGCCATGTCAGTCATTGGCCCTCCATAATGATAAATAAACCAATTACCTTTCTTTGTTCGAAACATTGTTTTTTCACGATATTCGAATTTACCAAACTTACCGTTTGTCCAATCACAAATTTCTTCTGCTGTATCAGTGTTGTAACGTTTTCCATCAATAATTTTAATCATTTTCATTTCTCCTTTTGTTTTATGATTGATAACATCTAATTTATCTTACTATTTGACTTCAAAAATAATCAAAATAGTAATGTTCAAGTGGTGTTGAGTCATTTATTGCAAAAGCACCTCATATTCCTCATCTGAGAGCTTTTCAAAATGCTCACCAAGCATTTCATCAAGGCTTCTATCCTTTTCAATTGCCAAATCCCAATAATATGGATTATCGACAAATACTATTTCAACAATGCTTCTTACACCCAGCTCCTTACAAAGCTCTTTAGTTTCCTTTTGAATCCAGCGTTCTCCTACTACAACTGCAACAATTTCACCTTTCTCAAATGGATAAATATCTCTTTTAACCTTTTCTAAGGCTACAATCTCTACTACATCATCACTTTTAACTCTTTTGTCATACTTTCTTAACTCTCTTTTCATTGTCGAACTATCCTTAAATTTGATGAATGATGCTTGTGTTCCCATGTAAATTCCTCCTGTAATTGGTTTTGTTAATTCTAATTACGTATTTCTTTTTTGATTTGGATTTTTAAATTGATTCAAATTTTTGCGAAAATCCCTGTAGCTAAATCGGCACGATTTCTGCACCTAATTCTATGCTGTTTGACTTTTGGATTCTAAGTTATGGTGAGGTTCGCAGCTTTTTGAATCAAGCTCAAGTGGGGTGGGTACGAGTGGAAATGTGGGCACTTAATTATTTATGTCCCTTGTTGTGTTTTAAACTTTCTTCTATTTCTTTGAAGAATGTCTCCGAGTAAAGAGGAAATGAGTAGAATGTTGTGTTGGTTAGGCACTCTGATTGAATCCTCTTATCGAAAAAAGTTACCCTTTTTTCTTCAGCAAAAAGGAATCCTAATTCCTTGAACCTTTTGACAACATTACTGAAACTTGCTGGAGATACTTTACTTTGACTAGCATACATTGAGAAGATAGAGTTGTTTTTCTCATTCCTTTTTTCTATGTTAATGAACTTTTGACCATGAATTAACATATCTTCGAGTACATACAGATAAGACTTTATTTTTTTGAACAGATTGGGATACTTCGCTTGAAACTCTTGATTTTTAAACAAGGTGAGAATGTGTATATTTTCAATGTATTTCTCCCTTTCCTTTTGCTCCCAATCCGCATCACCATTAAACACGTTCAACAAATTGATTAGTTCATCTCTTACGAACTTTCGTTGCTGTGTATACCCCTTTCCTTGTACTCCTTGAAAGCAAAGCAGCAAATCAAAAATCGAATAAGCCACAGCTTCATTGAAGGGTTCCCCTGTGAAATACTTGTATTTTCCTATGGCATCCTTACCTATCCACGCTTCGTTTCCATCAAATATTTCACAAGGAAAAAGTGCTTCTTCCTTTATATCCTTTAAATTTGTAAATACCATCGAAAAGACATTCTTTTCTTCTGATACTCTTTCAAACTCATCATGAGTATTTATGTCACCAAAAATTGCTGAAGCGTCGTACTTCCTTTTTTTCCACTTAAAGTCCTTTTCACTTTTAGATAATTCCTTTTTTGCTAAAGTTTTTTCTTGGATAAATGCAGAACGATATGGATGGAATTCTCTTGAAATTGTCATTATGATCTACTCCTTTTTCTTTGTTTTTTGGTTGTTCTATAAGGTATCTGGAGGAGAGAACTATTGAAACCCTCTCCAGCTCCTTTACTTTATTGGATATTTTTTTGATAGTTTGATGTCTTACTTTAGGACATCGATTTCCCTGAATTTTTCATCTTAATTTGATGCTAACAAACTCAACAGCTCTAGTTTGTGACCCTTGTCGTTTTGCAACACCCTCATTAGCAAATAAGCATTCCACTTGTGAATAAAATTCACGTTGAGGGACTGCTGATACCTTAGCATCTAAGCATTCTTTCTTATATTCATCATAAAGTCTTTTGCCAGATACCTTTGCTGCTAAATTTAAAAGACAAAATTCATCACAAAACCAAAGAACACTATTATTTCCTTTCTTGTATTCCTTCATTAAGTTCTTTGAACCATCACTTTCCGTGAACTGGTAATTGTTTGAAATTAAACGTTTCAAACCAATTAAAGCCCACTGGACAATGCCTTCTCGTTCTTTAAACATTTCTTCTTTCAAATTTCGATCAATATTTTCATTGGAAACAACATTTTGGAAGGGGATTAGGGTTAATCTTCTGTAAAATCCAGAGGTTTGATCAACGTAATTCGAAGGTAATTTGTTTGCGGCGAATAGGAGACGAGCGGTATTGTTAAAGTCAAATCCTTTTTCATACTTATCGTCTGCGTGCATACTATCTCCAGAGACCAACGCCTTAAATACGGAGGTATCTTTAATGGTTCCTTGCGGGAGGTCAGCATAGGAATTCAGTAATTTTCCGAATAGCTTCACTGTACGGTATTTTGCTCCTAATTCTTGAAATGGAACATTGGACACATAATCTCTACCAATAATTCCCTCAATGATTTCAATTAATGTTGATTTGCCCGTATTTCCAGGACCGTACATTATAAAGGCCTTCTGTGCCTTCATTTCTGTTGTAAGCAAGTAACCTATCATTTCCTGAACTGTGTCAGCATCTTCTTTTGTTAATGAAGCTGCTATATATTCTTCAAATCTAGGACACTGTGCATCCATCTGATACCCAACATTTAATTGAAAAGCAGTTTTGTAGCTTTGCTCATAAGACCCAAATGTACTTGACTCTATGTCATAAACGCCATTTTTGAAGTTTACCTTTTCCTTCATTCGAATCGAATCTGTCAATTCATTATCTTTGGGTATTCTTTTCAATAGGAGTTTTTTGGTGTCCTCAATATCTTTGTTTGTTAGATATTTAGGTGACATGTAATCTAGTATTTCAAGTTCAACTTCATCAATTCCAACTTTTTGAAAAATACCTTTACTTTTATCCCTAGCATAGACCATTGAATTACAGATGAGCCATTCTTTTTGTCTCAATAGTGTCGATACGAGAACATTAGGTAGCAGCTTTAGACCACTATTTGTTTTTATATAATGTTCTGGAAGGGTTTTTGAGTTCTCATCAACCTGACAGTTCTTTTTGAAATGATATTCTTTGATTTTTTCCAACCCTTCAGATTGACTCCACGGAGATTTAGGTTTCCTAAATACACTTCCTTTTAATGGCACCAAATGATCACTGTCAAAATAGTTCACCTTGATATTTTTAAATTGATGATTTCCAATAGAGAAGCCTTTTACAATCATTTTTAAAGATGATCCAACAAATTCCCCATAGAAACTGCCTGTAAGCATGTCTGTGGTTTCTCTTGCTACTTCACTTAATTCCCCATTTGAATTCTTTGCATCAAGAATTTCAATTGAAATATAGGGATTTTCTCGTCTTAATACAAGCCCTATTCCTGCATTTGCATATTTAGGGGCATTTTCCTTCAATTCAAGTGCATCCTCTAAAGTCATCAAGTAGGATGGATTACTTGCATCTACTTGTTCATCAGTTGTTGGGTCCCATGAAGTGGTTACTTCTTCCTTACCTATCTGCTCAGTTTTTGTACAAACAAAAATTCGAGCCTCTCTTAATTCCTGTGGTAGATCATAATTCAAAATCTTTTCTTCTTTTAGCATAATGGTTCCTCCTTATATTGTGTAGTTCACCACTATATAAATTGCCTTTAGGCAATATTGTGATGAAATTATAATGGGGTTTCCCCCATTACTAAGGTTTTATATAAGGTTTTAATGTTTCTGATACTTTGTCTACTATTATTATTTTGTCCTCTTCTCTTACTGTCGACCAATATTCATCTAGTATTGGTAAAGGAATAGACATTTCGGTATTATACAATGCTTTTATATTGATGTTTTCCAGCGATGATTTAATATCATATTTTAGGAGGTTATACTTGCTAACCATTACTCTAACATCGAAGAATAGTTTGAATCCTTGATTCTCTAGTTCAATTAAGTACAGATCTTTTTCTAAAATTCTACCTAAACTTAGGACATATCCTGCTGACTCATTTTCAAAATAACTAGGTTCACCATAGAGTGTGATTTCATATAAATCAGCGATCATCTTGCCAATTAACTGTTTTTGTTCATCGGACATAGAAATTTCGTCCTTTTCCGTTGTAACCACAAGATTGAGTTTGTTCAAGTCATGAGGGAGAACTAAGGTCGTAGCCGTATTACCCTGTATTGCCTTGTCGTATATGTATCCCATTTCAAGGCTTTCAAAAACTTCCTTTAAAGAAAGCCCCAACACTTGAATGAGAACCATGACTACGCTAATACTCGGCTCTGTCCGTTCACCACGCTCCAATCTATTCAGATAGCTTTCGCTGAGGCGATGCCCATACTTTTCAGACTCATTTGCTAACTTGGCTAGGGACCAGTCTTTAGATTTCCTTTTCTTTAGAATAAGTTGTCCAAATCTGGGTACTTTATTTTCTTCCAAATATCCATCTCCTCACAACTTCATTGCCTGTCCATACTCTTATTATATTCGATTATTGCCTAATGTCAATATTTTTTTATGTTCGAGCAACTGATTTTTTGTCTAACTTATTAAATACCACGATAAGCATGGGGCTTTTTCGTTTAACACTGAAAGTAGATGTTTACGTAATATTATTGTACTACTCTTTTGCTACCCACCAAAATTATTAACGCCCTACCTCCTCTATTTACTTTACTTAAACGATTACGATCATCGATAAGACAGCTTATGACAAAAAACAGAGTAGGATTTGGAGGGAATTCTTGAGGCTATTATTTGGATTGTGGATTGAAGGGAATGGCTTTATTTCCCGTATAGCTGCGTTTATTCATTCAAGAATTACACTTGGTAAACCAAATAGTAAAATTACCGAATTTTTTAAAAGTTAATAGTTTGGGATATTCGCTAATGTATAATAAGGTTATTGTAGTCTTGTTCTTGAATTCAACTTTTAATTGGAAGGTAGATGGGGAAAATGAGTAAAAATTCATCTAAAGAAAGCCTAGAGATTATTAATATGAAAGACATGGAAGTAATAGATACCAAGAAAACGAGCTCCTTCGGACAAACACTGTTAAAGGAAACAGCCAAGGCAGTGATACCTGTTATTGCTGACTACACAAGGCAAAGATTAGCCTCCGATTTAGAAAACCAGAAGCAGATTAGAAATAATATAAGTTCTCAATATCATGAACGTGCTAAATCATTATTAGCCTTAATTGATAATGAAGAGACAAAGGAAAATTTTGATCAACAAAGAATTGACAGATGGTGTAAAGAATTAGCAGAAATATGGAAAAAACAGGATGAACTAGATACAAAGAGTGATGGATTTCTAAAAGGAATGCTATACAAATTATTTAATTCGTAATTTCCAAGGCAACAATAAAGTAATTCTAGTTATAGCTCCAAACAACTAAACTGAAAAAAAACTTAACTACCTTAATTAACACGGTTTGACTTCCATAAGCACATTCACAATCATAAACGAGTGAAACGAGCAGTTAGTCTACTTTATCTATTTATAGGAATATTAAAACCTTCATTCACATTCTGAAACATGTAACCTTTACTGTAATTAAGAGAACCTGTTAACAGAAATCAATTGCATTGAATGAAGCCCTTCTTACCTCATACGAGCAAAACGAGTGAATTTGATTTACTTTATTTAATGCTTAAATACACTTCACCTTATTATGTAATTTAATCACTCATTGTGAGAACCTACTATAATTGATGTATTGGATTCTTAACCCGAGTTTTGTATCTTTCGAGTAAAACGAGTGCAGTTGTTCTATTTATATTTAACATTCTTATAATGAAAACCAAGATTATTAATTAAATCTATTAAACTTTTAGTAACCTTTACTCGTTATACTCGTTTTTTAATAAATGCTTCATACATTAAGAATTTCCATAATACATAAGAAGCAATTGTAGTTGATATAGATCACTAAGGTAATAAATAGCCTAATCTCATAAAGTAAAACAATAGAATAAGAAAAGAATTGTCATTATATACTCGTTTCACTCGTACAAGAAAAGAATTTACCCTTTCAATGAATTTAACAGAAATCTAAATTAGTCTAAGAGTTCAGATATAGCGTTTAAAAGAGATGACGTAACATCCTCGTTTCACTCGTATCATCTATTAATGCAGTTGAATGAAGCCCTTCAATTAATGCAAGCAAAGCCCCCCTTGAGTAAATAGCTATGTTTTTACCGTCAAGGTGGTTCTTTTCATCAAGGTAGATTGTACTTAGCAAGAATTACAAAAAAATGCTATCAAAATAGATTCCTCTAAGGGAAACTCTTTGAACTCACTTCATAAAATTAATGTAAACATACTAAAAAAGGAATCGGATGACCGACTCCTTCTTATATAATGACTCTATTTAGCTAACTCCTAAAGCCTTAAACACAGCATCTATTGGATCAGAATAAAACACTGGCTGCACTTTTACCAAAAGATCTGGTGGAACTGTCTGCAAGTCCATAACTGATGCTGCAGGTATTAATACTTTTTTAGCCCCTGCATCTACGCATACTTGTAAAGTGTTTGCAAACTCTTCCACTTTAGAAATAGTCCCACCGACAGTCATATTACCTATGACGACTAAACTCTCTTGTGTTGGCTTTCCTAACGCTCCTGAGCATAGACCAATTAATTCAGCAATGGCAAGTTCATCCGTCAACCCAATACCTTGAAGATCACTTATGTGCATGAGATAGTCTTTTGTTTTGGTGCTAATGGTATTACTAATGCCTTTACTGTTGGCTGTAAAAAAGCGAAATGCTGTATCTAGGCTTTCTTTTGCTTCACGGTTGGAACCAACACCTGATTTATCAAATTTACCTGTTCCACTGACAACTTGGTTTTCTAGCTTATAGATACCAATCATTCCAGAATGGCTGTGTCCAGCAACGTAGACATGGCCTGGCTTACCCATTCCTTCAGGAATTAGTTTTCCTCCACCTTGCTCTGGAACAGAAATGTAATGCTCTTCAAGTGTTTCTTTATCAATATAAGAGAACATAACATCATAAAACTCCATACCACCAATTTTCTTTAACTGCTCCTTAACACGACGACGACCCTCGAGAGCATACTCCAATACCTCTATAACATCCTCTTTCGTGAATTCACCATGAGGATATAAGAGTTTTAACATACCAGAAACCGTTCTTCTGACAGCATTTGTATCACGCTGGTTTAAGTTGTTTCCTAGTTTAAAATAGCGATTAATCGCATCACTGAAAGTGCGTTTCCGCATTTCTCTGAAAAACTCTGCAATATAATCCACTATAAATCCATATTTTTCAGTAATTAGATCTGGACGCATCTTCGGAATTTCCCAACCTGGCAGATAATAGTGCATCCGATCAAAGAATGCAGTATCATTTGCCATCTCTTCAGGAAATGGTGCAAATAAATGGGATGTTTTTATCAGCGTGTCTACGCTCTGATTAACATTCCCCACAAAAACCATGGAGGCTGAAGCATTCTTCTCCTCTTTTCCCCTAGCAAATGAACCAGATGCCATATAATCTTTCATTATTTGAATGCCGTCTTTATCTTTAAAGCGAATCCCGGCGACTTCATCAAATGTGACACAGTCCCACATCCCTACAAGTCCTATTTTTCGAGTAGACATGTTGTAGAAAAGGTTGGCTACCGTTGTTTGGCCACCAGATACAAGAATGGAATTTGGAGATAATTCTTTATAGACATGTGATTTACCCGTACCACGAGGTCCGAGTTCACACATGTTGTAATTATTTTCTACAAGGGGAACCAATCGCAGCAATAAATGCCACTTCACACGTTCTTCTAATTGAGTTGGCTCCATTCCTGTCGAACGAATTAACACATCAATCCATTCGTCTTTTGTAAAGCTCTTTCTGCCCTCAAATACCTCCTGAATATCCATGTTGGGCATTTGAATTGGTTGTAAGCTACTAACATTAAAAGGATTTGAATTGCGTACCTCTTCGTCGTAAAAATAATCAATTTTGACCATACACCATATACCACCGACAAGGAGCTTATCAAACTCTTTCACATACATAGATGAAATGGGAACACCTTTTAATCCAAGGTTGGAGAACTCAGCTTCGTACGTATCAATCTTCGGATTTAACGCTACTGTTATTTTATCTATAACAGAATATTGACCATATTCACGGATTCTTGATTTAATCTTTTCTGCCTCGTCGGGACGAACAAAGTTTTCTGAAAGAATTTTCTTCACTCGTTCTAACCCTTCACGAATGCTATCCTCATCATCGGTTGCTGCATACATGCCAAGGAGATATTCTAGCACGTATACTGGAACGTTCGCTCCCTCTTTAATAAGATTCGTTAAATCCTTACGTACAACCCTTCCAGCAAAAACGTCATTTAGTTTTTTATCTAAATCAACGGTTAATCCTTCATTCATATTTTCTGCCATTCACTGTCCTCCTCCCTCTTAAAAGTCAAAGTCACTGATAATACCCAAGTTGATGTTAAATGGTATTTTTTCTATTACCATGCCAGTCTCAGTATCCTTTATAGTTAAGTAATATGTTTTATTACGATTATAAGGAATACTTTTCAATACAAACTTTAGCTTGAATGTACGTTCAGCAGGATTATCAAAAGATCGATCCCCAATAATCGTTTCCTCATTAGAGATTACGCTGCCTTCCTCATCAGCCATATAGATGACAACAGTTCGAGGAATTATCTTGTCTTCTACTTTTTCAGTTTGGAAAAACTCCAGGTTGAAAATGCTATTCGTCACCTTACGAGTAGTATTCGTAAGTTTAATATCTACTTTTTTAATGACCTTAGCACCTTTTTGCCCAGTCCGTTTGTTTTTAAATGTTAACAATGGTACTACTACTTCCTGAAGACTTGCACCACCATGAACAAAATTGATACCTGAACCTTGCATTTTGTTTCTAAGTGTCGCTTTGGGTAAATATGCTGTTAATTGCTGATCATTTTTTATAATGGTTGAAAGATTAATAGCCAATTGACCAGAAACACCATTCAACTCTTTTGAAATAATATAGCGACGTTTCTCTTCAATCGCATCTATTGAACCCTGAGCAATTTTATCACTTTCCTCTAACTCATCTCTTTGGTAAAGGAAGCCGTGGTCAGCCGTAATAAACACATTCGTTCCGCTTAAATCATCTCGAATAATTTTCACTAAGTCATACAATTGGTTTAATGAGGTTTCGACTGCATTAAACGTATAGACTTCTGTTGAAGCCTTGTCCCCCATAGCATCAATCGTATCGTGATAGATGTAAACGAGCTTTTTGCCCTTAAAGGTTTCTCTTCGCCCAGCTTTATTCATTGATAGTACGTCTTGAAAATGAACTGCGATACTCTCAGACACTTTTGATGCAATAATCTTTTTCCTATTTTCCAAACCAGATGAATCTTTTCCATCTACAAAAACTCTACCATTTGTATCTATATCTATTTCTTTATGTGGTAGGAGTGATGGCATCCCCAGTTTTGTAATAGAAGGGACTACACCCAGTAATGTTTCCACATCACAAACACCCGTCGTTTCAGTATTGAGCCGTTCTGCCAACTCAACACCTATTTCATACCTCATCGCATCTGAGACGATAACAAATACTCGTTCCCCATTCCTAACTTTAGAGTCAATAAAAGCAGAATAAAAGTCTTGTTGATTTTTAACGCCTGGTAATGACCAATCCTTTGTCATTTCAGACTCAACTGCTTGCGACCAATGGGAACTCAACTCACCCATATACCAGTTTGTATATAAATCTTCTATCAGTGTTTTTAATTTTTTTAATAAATCATGATTACTCTCTTCATCATAGGCCACATAAAACTTACGATAATATGTATCCATTAAATGATAATCATTTACATACGCTTTATACAAATCAATAGCTCGTCCCTGTGGAATACCTTGCTGATGTTCTTTATAAAACTCGTGTATCTTCACAGTGTAGTATAGTGCTTCATATATGGAAGCAAAGTTATCATAATAATGCTTTGCTCTTCTCAATTTAATGAGTTTCGTGTATTCTTCATAATCCTCAAGCTGTGTAACTAATCCATTAGCTATGTAAATGATGATTGCTCGGTCGATATATGGAAAAGTATCCGCTTGTTTAAAAATTCCAATTGGAAGATTATTGATTATATTCGAAAGTTGAATTTCCTGTTCAGCCATTTCCGCATATTCATCAAAAATCACATAATCCGTCTTATGGTGCATCCAATGGTCAATAAACACAACTGCATTCGTTTTATTTCGATTGGAAATAAATACTTCTAAATCCCATATATCCTCATCAGCAACCGATTGGCTAAATGCCGTAACTACTAACTGAATGAATAATGTTTTTAGGCTTTTCTTCTCTCGTTCATAACCATAGTGATTAGAAACATACTTCCAGAACACTTCAATATCAAAGAATTTCTCAAGAAGGGACAAGAATCTATTCTCAGTATCCTCCAGTGTATCCATTAACACCGTCTTTAAAATCTCTTCAAAATCAGGTGTTTTGACGTTACACAATACACTCATTATTGAAAGTTCAATGAGTCCCTCTGAATAGGTTTCAATATTCAATGCTGAGAATTTTTTAAATCTCTCTTTGTTATTAAAGAAGCGTTCATACTTTTTGATTACAGCTCGAAGTGACGGGTCTATTTGCAACTCGCTTAGAATTAGAGAAATTCGATCTGCATAGAACGTTTTCGAATAAAACACAGTATCCGCTAACCAGTTGTCTTCCACACCTAATTCCAGGTTTGTATAAATCAAGTAGGGAGACGTAGTATCTTCTTCTTCGAGCAAATACTTAGTCTGAAACTGGTTACGATCTGTAAGTGTATGAAACTTTACGTTATCAACGGTAAGCTGTTGTATGTCCTCGGTAAACTCATCATCCTTGTCCACCCAAAACACTATTTTCCGTTGTTCCCCATCCTTTAATGGCTCATTGAATATATCTGATAATGCAGATTCTATTTGATTTATGTTCAATCACTTCACCTACCTTCTATTATCATTATAGTACAAAGATACACCAGCAAAACGCCGATGTATCCTAGTTAGAGTTAATTAAATTTTAGCAACAAGTCCTTCAAACTTTTCATAATTTACTTTAACCCCATCATCTAAATCTATTTCAATTTGCATATCTGCCATATGATGTAGTAGCTCATCATATGCTTTCAATTCATCAATCTTCTTCTCAAGAGATTTCAGTTCTTTCTTCGCATTGCTAATCTCTTTTGCTGTTGAATCCCCGTCGATGATGTTAAGCAAGTCTTTCTTTTCTGCATCCAATCTTATTTGATAATCATGCAAATAATCGGTACGGATTCGGGATAAAGTCGTTTTATCATATCGGTGCATGTAGATAAGACAATTAAATGCCTTCTCCTTACCTGAAGTAAACAACCAGTAAACTGGTCGCTTGTTATAAGTCTTTAAATGGTCCTGATAAAAGTCATTTAAAAAATAACGTTGCAAAGTTTCTTTAGCCGTTTCACCTTTCTTTCTACCAAGTGCATCCGCCACAAAATTGAGATTTTCTGAAAGTGCTTCTTCTCCAAAAGTTATTCGAACAAAATTAATAAATCTGGAGACAATATCATCTTCAAAGTAGGCTTCCGGAAGGATTGGGAGGATATTATCCCGAGCCACAGCAAATGTTTGATATTGTGTAGGATTGAACTCACCACCTGCATAAACAAGTCCTTCATGGTCGAGAGAATATCTACCTAGGGAGCAACCTATAGCATATGAAACTAAGGACTTTATTTCTTCATTAGATACTTTATTTATCGTTACATCCTCACTATTAATTTTGCTATTAATATCATTTTGAAATGACAATAGTTCTATAAAAATTCTATTTATCTCTTCTTCATTTTCCCACATTTTATTGAAACGCTGTTCTTTATCTATCTTCAACTTTGAAAAAGTTTCAGACAGGTTATTTGACCTCAATTTCTTTTTGATGAGTGGGTGGTAAAGGAAGTTCCTTGAAGTTTCAAAGGAATTCCAATCATCCTTTGCAAGGTCAATATTCTCTGAAACCAAATCAATTATTTTAGACTTTTTCTCATTTGATATATATGGTAGTGACAGCACGTCGCCTACCGTTGTATTAATGGTAGGATTAAGTATTTTTAAAAGATACAGTGAAACTTTTGAATTTAAAAATCCTAAGAGATAATAGTCATATTCATATTCTTCATTAAATATTGTCGGGGAGCCTGAGCTATATTGGGAACTTTCTTCTTTCAATCTAAATCCAGGATTTGCTGAAGTAATTAAATTCCATGTTATTCCCTTTTTATTCCAAAACTTTGGATTTACTAAACCTCCATGGGAAGCATAAAACTCTTTTGCCTCTTCGGACCAATTTACAACATATATATCATTGCCATAATATTTTTTGTATTCGCCACCATTAAGATAACTTGTCCACTTTTTATCTTTATGGGAAACTTCCCAAAAGTATCTAATATATTTTTCATTATTATGGGTCTTGTTTCTGCCACCTGAAATGAAAAAATCTCCTACCTTTTGATTTTCAAATATTTTCGTATTTTTAACCCAATAAGCTATAGGACTTCCTGGAATCTTACAAAACTCTTCTTGTTTAGCAATATAATACCCTAGATTTTCAAAAAACCATTTCTCTTTTTGTTCAAGATTATCAACCGCACCCTCTTTTTTAAAAAGCCTTCTATAGACCCCCTGATAATTTGGTATCAAAGACTTGGAGATAACAAAAGCCGTAGTTCCAAAATCAGAACCAAAAACGCCTCTTCCTAGGTGTAGCATACTCAAAAAAGTATTATTTTTTATCATACTTTGCCTTAACTTTTCATAACTCTTGAGAAACATCCACACAGGGATATTAATCATCGAAATAACTCCTGTACTTTTACACATGGAAAGGGATTTTTCCATCATAACTGTACTCATATCTGACTTAGTACTTGGATAATTTTCTTGTAGATATTTTGAAAGTTTAACATTCATCCCTTTGCTTCCCATATATGGAGGGTTAGTGCAAACAACATCATATTTTCTACATAAAAATAAGGATTGTTTTAATAACAAAGGTAGCCTATCTTCAATCTTTTGTTTATCAATCAATTCTATCAAATCAGCTTGCTTATCACTGTACTCATGAAGTCGACGTTCGATTAGTTCATAATCAAAAGGTTCTATTTCCAATATTGATCCATATTCTTTAGCATCTATAAATGCGTCTCGAATAGAGGTAATTACTTCCTTAGTTTCATTGTCATTTCCAGAAATATTTTCGATCATTTCATCCATTAACCAATTACTTTCTTGTAAAGAGTAAACGTTTGGTTGAATTCCCTGTCTAAATATTCTCCTTGATTTTTCCCTCGCCTTCATCATTAACGCAAAAGAGGCCAATTGGGCAGCTCTATCATCCACATCTAATCCATATAAATTCTTCTCTAAAATCAGCTGCGGGATTTCGCTTTCAACATATCCTTTTTCAAGATACATATCATAGAATACATCAAAAGCATATACAAGTATGTGGCCACTTCCGCAACAAGGGTCGAGAAACGTTATTTCCTCTGGATTGACATTCTTATAACGAATCCCTTCTAGCTGATTGATGACAACTTGTTCTTGCTCCGCTTCATCTACATAATATTTCCACTCTGTTCTTAAATGACTATCTGAATAGCTATCTAGCCAAATTCGTCCCAATGAATTCTCTACCATATATCTTACAATCCAATTAGGTGTAAATAGTTGAGTGGCCGCAGGAAGTGTATCCTTTGTTATTTTTATATTCTTCTTTAAATTTGAAAAAACCCGATCTTTTTCTTCCGCAATATAATACTGATATAGCCATCCAATTACTTCAATTTCCTCCCAATTATCTTCAGGTATAATATCGGTATTGGTCATATATCGAATAAATGAATCCGTTGCAAGTAAACCTTCTGGAAATAGGATTTCTGTATAATCATCAATGGTTTCAAACATGAATGGCATATAACGATTCAAATCATTACAATGCTTGATAATAAGATATTTAAACAGCTCCTCTGAACTATTATTCATTTTAAGATTGTAGAGATATTCCTTGTCCAAATCTAAATCTAACGATATTGCTTCTTTCATCATATCTGGCTCCGTACTACCAGCATTAATAGAAGAAAGCACCCTTACTTTCGTTGGTAAGTAGTCATTTACCTCCATAAAGCGTAAGGCCGTGAAACGGTTAAACCAAGTATAAGAAACTTCTTCCATTACTTGATTGAATCCAATTTGTTTAATGCGATCAATTAGCCTATCTCTTTGAATCTTTTCTTCCTTTGAGAGCTGTCTGCCATCAATAAAGACGGCATCTGAACTTTCGATATCCGCTTTTTTTATGTTATCTTCGGTAATTCCTATTTTCATGGCTTTTGCTTCGACTTTTTTCAACAGCTCCCTACGTGCATTCGTAGCAAAAGACTTTAATGCAGTTTTATTCATTCATTTCACCCCGATTACTCAACAAACTCAATTTGTTTATTTTCCTTAATGATTTGTTTTAGCTTACTTGATAGAGCATTGATGTACTTATCGACATCATCTTCTGTAGCTAATGTTTTTACATTGACTAATTTTGTTACTTTTACCGGTTGCTTTTGAATAATTGGAGCTACAGGCGATACAGGAGGGTCAACTACTTCACCAGGACGCATTTGTTGTTCCTCACCCTTTTTACGTTGCCATTCAGAAATTTCTCGCTCGATATGCCCTTCCATTTTTTCTTTAAAGCTCGAGCTTTGAGAAACTGTTGCATCAACTTTAAAAATATCTGTAAAAGTATCCACATTCGTATTAAGTTCTTGATAGTAACGATTAACTCGTTCTTTTGTATCGTTTGATACACCGTATTGTGATGTTAATAATGACAAGTAATCACTATCTTCTTTTAATTTTTTATGTGCATTTGCTCTTTTCTCATTTAGAACTGTATTGATTTGTTCCTCCATCGCATGAATAAGCTCTGGAATATCCTTTATCTTTTTATAAGGAATAGGGTCTTGAAGTATGGACTGGAGCTTTTTAATAGCTTCCTCTACCTCTGCACCTATTAAATAAGATTTATTTTCATCATACTTTCTTATAGCTGTTAATCCATCATCAAAAATCTTTTTCTGATCAGTACCGAAGAAACTTTTCACATAGACAATATCCTCTTCCCAATCAAGCAAGTCATCTTCTAATTCCTTTAATTTTTTGAAATAGGATACATTGTCTAAACGATTATCAAACTCTCCAAAGTATGCCAACCCTTTATCAAGCAGGCTCATACCAGGGTACTTTCTTCCCTCATAACGAGCCTTATAACTCTTAATTTCGTCTATTTGTTTTTCAACAAGTTGTCGTATGTCCTTCAGCAATCCATCTTCATCATCAGCTAAATCGGTTTTCTTAAAAACATCCGAACAAATATTTTTGGCTATTTTGATTAACTTTTCGTCAACCTTCACCCTTTTTAATACAATTGCTCTATCAGCTTCTTGTGTCTTGGTGAAAATTGTAATAAGTGTATTAACGCTATCTTCTGGTTCCAAGTATTCCGAATTAAAGCGAATCCGAATCCGCTGTTCTTTAAGTAATTGGGCTACCATTCCTGCTATATCAAGGGTTTTCCAACCGTATGGTTTGTCTCCAAAGCGTTCAAATAAGATTTTCACACGCACTTGCTTCTTCAAATCGTCCTGTAAGCTAATAAATTCGGACACTTCTCGCTTTGCCAAGTCATTTGGATCTTTAATAGTGTCCCCAAAGGATAGTTGTTCCTCATTTGCAGCTAAGATTGAAATTAATTCCCGCTCATTTTCCAAGTGTTCCTTTACATAACTTAGCTTTGTATAAACATTATCAACTAACAGTGTAAAGGCAGCATTCATTTTCTCACGAACAGTCGATCCTTTAATATCTACCTTGTCACCATTGATAAAGAACTCACTATTCTTAATTGCTTCTTCTAAGAGCTCACGAACCCTTCTACGACGTTCACGAACTTCTGCTTGTTTATTATTTAAAATATTTTGGATGTTTTCTGCGAGTTGTGTAATGTTCGTCTTCTTTCGGAATTCCTCAATTCGTAACGCTTCCCCGATTTCCTCAATATAGGCTTCATTACCACCGAGTTTAATGATCAACTCACCGTTTCCAGAAGTCATCATCATTAGTTCCTGTTCAGACTTATGATAGTGATCAGATAACGGGGAGAGAATTTGCATTCCTATGTTAGATGTTTGATTCCCATAGTTTTTCTCATCCATTTTCTGATTATAGGTAAACGAGTATTCACTGTCGTAACGGAAACGCTTTTCATCGTATAAATCTTGGAAAATGTAGTTTGCTAACTCCCGCTTAACGATGTCTTCATCAATATTTAGAGATTTGATTTCCCTATTGATGTCTTGTTCGTCATCGGTTAAAAAGATATAATTATCCCCATTTTTCTGAACTAATGTTTGGGAAATTAGCTTTCGTAAAGAAACTTTAATTTTCTCTTTAAGCTGTAACTTATCCTCATCAATATGTGTAACCATTAGAGTAGCAATATTATCAAGATTTGCTGGAAGTTCTTTTACATACTTAATCATGAATAGAACCTTCAATAGATCCACGTTAAAGTCATCATCTTTTAAAGCTGGATTCTCGTACGCACCTTCAATCACTCTTGAAATAGTAGGATTCAAGAATTCCTTAATTGTGTCGTAAAAAGCGTAAAATGGGATTAGTGCCCCTTCTTCAGCATTTTTATATTGAAGACCCGCTTCTTTAAATGCCGATAACATGGAACGCTCACCTTCAGATAAATGCTTACCAGAAGAACCATGTTTTCTTACCTGCTCAAATACGTTTTGCAACAGCTTGAATTGATAAGGCATGAAAGGATACACATCTGCAAATTCTTGATCATTATCGTATCCTCGTAAATCCGCAGTGCTTTCTCGGAAACTAATCAAGTTCTTTAAAATAGCACTTTTTTCAGGATAAAGAACCTTCAATTTGTCATTAGCGAAATCTTTTTTCAATAGGATACGTTTTTTGATAACTTCGTCAACTGAGATGGACGATAGAGAAAGTCTTGTATCGAATCTTCCTTGGATACGGGAGAAGTCATCGCCTTTGACTTTGATAATGCTATCAATACTCTCTTGAGAAGTAACCATAATCCAAACTTTCCCCTTACAGTGAGTACCTAAATCTTCTGCTACTGTTTGCAAATTCAGCATTAAATTACGGTTATCACCGATGTATTGACCTATCTCATCCACAAGGAAAATTAGATGGAAGTTCCTTTCTTTACTTTGGATGTACTCATTTACGTCTTTCGCAAACTTTTCAATACTAATCTCAAAATTATTAACACCGTTTTCAAACCAATTACGTGCAGACTCTTCGGTCATATCCGTTACTTTTGTTAAGGCACCAATAACAAAATCTGCATCAAAGTAAAAGCTATTACGACGCTCTTCCCACGATTCTCCAGCTAATACCTTGAATTCTTCTTTAAAGGCACCATAGACCCCCTGTTTATCAAGGTACTTTTCCATTTCAGCCACACCAGGAATATCTCCGTAGTAGCCACGATGTTCATAAAATACCTTCATAAATACACGAAGTATTGCATCTTCCTTTGATTTATTATCAAGCGAACCTTTTGAATCAATGTTGAACAAAATAACTTCCGTTTCCACATCAGCAGTTCTTTGCATGTTCGCATATACGAGAGGGTCTTGTACTTTATCTTGAAAGAAATCAATTGCTTGCTTACCATTTATCTCCTTATTTTCAAGTAAGTAAGCAAGTATCTTTAAAAAGTGTGACTTACCAGAACCAAAGAATCCAGAAATCCAAACACCCATTTTATCCGTTACACCATTAATCCCTTTTTGATAATTCTCGTAGAACTTAGAAAGGTGTTTTTGCAATTCACGAGTAACAACATACTCATCTAATTCCTGATAAATATTTTCTTCGTCCTGTTGGGCTACTTTTATGACCCCACGAATATCACGTTCAATATCTTTTTGAAACATATCTTTAATAATCATCTTTATCCCCCTGACTCATTAATCGACTAATCGGAATGCTCGGTAATAGTTATCATCCATAAACTTTCCAAACAATTGTAATGACTGACCATCGTATCTACCTGGAAAAAACATGATTACAGGTATATTGTCCAAAACTTCTTGTAAGTTATTTAGGATATTGTGAGACCTTACAAATGGGTAAACCTTACCGATTCCAGTGATGAACACCACATCATAGTCACCCACTTGTTCCTTAATTTTATTTAGAAACACTTCAGGCTTAGCGAACGTTGTCATCGCTTTAAACAATGCCTCTCTACCTTGACGTTCTTCCATTTCAAAAATACGGTCAAAAATTCTTTTTTCCTTTGTAATATCAATGAGCATCTTATACAAATCAAACTCAACTACTCTTCGATTGGATCCTTCATAATTCAATTGTCTTTTGATCCGCTTAACGTAATCTCTGATGTAAAGCTCCTGGTTCGGTTCGTAGTCAAACACATAAAAACTAATTTCGTTTCCTAAACCACGACCTTCAATAAATTTGTCTTCTTTAATTTTATCAATAATCTTATCAGCTCTTGCTTTCAAGTTGCTCACACTGTTACCTCCTACTCACCCATTGCACGTATAAAACGAGCATCACCAATATATCTGAGATGATTCTTGATTCGTTCATCAATAACCAGCCTGTTAAGTTCTTTACCTTTTCTCGTTCTTAAAATCCCGCTTTCAAACAAGACTAGCATGTAAGCACCTTTTAACCTTTCGATGTTGCTATCACTCCAACTAGCTACCTTCTCACTTTGTTCAGCCTTAGAAATGAAGAAGAGATTGATGTCTTTCTTTTCAATTAAATAGTCATTAGTATGTAGCTTTTCCCCAATTACTTCATCCATGAACTCAAAAAACAGCAGATCTGTTTTCATAATGGCATACAGGTTTAGGGGTTTTCCCGTTTCAATGGAATCTTCTAATATTAATGAAGCAAGAGTTTCATCTATAGCTTCTGCTCTTTTCATAACAGAAGGCAATGCTCGGTTAATTCTGCCTTGATTATTAAATTGAAACAGATTATCCTCTTTTACTTTTTGCCTAATTTCCTGATTAGTTAATCCAAGCTGCTTCAATTTCAAAACCTGCTTTAATTCAAAAAGTAAAAATGAGGCACCATTCAAACTTGAAGAATATTCCAACTCTATTGTCATACAACCAAACCTTTCAGACAATACTATTTGCCTACTTTATTTCTAATACCTTCTCTACTACAGCCAAGCGTCTTTTACCGCAGTGCTGCTGAACTACCTTTGTAAACTGATTATCCTTTAATAGTTTTTCATTATTATTTTCGTATAAGTTCTTAATGCCATCTATTAGCTCATTCTCTTTTATCTCTTCCTGCCAATAAGAATCGACTAACTTGTTCAAATCGACAGCTAACTCTCTCTGCGTACGGTAAAACATTTTCAGTTCCACAGGGTTCACCTCTTGCATAATTCTTACTTATTTCTTATTTTAGTCTTATTCAATTGGAAACTCAACGTGAAAGGTTAATATATTGTTGATTCCGCTGTAATGATATAGCAAAAGGAAATCGACTGTAGTTAGGTTCATCACTATATAACGTCAAAAGAGACTAACCATATGGTCCCGTCTCCGTAAAAAATAACTGTTTAAGGTTCTTATTGAATTTGATCGAACTCACATTTGGTGTATCTTCTTATAAAGTCGGTATTGTGGCCCGAGTGAGCACACTATATCAATCAAAACTGTCATGACCGTTTTATAGTGTACCCGGAACGTCCTTAATCCGGTTCCAATGACCTTTGAACTTAAAAAATGCCATTGAATAACTGATATATTCAGTGTTATTCAATAGCATTTTTTCTAATTCGTTATTTTTTTAAACTCCTTAATATCCTTTATAACCCTTTCTAAATACGCCATAAGGATGTTCGTATCCCAATTGAATCCACAAAGAAGTATTACTAACCTAGTATTCAAAAGTGCCTGTCTTTCGCCTACCTCAATTCTGTAAATGAATGTTTCAGACAAATTAGTTTTATCCGCCATATCCTTTAAACTCATGCCATACTGTTTTCGAGATTTTCTGACATATGCCCCAAAATCGTTTAATGCCATTTCTATCATTTCTTCTTTATTCATGTTACACATCCTCCAATTTATTTCACTGGCAATCACCAGTCCCATTTTTGTTATTGCCCTGTATACTACTAGACTTAATTGAGTTTTATAACTGGCACTAAAACTATTAAAGAGTTATTAAATAATTGTTTGCGGTGTAGTATAAAAGGAATTAAAAATTCACAAAAAATTAGGAGAGTGATAAGAAATGAAACAAGAAGAATTTCAAAATATGGATTTAATCGAACGTGTAGAATATGTAAATGGCTGCTTATCAAAAGAAACAGAGGACCCACTTAGACGAGTGGCGGAGAAACTTCAATTGAATTATAGTTCCTTCTGTAAGGAAATGCGTAAAGGCGGGTATTCATTTAACCAGTCAAGGAAGCAATACGAGAAGACATTCTCTATCGAAGAGTATAAAGAGATCGAGAAACATATGAACAAAAGTGAGGATACGGGGGATGTAGTCCAGTTTATCGAAGAACATATTGATGAACTAAAAGCTCTGTTGAAAGTCCATTCCGGTCAGTTAGTCTTGAATCCAATCGTTTATGACCCAAACATCGAAACCGTAACAAAGACAGTTCAAATTAACTCAAGTGTGTACAGCGACTTCTCTAATTTATGCTCAAAAAAATTCGGACACCTTAGATTACGGGATGTCTTATCACAGTGCATCTATGAATTTTGTGAGAGAAATAAGGAGAAGACCCCTAGATTATGATTTCTAGGGGATGTTATTTTCTAATTAGTTTTTTGATTTCCTTTCCATTCATTTAACAATTCTATAATTTCATTCTGCGATTTTCCGTACCAACTATTTTCCGCTCTTCGAAAGCAATCCTCATCAATCTTCGAACCCTTTTCAAGGAGTATCTTGCACACCTCGTAAAAACCGAAATAACAAGCGATTTGTAAAATGGTCCGTCCAAGCTGATCCATTTCAATAATATCAACATTTTGGTCATCAATTAACTTCTTAACTGTGTCTAAATCGTTCATATACACCGATTGGAACAAGGAATCATCCATAGATTATTCTCCCTTTATCATAACTTATAAATTCTCAAGTCTGACTTTTGAATCACCTTACTGCTACATAACCCATTACATTTCTAAAACTATGACTTAAACATTTCTCTAACGAATTTACCCAAGTCTTTATCGCTCATACTTGAGCTACTCGCAGCAAGTTCCAATGCTTTTAATCTTGTACTTTCTTCTTTAATTAATTGTAAAGATTGTTTAACCTCCTTCTCTACTTCTTCAGCAATTTTTGCCCATTCTCGATATTTCTCACCATTCAATTTTGATATTTTCACGGCTTCCATCGGTGTTTTCACATTTCTCCTTGACCATTCAATCGCTATTCTCTCCATCAAGTTTTTTGACAACCCATTATTACAAATCATCTTAGTAAAGAAAATCAAAACATTTAATACCCCTTTAGGAAGTCCGACCTTGCTTATGTATTCCAAAATTTCAAGGTCTTCTTTCGATGGACCAGTAACACCTGAAACTTCATTTAAAATTTCTTCAAGTGTAGCATTTCCAAAATGTTGAATAAGTTCATATTCTTTATCGCCTATCTCCATAACGTACTCCCTTTTCGAAACTAAATTATCTTTTAATCACTTTGTTTATTCCGCTCCATAATTTCAATTATACTTCTCATCATTTCCACATTATATTTTCGATGTTCCTGCATTGTTGATTGGGCTTTTCTTACGTCCTCAGAGCTTCTCAAATCAAAACCAATAATGTCGTCAACTGACAAAACATGTTCCTCTTCATTAAAATCAACCTCGAAAAAAGGCAGTTGCAACCTTTGCCAGAACTCCGAATCATATTGTTCATCATTTAGTATTATCTTGATTTCATATGTCTCAAAGTCGGAGAAAACTCCCTGACAATCTCCTTCTCCTTTCTCAAGTGCATGCTCTATGGTATCCCTCAATCGGAGTAGAGCTGTCTTATTAGAAACAATCACTACGTCTTCGTGCGGCTGTTTCTGTGAGTAAATATATAATAAAGGTGTTCCTCTCCGTTTCTTTTGCTCGTTCATTTAGAATCACTTCCTACTTTCCTACGTTTAAGGATTGCATTTGCTATTTCTACCTCTTCTAATCGAGTCAGTGCCTCTATTGCAACGATTAAATGCTTTTCTTGAGGCTGAGAGGTAAAAAGAAGATATTGTGCAGCTTTTCCTATTACCACTATTAAAGCCCAAATTATTTTTGGTTCATTTCGCCAAATTTCGAATCCAATCATCCATGCAATTAGGTAAACAAAAACTGAATCGCCAAATGCTATAAATAAAATAGAAAAACAGATGAAAAAAGTTGCTACTAAATTCGTGCCACACTTGCGATGAGTTCTCGGTTGCCCTCTGACATTTTCTAACGTTAAATTCAGCCCTTTCTCATATGCCGAAAAGGCCTTATGCTCTCCCGAATGATACTTAGCCAAGGGACTTATCTTTATGATTAGACCAGCCATTACTAGAAAAATAGATAACATCTCTAAACCGTTAATTGGTATGGTATATACAAAAATAGAATTTGATCTTTCTATGAGAAAAAAACTCACTAGAAAAAAGACTATTGTCACTAGCAAAAATCGTTTCCAAAATTCAATTAAAACTTCAAACAGCATCAAAAAAGAGCGAACAAAAGGGATTTTCGAGAGGATGCTGACTATTTTGTTACCTTCCCTATTTATTCTTGTTTCTGTTGTGATTTTACTATTCTTGAACCGGGATATTACTTGATACTTACCCCCGGTAAAACTAACAGAATTATAGCCCGCTCTTCCTCCGTATATTTTCACTCTTCTCTTTCTCATCGTAAATACTTATAAAATAACTCTTTATTTTCAAAGCATGCTCTATAAATCTTCCGCATCCCCTCGTTCTTCTCAAATGTTAGAAGCATAATAATCATTCGTTTTATAACATCATTGGGTTCGTTTTCAATCCAATCCCAAGCCCCTCTAGTTAATACTAGAGATTGATGTTCTTGGATTATCTGGCTCAATGCTTTGATTAAAAGACCTTGTTTTTCTGCCTCTCCGATGATCTGTATTAGACTTTCACTTGTTTCAAGACTGTCTTCAATTCCCCCTTTGATTGTCGCAAATGTTTTTAATATGCTATCACTAATCACATGACTATCATTCCAATACAACAGCCCATCTACAGTGTCGATGGTAGTCTGATTCAACTCCTCCACGTATTCCTCTTCAATTCTTTTGAACTTCTTTCCTTTTTCTTTCAACATGTCAACAATCTCTTGGTACCGTTTATTCACAATCTCTTCAATCTCACTTAATTCTTGAAACTTCTCACCGAGAGTCAATAACACCTCGTCTTTAGGGATATATCTCCTTGTTCTTCTGCCCATATATCCTAAATCCAAGTACATGTTACCTATTTGCGTCTCAACGGATTCCGGTTTATCTGCTGGTCTCTTGGCAGCATCCATAAATCCTCTTACTTCTGGCTCAATAAATACCCATGTAGAGCAAATTGCCTTTGCAAACTCAATCGGCTCAAACTGTGGGCCATTATTGTCAAAGCAACATATATCAATAAGGGGTTCTATAGGTAGCCCTGTGTTTAGATACCTAATAATCATTAACTCAGCCCCAAGTTGTGTTGGACTTTTAAACCCCTGCAAGCGTTTCGCAAAATATTTTTGAATCGCATTCACATTAAAATTTTGGGGTAAAATTGCATCCACTTCTTCGTTAGCACTTATCGACAGATCAAATAGAGCCTCAATACGCTTTTCCTCTATTTTTATTACTTCTAATCGTTGCAAGAGCTTCGAATAGTTAACCCGAATCGGCATATCTATTTGTTTGTCTAAAATCGAATTAGCCCACTCAACAGCCTTTTGGGCCTGCTCTTTGGAAATGTCACCATAGACACAAGCAAACTTAGGGAACCTACTTTCAATCAATGCAGCGATACCTAGCAAGAATGTATGGTAGTCCTTTCCTTGAGTCTTAGAGTAGAAAACTTTTCTCGCTCGACCACCTCCTTCTTCTGTTAGATAGAGTAGAATGTCCTCCTTCAATTTGTCTTCATTAAATTCACTGTATCTTTCTAAGTTTGAGAACAGGGTAAAACTTTCTCCCGTTTCCTTGCTTTCTAAATCCCCATTTATTTTCCAATACTTCTCTTCTGGTCCATACCCTTCAACAAACTCGACTTCTGTGCGATCTAACACTAATCGCTTGAAACCATTAACGTTATCCACTTTTTGCGTGGCGAATGGGTATGCCTTAATTAATTGCAACGTCTCTTCAAAAACGTTCTGCCATTCTTCTTGGTTGATTTTATTTGGGATAATATCTAGTCCAATGTAAATTCCCATTTTTCTCCTCCAATAAATGTGATTTTTAGTATCTTTTCCAATGACTATTGGCAAAGGAAAATAAAAAAGCCCGCATTCATCTTAATTAGAATGCGAGCCGTTTAAAATATTCAAATTCTATTTGTATGGACGTTTTTAGAACCATCATTTTCCCTACTTTTCATTTGATTAATTTGTATTATAAATAAGAATAGTGCGATAATCAAGTTGAATATTTGGATAAACTTTACATTGTGAAAGAAGGTTGGATAGATGTACACAGTTGCTGAAGTATGCAAGAAACTAGGGTTAGATCGTCAAACTGTAGAAGGAATGTGTGAAAAAGGAAAGTTCCAAGATGCTCATAAAAATGAAAATGGCTTTTGGCTGATTCCAGATTATAACTTCATTACATCTCGAGAGCAAGATGAAAGAGCAGAAGAAGTCTTGCGGCAAATTGATAGGAAAAATCGTGGCGATAGGGATGAAAATGAAATATCTTATATTCCAGCAAAATTAGTCTCTGATCATTATGGGGTTACACTAGAGAAAGTGAAAAAGTGGATTAAAGAAGGTTACCTTTCTGGAAAGCAAGTGAAGGAAGAATGCTTCGTACCAGAAGAGGAGTTTGAATACCTTAAAGCGAGAAGAGAGTCAGATGCAACAGAAGAAGAAATCAAAAAGTTCCTCGGTTCGGATATAGTAGACTGGGATTTTGAAATTGAGGAATAATACAAAATTCATAAAAAAGTGTTAACACTTTTGGTCCGTCTTAAAACTGTTAACACTTTTTAACTGAGGACTTGATACAACAATGTTTTAATAAGGAAAAGTGTTGAGTACCTATCTGATTTTCCAGCCTGAATTATTACAATGTGTATACACAAATACTCCAAGCATAAGAATCCTTTTTCTCTATCACGTTAAACCTCACCGTATTGAAGTGTAATAGAATAGATCGTATAAACTTCCCTACTTACTTAAGCCTTCTCTTATTAAGTAAATCTACGCCTCTAACACCTCTTTGATACCTTCTTTGAACAGTTGTATACTGTAACCCAGCTTCTTTTGCCCATACACTCAACGGTTTAGTTATGCCGTTAATTTCAACATGTTGCCAATGTTCTCCAATTGGAAGCAAAAGGTCTTCTTCCTTACATCCCGTATACAGCCTTCTTTGTATGGTTTTATAGGAGAGACCACTAATTTCTGCCCATTCTCCAATGGTCCTTCTCTCACCATTAATCGTTAAGTACACACTATTCCTTTTATTTCTTGATTGTTCGAGATTCGTACTCCATTTGCAGTTTTTAGGTTCATAATTTCCATCACCATCTACTCTATCAATTGATAAACCATCTTTATAGCCATTATTCATCGCCCATTCTTCAAAGACTTCAAAACTGCTCCATTCATCACAAACAGATATTCCTCTCCCACCATACCTATCGTAGTGATCAAGTTTTTGATTTATACACCTTTGATTCATTTGAGTCCAAATATTATACAATCTGGACCATCGCATTCCGTGAGTTTTATTCGTTTCTCTCTTTTCAAGAAAAACACAGTTCTCAGGATAATACCCGTCATCCTTATTTTTTCTTACTAATTCTAACCCTTCTTTGTAACCGTGTTGGTGGCCCAATTAACAAATGCTACAGGATCCTCTCTCCACTCATCGCAAATCCATAAATTATCCCCTTTATAGCGATTGCTCATATTGCTGCCATAGCACTTGAGCCTCATCGTTTTCCAAACTTTGTACACTTTGGTCCTGCTCAATCCATGTCTTTTACCCAATACCATTATTAACACCTCGATTTACATGTTTTTAATCCGAAATTGTATCAAATTCAATTCCAAGCTACATCTTATCTTTTTGCTGAGTTTTATTAAAATGAGTTGCGGATTGTTTATTTATCTCATTCCATGTAATTTTTCTTTATTAACTGTTACTCGATTGCTATAAGAGTAACCAATCCTCATAGTAGTTTTTGATACTTTATTAGGTTAGGAAACAAACTGAATATAGCTTGGAAATGAAGCATAGAGCATTATTTGGTCAAAGGTTAGACAGATATTGGAAAAAAAAGACTCGATCTCTATTGGATCAAGTCTGTATGCGTATTGATTTCACGATTGAATTAAAAGGAAAAAATACTAAGCTATTAAATTCAAAATATCTTTTACTCTAAACCTAACTCTACATGATAGTTTTTTAATGTTGAGTATTTAAAAGGTAGTTCCCTTTCAATCCTGCCTTTTCTAAATGCTCTTTTGTAACCCCTCACATATATTTCAAACATATTTTCAATAGTTGAAATATCATTATTAATCTTTTTCATTTGCTTATTGGCAATTTTAGGATTTGAAATTACAGTTATGTATTTGAGGTCATTAATAATAAGGGCTTTCCGCATATCTAAACCTGCATCAGGTCTTGTGCTAGAAGGAATCGGATAAATACTTTTACGATAAACCGGATCCTTAGGTGCACGTGACCTCAAAGGAATAAAATAATTATTATTGTCCATTTTAAGTATAATACCTAGATAAACTCTATTATCAGCTTCCATAATTTCCTTCAGATCTGGAAAATCTTCAAAATAGGAGTCTGAAATTTCAATAATGTCCCCAGTATTCATAAATTACTCCTTTTTTATCATAAAAAAGGACTTAGAATCATCTAAGCCCCTTTTACGAAACGCTTTATCAGTTTTTTATTTTGCCGGGTCATCCTGAGAAAGTACCCCAACGGTATCAGTTTTTTATTTTGCCGGGTCATTCTGAAAAAATACCCCATCGTTTCTTACTTATTATAATACACTTATAAGTAAGATATGTCAACGATTACTATTAGTATACGCAATAATTGAAAAATGTTGCATTAGATTTAAAAACAAGTGGTTTAATCTATTTTATTCAACTTTAAAATTTTAATGCTTTTTTAACCCATTCAGAAATTTAAGACTTCACCCATTTACCATGTGTCACCAAAGAATAAAAAATTAAGTTCCAACACCCATCCTCATCTCCGATATTTGGATACTTGGATTTGAAATATTACTCGTATTGCTACCTATCTTGGCCGTTAACTAAATGTTTTTCTATCTCTTCAAATTCTACGTCAATGATATCTGGCATTTTTCTCTTGATTTCATCCATATCCTTTTGAAATTCTTGTGGTGAGTAGTTTAAAGTATCACACATTGTATTCCTTAAACGATTTCCCATCTTAGTCATTGAAGTATAGGTTAGACCACCTGAAACTACCCCTCCAACAACAGGAATTACTTTAGAAACTCCTTTGGCAAATGTATCTTTTGTCATCTTAACCCCAATAAGAGCTGCTATTTTTTTAATAATCGGATAGTAGAATGTTTTTGTTAATGCTTTTTGAGGTAGTTTTTTTAATGTCTGTTGTGCGATTTTAGAAGAAACTACTTTTAAGGTAGAGGCAGCACCACCCACACCAAACATTACACCAAGAAATAAAATTAATTCACTTCTCACTCGATCCAAGTCTAGTTCCTCATCATCCCAAAAATCCTTGTATCCAAATATATAAGCTAGTTCTTGTGATAAACGTAAAGCTACTCCAAAAAATTGAAGAGTATCTGCTGGAATCGTGGCTGCCATAGCCAAACCACCAGGTATTCCAGCTACAAATGATGTACCAGAACTTTGCAAAGTCCTTTTATTTACTAGGGATTTTGCTATTCTGTTAATTTGTTCTGTGCTTATTCCGACTTCTAGGGGTCCTTTTTCAATTAATAGAGGGATTTTATCCGAACTTACTTTATCACCAAATACTTTCACCAAAAATTCTTTTCGATTTACTTTAACACCTGGTATTTTTAATGCGTTTGCAATAACTAATTCAACATTTGTGGATTCTCCATTATTGGCCATGATTTTTCCCTCTTTCTTTTTAGAAACTTTTTAATGATTCATCACTTTCATTATTCAAAGCGAGAGCTTTTTTAATTAAATTAGACTCAACAGTCTTTCCTTTTAAAGTTGTTCTCCCAACACTCAGCAATTTTATCTTCAGTTTCTAATTGATTCATTCGGTATTTTAACTCTGTTACCCTTTTTATTCTTTCTAACATTTCAATCGGATAATCTCCATCTTTTATATCAATTATAACTCTTATGAACGGTTCTCTATATTTTCGTGAATTATACGCACTTTTTATCTTTCCTCTTCTTTTCCTTCTCTCTACTATATTCCCCTGCCAAAAAGTTCTTCCCTCCCTATCACTCTCGTCAAACCCTTGCGGCTCTAAGTTCCACACCTCTTATCTCGCCTTTTTTCTTCCCTCCATTATGTTATTAAGTCCTTCCCTAAAACCACCGCAAATGACCTGAAATCAACCTTCTGGCTTGCATAGAATATTCAGATAATGTTAAATAGATTTTCCCTGAAAGGGAAAAGAATTAAGAGGAAAACACGAAAAAAGAACTGAAAAACATCTTTCCTCAGCACTCTCTTTCTTCTATCTCGTGTTCTTTCGAACAGTATAGAAAACGATATGAAAAACCACTTGAACCCTGACTGGACAAGGGATTGGACAGACATTGAGCAAAAGAAAAAGACTGAACCCGTATTGGATCCAGCCTGGATTTGTATTGTTTTTATGATTGAAAAACCGATTGAATACATATCGGAACTACCCGCTGCACTTCCCGCTTCCTTTGCCGTTTGGATACCAACTATTTAACAGTAGGTACCGACTTTTTAGCATGAAAACCGACTATAAGACAGGGCGATAACCCGGACAGACCTTCGGCTATAATTCACTCCACCGTAACACTCTTAGCCAAGTTACGTGGTTTATCTACGTCGCAGCCTCTATGAAGTGCTGCATAGTAAGCAATTAATTGTAATGGTACTACAGAGATAAGGGGTGTTAACAGGTCGTGCACAGCTGGTACGATGTAGCGGTCACCATCCATTTCTAAGCCTTTCATAGAAATGATGCAAGGATTTGCTCCACGGGCCACTACCTCTTTTACATTACCACGTATGCTTAAGTTAACACTTTCTTGTGTTGCTAATGCGATAATAGGTGTTCCATCTTCAATTAAAGCAATGGTTCCGTGCTTTAATTCTCCACCTGCGAAGCCTTCTGCTTGGATGTAAGAGATTTCTTTTAATTTTAAAGCACCTTCTAAACCAACATAGTAATCAATTCCACGTCCGATAAAGAAAGCATTTCTTGATGTTTCAAGATATTCCTTGGCAATTGCCTCAAGCTCTTCCTTATCTTCAAAAATTACTTCCATTGCATTTGCAATAATACCTAATTCATGAATAAGGTCAAGATCTACGTCATAGCCTTTGCTTTTCGCCATTACTTCTGCAAGGATAGATAATACAGCCATTTGCGAAGTATAAGCTTTCGTAGATGCTACAGCAATTTCAGGACCAGCATATAATAATAAGGTGTGATCCGCTTCACGAGACAGTGTGGAGCCTGGTACATTTGTAATGGTTAACGTTGGATAACCCATTTCCTTCACTTGTACAAGTACTGCGCGACTATCTGCTGTTTCTCCACTTTGTGTAATGAAAATGAACAAAGGTTTTTCCGAAAGCATTGGCATATTATAGCCAAATTCACTTGCAACATGAACCTCAACTGGAATTTTTGCTAATTTCTCAATAAATTGCTTTCCAAGAAGACCTGCATGATAAGATGTACCAGCAGCAACAATATATAGTCGATCTGCAGCATTTACTGCTTCAACAATCGCTGGATCAATTGTTAACTTTCCATCCTTATCTTGATATTCTTGAATGATTTTACGAATAGCTAATGGCTGTTCGTCTATTTCTTTTAGCATATAATGAGGATATGTGCCTTTTTCAATATCGCTAGCATCTAGTTCAGCTGTATATGCTTCCCGGGAAATAATTTCTCCCTCTAAAGTCTCAATTGTTACGCCATCTTTCGTCACGATAACAATTTCTTTATCCACTAATTCCACATATTGATCTGTTACTTGCAGCATAGCCATTGCATCACTAGCAATAACATTGAAGCTTTCTCCTAAGCCAATCAATAGGGGACTTTTATTTTTTGCTACATATATCATATCTTTGTTTTGCTCATCTAATAAAGCAAAAGCATAAGACCCTTTTAATAATTTTAATGTTTGAACAAAAGCTGCCTTTACATCGCTTCCAGCTTCAACAAAATGTTCAATAAGTTGAACTACTACTTCTGTGTCTGTATCACTTTTTAAAGGAACATCAGCAAGATATTCCTTCTTTAATAAGTCATAGTTCTCAATTACTCCATTATGAACAATGGTGAAACGTTCTGAAGCACTTTTATGTGGGTGAGCGTTTAATCTGCTTGGTACACCATGTGTTGCCCAGCGTGTATGACCAATTCCTGCAGGTGCAAACGCATCTTCGTCCACAATATTTCGAAGGTCTGCAATTCGTCCTTTTTCTTTAAAAACTTGAACTCCTTCTCCATTGCTTAAAGCAATACCAGCTGAGTCATAGCCTCTATATTCTAGTTTTTCTAAGCCTTTTAATAAAATCTCTTTCGCATCCTGGTTTCCAATATAACCAACAATTCCGCACATACTTCTTTTCCTCCGTTCTAAGGGAGCAAGAAGTCACTTTTTAGGGAACAAACTTGCTCCCTTACCTCTGATTATTTTTTTCATAAGCTGTATTACTATCATTGTTAATGTTTTCATTCATGCGTTCATATTCCCTGTGGAAAAGCAGATAAAAACAATGTAATAATACTCCTTAAAAGAAATGCTCTTATTATTAGCATGCCCTACTCTTTGTGCATTAAGTTGCCTTAATGTTTTAAAGTAGTACGTACGATTGGCTAACACAACCGGGAGGCATCCGCCGAAAAATCGATAAACCTCCTCCTCGTCAACTAGTTTCATGTCGTCCATCACTAGTCCAGGCGCTTCAATTTCCTATTTTAACTCCTATCCTCCTTGTTAACAGGTTTGCTTTTTCAAAAAGCAATTTAATCATACCCTACCTAGAATCTTTCCGTCAAATACATTCCTATGACAAAATCGTAAATTTTTATTTCACTAAGTGAGGTAGGATACATTCCCGACACGAAAAGCGGAAAAAATAATAGGGTGAAAAACATTCCTTTTGAAATGTCCTTCACCCTAATAATGTATTCTACCGTGCTAAATTCGTTCCTAATTGCATAGATATTAGTATAAGCTCCTTATGTTATAAGCTTATTCTTCTGGTAAACCCATTTCTGCTTTAACTACTTCTGAAATTACATTTACATAGGCCTCACACAATTCCTCTGTGGGTGCCTCAGCCATAACACGAACAAGTGGCTCTGTTCCAGAAGGACGAACTAATATTCTACCATTTCCATTCATATCTTTTTCCACTTTAGCAATTACTTCTTTTACTTTTTCATTATCTGTTACATGGAATTTATCTGTAACTTTAATATTCACTAATTTTTGCGGGAATTTTTTCATTTCTCCTGCAAGCTCTGATAATTTTTTCTTCGTTACTTTCATGATGTTAACCAATTGCAATCCAGTTAAAAGACCATCACCCGTTGTATTGAAGTCAAGGAAGATAATATGGCCAGACTGTTCTCCACCAAGATTATAGCCGTTATTACGCATTTCTTCCACTACATATCGATCACCAACAGCAGTTGGAATACTTGTGATTTGATGCTGCTCTAACGCCTTATAGAAGCCTAAATTGCTCATTACAGTAGATACTACTGTATTATTTTTTAGTCTTCCTGTCTCTTTTAAATATTTTGCACAAATATACATAATTTGATCGCCATCTACAATATCTCCATTTTCATCTATAGCTATCAAACGGTCTCCATCGCCATCAAATGCTAATCCGACATCTGCTTCTTTCTCCAGAACAAATTTAGCAAGGGCCTCTGGATGTGTAGAACCTACTCCATCGTTAATGTTTAAGCCATTCGGTGACGCACCCATTGTAGAAATATCAGCATCTAAATCTGCAAATAAATGCATTGCTAAGGAAGAAGTGGCTCCATGTGCACAATCAAGTGCAATATGAATTCCGGCAAATTCTTCATCCACTGTTTGTTTTAGGAATTGTAGATACTTCTGACCACCCTCGAAATAATCATCCACCTGACCAAGGTCAGCACCAGTTGGTCTAGGTAACGTATCTGCTTCTTTATCGATTAGTGCTTCAATTTCTAACTCCTGCTCATCTGAGAGCTTAAAACCATCAGGACCAAAAAATTTAATTCCATTATCTGCGACCGGGTTATGCGATGCAGAAATCATTACTCCTGCCTGTGCTCCCAAAGCTTTTGTCAAATAGGAAACACCTGGTGTAGAAATAACACCTAAGCGCATTACCTCTGCACCAATGGAAAGTAATCCTGCTACAAGCGCTCCTTCCAGCATGTGTCCGGAAATACGAGTATCTCGTCCGATTAATACCTTTGGTCTATCGTGGTCTTTTGTTAGGACGAAACCACCATATCTTCCTAGCTTAAACGCTATTTCTGGTGTCAGTTCACTATTTGCAACACCTCGTACTCCGTCCGTACCGAAATATTTACCCATTTCTATATCGCTCCTTCTAACTAGTATAGATCACGTTTTATGTTAAGCTTCTTTATTCGTAATAGACACACTTGCTGTATCAATCGCCAGTTCCCAATCTATATCTTCAGGTCCATCTACTTTAATAGGTACTTCGTGCTTCCCATCATCCATTCCTGTTAAATCTAAATAGAGATTAAAATCAGAGACACTTAAATCCCTTATCCTGTTTTCCTCTCCAGAAATACGAAGACTTGTACTACTACTTTTTGGATTATCAATGGTTGCTTTCAAATCACTATTCAATCCTTGAACAGTAATTGGTACACTGCTTAACGTTTTAGTTTCTATATTTTCTGCTGCTGCAGCTTCCTCTGAATCCTGATCTCCCTGCTCATCCTCATCCGTATCCGTATCTAGTTGTTCTTCCGCGACGGTTACTTTTACCTTTACCGTAACAAGCTCGGGATCGACTGCCGTTACACCATTGGATATGATGACTGGTAATGTTAATTCCTCATCCTTTTGAATTTTACTTAGATCAACCTCAACTCTTGTGCTTTCCACTTCTTTTAAAACATCTTCTGGTCCGCTAATGGTTGCTTCCTTTTTATCTAAAGTAATAGAATCAATCGTTATATTTGCAGGCGGCGTACCTTGCTCTACAATATTGATAGGTACTGTTTTACTCGTTCTTTTAACAGGAATATTCACTTGCACTGTTTCTGGTTCTACTTGCACATTTAATTTATTTAAACTACTATCCAACACGGAAACCTTCGCTTGCTGACTAACCGTCTCATTTGTGTTTCCGTCAAGATTTACATTTGCCTTTACATAAGCAATTTTTTCAATATCTTCTTTTGCCCCTGTAATCTTAACTGTTTTCGGTTCAACTTTCGGTGTTCCAGCTGCATAGCCCTTCTCAATGGAATTATTACTATATTCCGCTTCCACAGTGAATTCTTGTGTTACCTTTTCTTTCACCGTAACTTTTATTGTTTCGGGATCTATTGTAGCTTTAATTTTATCGGATAAATCCTTTATTAACAGCGGAACAGTTTTACTGCCTAGTTCTGCATTTGCTAAATTAACATATACTTCAAAGTCTTTTTTCAATTTTGCCTGTTGTATATGAACAGTTGGTCCCTTCAATGTTACAGTCACTGTTTTTGGTATGCCTGTTACAACAACATTTTCTGTATCGTAATAGACGGTTACCGGAACATCCTCTATAATGGCTGTTTCTGAATCACTAGGAACGTTAACATCTGTTGAACTTTCGTTGGGATCATATGCATAGGAAAAAAGTAAAAGGGCAAAAGCCAAAGACAATACTTTAGTAAACCAATTTTTACCTATTACATTATTAAACAGTTTATTCATTTTTCTTCCCCTTCCAGCTCCACTTACTTGAAGTGGTTTGTTTGGTAGAAGGTGTTATCAAGGCACTAGATAACATTTCTCTAAAGGCATCTAGTTTTAATTCTCTATGCAAATCACCGTTTTTCGTTATAGAGATAGAACCCGTTTCCTCTGAAACAACTACGGTCAAACTATCCGTTACTTCACTAATACCCAGTGCAGCTCTATGTCTAGTTCCAAGCTCTTTTGAAATAAAAGGACTTTCCGATAGAGGAAGGTAACATGCAGCTGCGGCGATATTCGTTTTTTGTATAATTACGGCTCCATCATGCAGTGGAGTATTCGGAATAAAAATGTTGATCAATAACTCGGAAGATATCTTTGAGTCAAGAGCAATTCCTGTTTCTATGTAATCACTCATTCCTGTTTCTCTTTCAATCGTGATTAATGCTCCAATCCGTCGCTTTGCCATATAGTCTACAGCTTTTACAATGGACTCCACTAATTGCTCTTGCAATTCATGTTCCTGAATCACAGACCTTGAGAAGAACTTTCCTCTCCCCAGTTGCTCTAAAGCTCTTCTTAATTCTCCCTGGAAAATAATAATAAGTGCTAATGCACCCCACTGTATTACCTGCTGCATCATCCAGCCTAATGTTTGTAATTGGAAATAGTCACTTAACATTTTTATGATTAAAATAACAAATATCCCATTTAATAACTGGACAGCTTTTGTCCCTCGGATAATCGTGATAATTTTATAAATGACATACCAAACAAGGATAATGTCTACTGTATTCGCTAAATATTTTAAAAAAGGGAAATCTGCAAACGACATTTTCCTTCCTCCAAAGTATATATTTCAAAAGTTGCTGCCCACTACATAGAAATGAATCCTCTATTTATCGAGTTTTTTATAACCCCTATATAGATAACATAACGGGATGAAAAAACCTACAATTATCATATTATAACACAATTCAATTTAATACAAAGAAAAGCACAACCAAGTATCAAGAAACAGTTAGATTGTCCATATTATTAGTATATGTGTCTCCAGTGTAATTAGCCCTCTTTTTACCAGAAAGATACATGACTTCATTATTTTAAGGAGTATTGTTTTTTTGGACCGATAGTACTACAGAAGGTCCTGTCCCCTTACACAAAGAAAAGAACCCTGCAATCATTAAATTGCAGGGAGGCTATTTTCTCTTATATTGTCTTCTTTGCTAAATAACCCCGTAAAATCCGTCACGGTTTTCTTTATATGGTACCATAGCCATTCGAATACTTCGTTCACTTCTTTTATTTCTCCAGTAACTTGGTTAGCAGAAGCCATATACTTCTTTCCATTAATGACTGTTACATTTCCTTCAACTTGTCCTTCTATTTTAATATCACCATTTCGAACGATAATATCACCTTTTACTGTTTCTCCCTCAGGTACAATAGCTGTATTATTTTCTACTATTATATTGGACTGTTTCGAAACAGAAAATTGATGATCTTCATTCCAAGCCGACATTAAGCTTGATACCATTAAAATAAAAAATAGTGAGGCTGCAGCCAACATAGGATGGTGCCGTAGCCATCGCTTCACTCTTACTTGCTTTGGCTCATCTGGCAACCTGGCAAGTATATTCTCCGTGAAGTTCATTGGTGCCTGGATATGAGACGTGCTCTGGACCAGTGCGATAGTTTTCTTCAGTTCATGAAAATGTGTTGCACATTCTTCACACTGATCTAAATGCTCCTTTAATTCTTTTAAATGTTCTTCTTCTATTTCATCATCAAGATATTGATGCATATAGGAAATAATCTTTGTTGAACAAGTCATATTCATTTCACCTTCTTTATCAGACATACCGTAATTGTTTTCTCAACGCTTCTCTTCCCCTGTGAATGCGTGTTTTAACTGTTCCTAAAGGAAGCTCCAGAATTTCACTTATCTCGTTTAAAGAAAGCTCTTCGATATATTTTAAAACGATGACTGCTCGATACTTTTCAGGAAGCTTTGAAATTTCCTGTTGTATCATTGCTTGTAGTTCCATGCCTTCCACATCTTCCTCAGGCAATCTGCCATCTGACGGAATCTGCGAATACATATTCAGGCCGTCTGTACCTGGAACTTCCGCATCAAGATAATAATCCGGCTTTCTTTTTCTTATACGGTCAATACATAGGTTTGTTGCAATTCGATATAGCCATGTCGAAAACTTATATTCCATATTATATCGATGGATATTAACATATGCACGAATAAAAGCTTCTTGCGCTATATCCTCCGCTTCATGCCTATTTCCTAGCATCCGATAACAAATTTGAAACACTTTATCTTTATATAGCTCGATTATGTCACCAAATGCATTTTTGTCCCCTTTTAAAACTTGTTGAATCCTTTTTTTCACGATTGCTTCCATCTATTTACCTCCGCTCTAGTGCGGCTAATCGATTTACGAATCGACAGCAGGAAAGGTTTCATTTTTTCTTGAAATTTTTTCATTATGTATTAAAAAATTAACTGTTTTCGTTATATATGTTGCTATAAGTGAACAGCCTGAATACCCTTCGTTTTCCATGACCTAGCTTTTAACCTCCTAAGCTTAGCTTGCAGGTTTCACTCTTTCTCCCTTATCCTTGCGTGAGTCAACATATAATCGAGCTACTCCATATTACTTTTATACTAACTAAAAAAATAATCTTTAGAAAACAGCAAAAAAATATATATCACTTTCTAGAAGTGAAAATTCTCCCTATTATGCACATCTATCTTTTTTCGGATACTCATTCTTATTTTAACAAATAATGCCACATAATGTTTAAAATTTTTAGAATTGGTTATAAAAAAAGTAATAATATGCTAAAATCAAGACAAGTAATATTTGGATTTATGGAGCTTTATAACTATGGAGAAACAATCAAAAAACATATAGAGGGTGAAACAATTGAGTGATAGAAAACTATTAAAAGACATTGAAGAACATCGGGAAATGATGATCTATTTGGCAAACACCACTTCTTTTTCACACCCAACAGTTGTTGACATAAGCACAAAATTAGATTTGCTATTGAATAAATATGAAAAATCATGTAGTGAATTAATTATTAAATAATAATAAGGTAACTTTATTCCATTTAATCCACTTATCATATGAAAAATGGTGTACTTCCATTCCTACTTTTTAGATTTTGGAATAAAGTTACCTTTATGAACCTTATAGTAGTTTTTCCCCAAACAATGACCCCATCAATGCTACTGCTAAAGCTGCAGTTTTATTTCTTTCATCTAATATAGGATTGACCTCTACAAATTCAGCAGAAGTAATCAGCTCTGATTCTGCTAGCATTTCCATAGCTAAATGACTTTCCCTATAACTTATACCCCCAGGCACTGGTGTTCCTACGCCCGGCGCATCATTTGGATCTAGTCCATCTAGGTCAAGAGATAGATGGACCCCATCTGTTTTGTCCTTTAAATAACGAATTGTTTCCTCCATTACTCTCGTCATTCCCAACCGGTCTATTTCATGCATCGTAAATACTTTTATTCCTAATTCTTTTATTAACCTACGCTCACCATCATCTAAAGACCTTGCACCAATAATCACTACATGGTCAGGTTTAATTTTAGGAGAGATTCCTAGTAAATTGGTTAAAAGCTCATGCCCATATCCTAAACTAGCAGCAAGTGGCATCCCATGAATATTCCCAGATGGGGAGGTTTCTGCTGTATTTAAATCTCCATGTGCATCATACCAAATGACGCCTAAATTTTTATAATGCTTGGCTACCCCAGCTAATGTCCCGATTGCGATACTATGATCTCCACCTAATACAAGTGGAAATGACTTCGATTGAATAATTTTATCCACCATTTCTGCAAGCATTTGATTTTTTTCTGCTATTAAATGCAGATTTTTAAGATTGCTCTGTTTATCTATTATTGTTTCTGGTCTTCCTACTGCAATATCTCCCCAATCTTCAATAGAAGAAAATAGCTTTGATAATCTATCAAATATTCCCGCATAGCGAATTGCACTAGGTCCCATATCTACGCCTCTGCGCATTTGTCCAAGATCCATTGGCATACCAATAATAGTCAGCTTTCTCATAAAAATCCTCCCCAACCCTCTTGTCTATTTTCCCTATATTGTACCTTTTTCCAAATCGATGACTCAACTCGACATTTTTATGTATATATATGCGAATATTCAAAAAACGAAAACGAGATAAACGAATCTTATCTACTAAGATGGATAGACAAAACAGTGAGATTATTGGCTTTTCCCTTTTAATGTATCCTTTCAGGTCACTGAAACAAAATGTATAACAGTAAAAATAAATCATATTATACTCTTTTAAAAAATCCATTTTTTATTTAAAAATGTTTTGTTATATCCAGAATGGAAAGACAAAAAAACCAAACACTAATGTGTTTGGTTTCGATTTAAAAATGAGCCATGGAGGATTCGAACCTCCGACCCTCTGATTAAAAGTCAGATGCTCTACCGACTGAGCTAATGGCTCGTGGCTGGGCTAGCTGGATTCGAACCAACGAGTGACGGAGTCAAAGTCCGTTGCCTTACCGCTTGGCTATAGCCCAAAAATATAAAAAGGACATATACCTTAATATTGTCCAATGATAAATGGTGGAGGGGGACGGATTCGAACCGCCGAACCCGAAGGAGCGGATTTACAGTCCGCCGCGTTTAGCCACTTCGCTACCCCTCCGATATTCAAACTAATGACAATTTAAAAATAGTGGTGCCGGCTAGAGGACTTGAACCCCCAACCTACTGATTACAAGTCAGTTGCTCTACCAATTGAGCTAAACCGGCGCAATTTATAAATTTTTTTAAATAATGGTGGAGGATGACGGGATCGAACCGCCGACCCTCTGCTTGTAAGGCAGATGCTCTCCCAGCTGAGCTAATCCTCCATAATGGTGACCCATACGGGATTCGAACCCGTGTTACCGCCGTGAAAGGGCGGTGTCTTAACCGCTTGACCAATGGGCCATATGTTGTTTTTGTAAGCTTCCAACCGGGCTCGAACCGGTGACCTCTTCCTTACCATGGAAGTGCTCTACCTGCTGAGCTATGGAAGCACTTTGGCTAACATATAATTAAAAATAATGGCTCCGCAGGTAGGACTCGAACCTACGACCGTTCGGTTAACAGCCGAATGCTCTACCACTGAGCTACTGCGGAATAATATGGTATGCCTGGCGACGTCCTACTCTCACAGGGGGAGAACCCCCAACTACCATCGGCGCTTTAGAAGCTTAACTTCCGTGTTCGGTATGGGAACGGGTGTGACCTTCTCGCTATCGCCACCAGACTTTTTCTCAAGACATGTATTATTATACATGTTTTTGAGATTTTTTCAAGTATAATTTTTAAAAATTATTCCCTGAAAACTAGATTATGAAGTAAAGATAAGAAATGAGTAATCAAGATTGTCCAGCTCCAACGCCTATCGCCTAGCAAACTTCCGATCATCTCTTTTGCGTAAGTCAACATCGATTCACTTGCGCTCATCGTGTTTCCTTTATCGAAAGAACATGCTCATCCAGTTTGTACGCCGATAAACAGGCGTTTCCGCTTTTCGTTTTAGTTAAGTCCTCGATCTATTAGTATCAGTCAGCTCCACATGTCGCCACGCTTCCACCTCTGACCTATCAACCTGATCATCTTTCAGGGATCTTACTAGCTTACGCTATGGGAAATCTCATCTTGAGGGGGGCTTCATGCTTAGATGCTTTCAGCACTTATCCCTTCCGCACATAGCTACCCAGCGATGCCTTTGGCAAGACAACTGGTACACCAGCGGTGCGTCCATCCCGGTCCTCTCGTACTAAGGACAGCTCCTCTCAAATTTCCTACGCCCACGACGGATAGGGACCGAACTGTCTCACGACGTTCTGAACCCAGCTCGCGTACCGCTTTAATGGGCGAACAGCCCAACCCTTGGGACCGACTACAGCCCCAGGATGCGATGAGCCGACATCGAGGTGCCAAACCTCCCCGTCGATGTGGACTCTTGGGGGAGATAAGCCTGTTATCCCCGGGGTAGCTTTTATCCGTTGAGCGATGGCCCTTCCATGCGGAACCACCGGATCACTAAGCCCGACTTTCGTCCCTGCTCGACTTGTAGGTCTCGCAGTCAAGCTCCCTTGTGCCTTTACACTCTACGAATGATTTCCAACCATTCTGAGGGAACCTTTGGGCGCCTCCGTTACTTTTTAGGAGGCGACCGCCCCAGTCAAACTGCCCACCTGACACTGTCTCCCACCCCGATAAGGGGTGCGGGTTAGAATGTCAATACAGCCAGGGTAGTATCCCACCAATGCCTCCACCGAAGCTAGCGCTCCGGCTTCCAAGGCTCCTACCTATCCTGTACAAGCTGTACCAAAATTCAATATCAGGCTGCAGTAAAGCTCCACGGGGTCTTTCCGTCCTGTCGCGGGTAACCTGCATCTTCACAGGTACTATAATTTCACCGAGTCTCTCGTTGAGACAGTGCCCAGATCGTTACACCTTTCGTGCGGGTCGGAACTTACCCGACAAGGAATTTCGCTACCTTAGGACCGTTATAGTTACGGCCGCCGTTTACTGGGGCTTCAATTCAGAGCTTCGCACTAAGTGCTAACCCCTCCTCTTAACCTTCCAGCACCGGGCAGGTGTCAGCCCCTATACTTCGCCTTGCGGCTTCGCAGAGACCTGTGTTTTTGCTAAACAGTCGCCTGGGCCTATTCACTGCGGCTCTCTCGGGCTTTAACACCCAAAAGAGCACCCCTTCTCCCGAAGTTACGGGGTCATTTTGCCGAGTTCCTTAACGAGAGTTCTCTCGCTCACCTTAGGATTCTCTCCTCGCCTACCTGTGTCGGTTTGCGGTACGGGCACCATAAATCTCGCTAGAGGCTTTTCTTGGCAGTGTGGAATCAGGAACTTCGGTACTATATTTCCCTCGCCGTCACAGCTCCGCTTTTGTGGTAATGGGATTTGCCTCATTACCGGCCTAACTGCTTGGACGTGCTAATCCAACAGCACGCTTACCCTATCCTCCTGCGTCCCCCCATTGCTCAAACGATTTAAAGGTGGTACAGGAATATCAACCTGTTGTCCATCGCCTACGCTTTTCAGCCTCGGCTTAGGTCCCGACTAACCCTGAGCGGACGAGCCTTCCTCAGGAAACCTTAGGCATTCGGTGGATGAGATTCTCACTCATCTTTCGCTACTCATACCGGCATTCTCACTTCTAAGCGCTCCACCAGTCCTTACGGTCTAGCTTCGACGCACTTAGAACGCTCTCCTACCACTGACATCATAGATGTCAATCCACAGCTTCGGTGATACGTTTAGCCCCGGTACATTTTCGGCGCAGAGTCACTCGACCAGTGAGCTATTACGCACTCTTTAAATGGTGGCTGCTTCTAAGCCAACATCCTGGTTGTCTAAGCAACTCCACATCCTTTTCCACTTAACGTATACTTTGGGACCTTAGCTGGTGGTCTGGGCTGTTTCCCTCTTGACCACGGATCTTATCACTCGTAGTCTGACTCCCAAGAATAAGTATTTGGCATTCGGAGTTTGTCTGAATTCGGTAACCCGATGGGGGCCCCTAGTCCAAACAGTGCTCTACCTCCAATACTCTAAATCTTGAGGCTAGCCCTAAAGCTATTTCGGAGAGAACCAGCTATCTCCAAGTTCGATTGGAATTTCTCCGCTACCCACACCTCATCCCCGCACTTTTCAACGTGCGTGGGTTCGGGCCTCCATCCAGTGTTACCTGGACTTCACCCTGGACATGGGTAGATCACCTGGTTTCGGGTCTACAACCACATACTATTTCGCCCTATTCAGACTCGCTTTCGCTGCGGCTCCGTCTTATCAACTTAACCTCGCATGTAATCGTAACTCGCCGGTTCATTCTACAAAAGGCACGCTATCACCCATAAATGGGCTCTAACTACTTGTAGGCACACGGTTTCAGGATCTATTTCACTCCCCTTCCGGGGTGCTTTTCACCTTTCCCTCACGGTACTGGTTCACTATCGGTCACTAGGGAGTATTTAGCCTTGGGAGATGGTCCTCCCTGCTTCCGACGGGATTTCTCGTGTCCCGCCGTACTCAGGATACACTCAAGAGGGAACGAAGTTTCGACTACAGGGTTTTTACCTTCTACGACTGACCTTTCCAGATCGATTCGTCTACCCCGTTCCTTTGTAACTCCATATAGAGTGTCCTACAACCCCAAGAGGCAAGCCTCTTGGTTTGGGCTAATCCCGTTTCGCTCGCCGCTACTCAGGGAATCGCGTTTGCTTTCTCTTCCTCCGGGTACTTAGATGTTTCAGTTCCCCGGGTCTGCCTTCAGTACCCTATGTATTCAGGTAAAGATTCTATCCCATTACGGATAGAGGGTTTCCCCATTCGGAAATCTCTGGATCAAAGCTTACTTACAGCTCCCCAAAGCATATCGGTGTTAATCCCGTCCTTCATCGGCTCCTAGTGCCAAGGCATCCACCGTGCGCCCTTTCTAACTTAACTTAGTTTCGACCAAAGATAAGCGTCGTATCTCTTCGTCAGCTCTCTCACTGTGCTCCTCACGTACTAGCGTACGCTCCGGTGCTCGCTCGGTCGCTTCCTTGACCTACTTGCTTCTCTTTGCTCTCAAATCTTTGAAAGAGTATTCGATTGATACGATTACTTTCCAAAGAAGTAATTCTCTAAAATAGAGAATCTAAGATGGCGATTACTCGGTTTCTTTCTTGTTTTTACTATTCATAATCTAGTTTTCAAGGAACAATTGGCTTATTATAAGCCTGTTTTTGAGGAATTGCTCCCTCAAAACTGAACAACAAATCGTCAACAATCTTTGATGGAATGTAAATTCCATTTTCCTTAGAAAGGAGGTGATCCAGCCGCACCTTCCGATACGGCTACCTTGTTACGACTTCACCCCAATCATCTATCCCACCTTAGGCGGCTGGCTCCTTACGGTTACCCCACCGACTTCGGGTGTTACAAACTCTCGTGGTGTGACGGGCGGTGTGTACAAGGCCCGGGAACGTATTCACCGCGGCATGCTGATCCGCGATTACTAGCGATTCCAGCTTCATGTAGGCGAGTTGCAGCCTACAATCCGAACTGAGAATGGTTTTATGGGATTTGCTAGGCGTCACCGCTTTGCTGCCCTTTGTACCATCCATTGTAGCACGTGTGTAGCCCAGGTCATAAGGGGCATGATGATTTGACGTCATCCCCACCTTCCTCCGGTTTGTCACCGGCAGTCACCTTAGAGTGCCCAACTGAATGCTGGCAACTAAGATCAAGGGTTGCGCTCGTTGCGGGACTTAACCCAACATCTCACGACACGAGCTGACGACAACCATGCACCACCTGTCACTCTGTCCCCCGAAGGGGAACGTCCTATCTCTAGGAGTGTCAGAGGATGTCAAGACCTGGTAAGGTTCTTCGCGTTGCTTCGAATTAAACCACATGCTCCACCGCTTGTGCGGGCCCCCGTCAATTCCTTTGAGTTTCAGCCTTGCGGCCGTACTCCCCAGGCGGAGTGCTTAATGCGTTTGCTGCAGCACTAAAGGGCGGAAACCCTCTAACACTTAGCACTCATCGTTTACGGCGTGGACTACCAGGGTATCTAATCCTGTTTGCTCCCCACGCTTTCGCGCCTCAGCGTCAGTTACAGACCAAAGAGTCGCCTTCGCCACTGGTGTTCCTCCACATCTCTACGCATTTCACCGCTACACGTGGAATTCCACTCTTCTCTTCTGCACTCAAGTCCCCCAGTTTCCAATGACCCTCCACGGTTGAGCCGTGGGCTTTCACATCAGACTTAAAGGACCGCCTGCGCGCGCTTTACGCCCAATAATTCCGGACAACGCTTGCCACCTACGTATTACCGCGGCTGCTGGCACGTAGTTAGCCGTGGCTTTCTGGTTAGGTACCGTCAAGGTACAAGCAGTTACTCTTGTACTTGTTCTTCCCTAACAACAGAGTTTTACGATCCGAAAACCTTCATCACTCACGCGGCGTTGCTCCGTCAGACTTTCGTCCATTGCGGAAGATTCCCTACTGCTGCCTCCCGTAGGAGTCTGGGCCGTGTCTCAGTCCCAGTGTGGCCGATCACCCTCTCAGGTCGGCTACGCATCGTTGCCTTGGTGAGCCGTTACCTCACCAACTAGCTAATGCGCCGCGGGCCCATCTGTAAGTGACAGCGTAAACCGTCTTTCAGCTTTTCTACATGAGTAGAAAAGGATTATCCGGTATTAGCTCCGGTTTCCCGAAGTTATCCCAGTCTTACAGGCAGGTTGCCCACGTGTTACTCACCCGTCCGCCGCTAACTTTAAAAGCAAGCTTTTAAAGTCCGCTCGACTTGCATGTATTAGGCACGCCGCCAGCGTTCGTCCTGAGCCAGGATCAAACTCTCCAATAAAGAGTTGATTAGCTCATTGCTAAACTCTAGCTTTTTATTACTTGTTGTTTCATTCTATAATGTTAGTTATAAAACGATTATTGTTGACGTTTGTTTGTTCAGTTTTCAAAGAGCAATTTAGTTAGTCACTCAAGAAGCGACTTTACTAATTTAACATATTCTCTTTTAAGAGTCAACAACTTTTTAAAATTTCTTTTTCGTTGTTTTCTCTCCTGTCGAAGTGACGTTTACTAATATACCAAGATAAATAAAATTCGTCAACCGTTTTTTACAATTTTATATTTTTTCATCTAACATCTTATTTTCCGGCAGGATATAAGCTAAACAATCCTTTGGAGCCGCAACTCTTTTTAACAAAGAAAACAAATCCTTATATCTTTCTATCATTGCTTTTTTTACAGAGAAATCGATTCTTTTATCTCCCAGATCCAGTAATATTTCATCTAATTCCCTTTTAATTAGATATTCAATCTCTTTTACTTCTTTTTTATTTACTAATAAACCAATCATTACTGTCCCTCCTGATGCATAACCTTATTTTAGTCTCTGTATTATGTACTAGTTTTCCTTTTTTTATAAAAGTTTTTGTAATTATTTTTCCTTTTCCTACATAATAATGAGACGAGCAGTAAAGTGGACGAGGTGACAAACAGATGAATTTCTTTTATGTTCTTAACAGTAAATCCGTAAAGCAATTTGCATTAATTCTTGTAGTATCCATCTTTACAGCATGGTTTTTATATGTTGAAAACATTGTCCAAATTCCAGTGTTTTCTTCCAAGGACGGACCTAAGGCTGTATATAAAGGAGAAAAGGGAGTCGCCCTCACCTTTAACATTGGATGGGGTGACAAAAAAGCAGAACCTATTCTTGATATTTTGAAAGAAGAGAAAGTTAACGCAACGTTTTTCCTTGCTGGTTCATGGGCAGAAAGACATCCTGAGTTAGTAAACAGAATGGTAAAAGAAGGTCATGAGATTGGGGTTTTAGGCTATGACTATGTAGATTATTCAGAGGTAAAAGAAGAAAAAATACGGCAAGATTTATCCAAGGCTAAAACTGCATTTGAAAAATTAAAGATCGAAAATATCGTTCTCTCCCGTGCCCCAACTGGTCATTTTAATCAATCTGCTTTAAGCATAGCAGATCAATACGGTTACACATTAGTTCACTGGAGCATCGACTCAAAGGATTGGACAAATCCTGGATCAGAACAAATTATTAAGAAAGCAGCATCTGCTAAAAAAGGAGATATCGTATTATTACACGCTTCTGATTCAGCCAAACAAACTGCAAATGCCCTTCCAGAGATCATAAAGAAATTACAGAAAAAGAATTTAGAATTTGTTACTGTTTCAGAGATGATCTCTAATGCTGAATCCAAGTCAAAAGAGGTACATTAAAGTATAAAGCTGTTTCTATAAGTGTTAAACGATTGATAGTAACTAACTTATTTTAGAACGTTACTCAAAAAAGTCGGATAACTCTTTCATAGGAACAGTTTTTTCTTTTTCCATATACCAACATCTTTTCATTTACATTAGGAATAAAAAATCAAAAAGAATCCATTCTACTTAATAGATATCTTTAACGAAAGAGGTAATTATCATGCTAAAAAAAGGGATTACCCTCCTATTAGTCATTTCTTTATTAAGTGGATGTTCAGATAGCGAAAGTTCTCAACAAATGGACTATGACCAAACAAAGAAAATGGTTGTAGATATATTGAAAACCGACGATGGAAAAAAAGCGATACGGGAAGTAATGGATGACGAAGAAATAAAGCAAAATTTAGTGATGAACGAAAAAGCAGTAACAAGCACGATAGAAAAAACACTAGTTTCCGAAAAAGCGGCTGACTTCTGGCAGAAAAAATTCAAAGACCCTGAGTTTGCTGAAACTATGGCAAAAAGCATGAAGACGGAAAACGAAAAATTGATAAAAGATCTAATGAAAGATCCTGGATACCGGAAGATGATGGTCGAGTTATTACAAGACCCTTCCTTAGAAACGGAAATGAAAAACATTTTGAAAAGCACAGAATACAGAGAGCATATTAAACAAATACTCCAAGAAACAATGGAAACACCTGAATTTAAGTCTAAGTTTAAAGAAATGCTCGATAAAGCTGCCAAAGAAGCCTCTCTCTCTTTCATTTCTGAAAAACAAAAAATTTAAAATAAGGTACCTTCATAAAGGAATGTGTTTTCCTTTAGAAGGTACCTTATTTTATCGGCCAGGAATCAGCTTTCTACTTTATCCCCTGTCTTCTCTAGCACTCCTATTATTTGTTCGGCGATTTCTTTATATTTTCCGCCAATAAGATGTGTTTCTTGATATACAGATGGAGCAAAATCCTCTTCATTCCAATCAGGCTGTCCTAATGGTAGCTCTCCTAGAATCGGGACTTCCAAATCATCAGCTAATTTCTTGCCTCCACCTTTGCCAAATACAAACTCTTTTTCCCCTGTTAAGGTACTTTCAAAATAAGACATATTTTCAATAACTCCTAGGATCTCATGCTCTGTTTTCAAGGCCATTGCACCAGCACGAGCTGCTACAAAGGCTGCAGTTGGATGTGGAGTGGTGACGATTATTTCCTTACTTGTAGGAAGCATGGTATGAACATCTAGTGCAACATCTCCTGTGCCAGGTGGTAAATCTAATAGTAGATAATCAAGCTCTCCCCACTCTACTTCTTCTATAAAGCTTGTCAGCATTTTGCCAAGCATAGGACCTCTCCATATAATTGGTGTATTATCCTCTACAAAGAATCCCATTGATATAACTTTTACTCCAAATCTCTCGACTGGAATTATTCGTTCATTTATTACTTCTGGTCTTTTAGTTATGCCCATCATATCTGGAACACTGAAGCCATATATATCCGCATCCAATAATCCAACTTTTTTCCCTAATCTAGCTAATGAAACAGCCAAATTGACAGAAACAGTAGATTTCCCTACTCCACCTTTACCACTAGCAACAGCAATATAAGTTGGCTTTTTCTCTGTAGATTCTGTTTCGTTTAGCATTTCCGCAACGAGCGCGCTTGATAGTTCGGTAAATCGTAATCCTACACTTTTTACCCCCTTTTCCTTAAGCGCACTAACGATTTCTTTTTGCAACTCAATTTGATAAGCAGAACCAAGCTTTGCAACAGCAACCTTTAAACTCGCATGTTCTTTTTCTTCATTCCATTTAACATCTTTCACTGCGCCTAATTCTAGCAATGATTTATGTAAAAAAGGATCGATCATATTCTCCACTATCTTCTCGATTTCTTCTTTTGTTATCATGACACAATCCCCTTTCCTGTTTTACTAACAGTATAGCACAAAAACAGATATCGTTTACATTCTGAAAATTCGAACGTAAGATAAGAGATTTATTTCCCGGGAATATGATTAATATGCAAAATAAAAATAGAGACATAATTAGTCCCTATTCTTCTACTTCTAGTTCCTCTTCATTCGTAAAATAACGATTAACTCCTTTATAGATGGACGCTGCGATTTTTTCTTGATAATCTTCCTTCATAAGATTCGCTTTTTCTTGTGGATTTGATAGGAAACCTACCTCTACTAATACTCCCGGCTTCTCTGCATATTTAAGTATGTATACACTCTCTAGTGGTTTCGCCTTACGAGTAGTATTCTCTAAGTTATCAATTAACTCATCTTGAATAAATTTAGCCGCTCTAGCATTTCCTTCCATCTGAGATGAATAGAAGGTTTGTGCTCCGCTCCATTTCGATGAAGGGATCGCATTTAAATGAACACTCAAAAATAAATCTGCATCCGATTTATTAATGATATTGATTCTCTCTTTTAAGTCCTCCACTTTTCTATTGCGATATCCTTTCGTACTTTCACTCGCTAAATCCTTATCTACTTCTCTTGTCATAATGACTAAGGCGCCTTGCTCCTGTAAATAATCACGAATCTTCAAAGAGACCTTTAATGCAATATCCTTTTCCAATACTTCGTTATCTCCTGCACCACCATCTGGTCCTCCATGTCCCGGATCGATAATGATCACTTTTCCGGTCAACGGTAAATTCCAGGCATCCCATGAATCATCATTCGAGAAATCAAATTGCAAAATAAAGAAAAGGAGCGCTAACCCCATGATATATATGCTTATCTTCCACTTTTTACTCACAGTCTCCCTCATTCCCCCTATGCCCGTCCTTATTCTTACTATATGGGGGAACAAGAAATTTTAGAACAGCAAGTCCTTTTGCTTCCTAGATTACTTCGACCATATTATCTACAAAAAAATACCTGTTTTTCATTATAGGTATTGATTAAACGACATATATGTCGTTATAATACATATATAAATGACATCAGTGTCATTTTAAAAAGGAGGAATTTTTATGCTTTCTGGATTATTAAAAACGAATGGATTTAAAAGCCTTATAGCAGCTCAGATTATTTCAGGTTTAGGTGATTGGTTAAGTATTATAGCTATCATGACAATGGTTGGACTAAAATGGAATGCCACTCCAATCGAAGTATCTCTTATTATGTTATGTCTTGCCTTACCCATGGTCTTTCTTGGACCTATAGCTGGTACTTTTGCTGATCGTTTTAATCGCAAGCTATTAATGATTTTATCCGACCTTATTCGAGCAGGGCTGATTCTATTATTGGCTACCGCAGATAGTATCCTCACCGTCTATATCTGCTTATTGGCAATTGGAACCATATCCACTATCTTTATCCCTTCAAAAAATGGGAAACTAAAAGAATTAGTAGACAATCACCATATAAAAAGTGCTATTTCCATTACCACAATGATTGATTCTGGCACCAAAATATTAGGACCATTATTAAGTGGGATGTTAGTTTCATTCTTAGAGGTAAAAACCATTTTCTATCTCGATTCTTTCTCCTTTCTTTTCTCCGCATTGTTACTCCTATTCCTTCCAAAGGAAAAGTCTCGAGTAACTACTGTCTCTACTGAAATTAAAAAGGGGATTAAACCTTCTTTTAGGAAAGATTTAGCGATAGGGATAAAATTCATTACATCCAATCTTTTCATGTTAACAGGAATGATCTTTTTAGGTCTGAGCCTCCTTATCTTACAACTAGCAGATTCACAAATCATCATTCTAATAAGAGAGCTTGAACTAGCCTCCAGTAATTTATTTGGCTATATTGTAACAGCGTCTGGAACAGGGATGTTTTTATCTGGCTATATTCTTGCTAAAAAAACAGATTATCAACCTTTTATATCTATGCTTTTTGGTGTTTGTGGAATTGGGATTAGTTTTGGTATGATGTCTTTATTCACTTATTTCAACGTTAGTCATCCGAATCTATGGGGTTCAGCATTCGGATTTCTTGGTGGATTCACTGCGACGTATGTTTTAGTTCCCTACCAAGCATACATTCAAGCCATTACACCTGTGCAACTTACCGGAAGAGTCTTTGGTGTCATTAATAGCGTTACGACTACTGCCACTATTATCGGCCCACTGCTTGGAGGATGGCTATCCACTATTTTAGGAGTCTATATAACATTTCTGGTAAGTGCATGCTTGTTAATTTTGGCAGCTATTATTGGATGGGTAACTAGAAATAGATTAGATCGGGGGGAGAAAATTGACTCCAAAAGTCAGTCAAAAGCATCTGGAACAGCGACGAGCTAATATCCTTAAAGCAGCTAAGAATGTCTTTATTGAACATGGATATGAAAAAACGACAATGAGACACGTAATGGAGGAAGCCGGTGTTAGCAGAGGTGGTTTATACCAATATTTCTCCAATAAAGAAGACTTATTCGAAGCCATTTTAGCAGAAAACCTATCTTCCGAAGTAATAAATTTGGAAGAACTACTACACAAAGAAATAGAATCTTATTGGCAGTTACTTTTATCCTATATTATCGATGAAAGTCCTGCATCGGAAAATGAAATCAATCCTTTAGCACCGAGTATATTAGAGTTTTTTGTTACAGGAAGGAATGATATTAGGAGAAGAGAATACGCAAAAAAAAGATATGAGCTTGCCTTGAAGCTCTATGAAGAAATTATTAAAGCAGGACAGAATAAGGGAGAATTTAATCAAAACTTTAATAGTAAAACTATCGCACAATCCATTATTACGTTTACTGATGGGCTTGCACTTGATTATGCTATACTCCCACCTAAAGAAGTAAATCTAAAAGAACAATCCACGCTTTTTGTAGAATATCTGAAAATGATTTTAAAATAATAACTACCATAAGATAAAAGGTGGCAGTACTGCCACCTTTAATGAAGCCTAAGCTTTCTTCTTTTATTTGCTTTCTGAACGCCTTCTAACCACCATTCATCCACGAACTGTTCACATAGGTAGTAAAGCGATTCATTTTTATTGCTTTCCTCACTTCCCCAATAAAGTAGAAAGTGGTAAAGTGTTTCCTTTAAATGATTATCCTCTTCCTTACATCTATTTTTTATAGCTTGAATATCTTCACCATATTCACTAAATTTACTGTAATTTGCTCCTAGCAGAAAGGCTTCTATCGCAACATCATAACAAGCCTCTTCTATTCCCTCATTCATTAAAACACTTGAAGTCAAGTTTGAGGAACCAAAATAGCGAGCTACCTTTTCTTTTAACTCTTTAATAGATATTTCCTTAAGAACGGCTCTTTCGTATTTTATTTGTTTTTCTCGTTTTTTTATATCAAAGCTTGTAATGACTGCCAATTGATTTCACCTCTTGTTGTTATTTTTCATCCAACAGGAAGGGACCATACTAGCCCAACAAGCCTTTTGCTATCCAATTGAAAGAATAGTTGCTATTTGAGTGTTTTCTTACCATTTTTCATCCAGTATATAAACCACCCAAATAATAATAAAATCTGAATATTATAGACGAAAAACTCTCCATTTGCTCATGGAGAGTTTTTGTACCTATCTTATTTGCCCATTCCCACGCATCATATATTTTACCGTCGTTAGTGCAGGAAGACCCATTGGTCCACGCGCATGAAGTTTCTGTGTAGAAATTCCAATCTCTGCACCAAATCCTAACGCTCCTCCATCGGTAAATCTTGTTGATGCATTATGGTAAAGAGCCGCCGCATCTGTTAACTGCATAAATTTCCTTGCTGTTTTTTGATTCTCCGTAATAATTGCCTCAGAATGTTTCGTTCCATACCGGTCAATATGTTCTATTGCAGCTTCTAAACTATTCACCGTTTTTACGGCAATTTCTAAGCTTAAATACTCCTCAGCCCAATCCTTTTCAGTAGCTGGAATAACGTCAGGCATTTCCTTACAAGCCATTTCATCCCCATGAACGAGAATACCATTCGCTGATAGCGTTTGAGCTAGCTCCAATTTATATTTAGCTAGAAATTCTTGATGAATGATTAATGTTTCAGCAGCATTACATACAGCAGGTCGGTCCGTTTTCGCATTAACGATAATATCGAGTGCTTTTTTCAAATCGGCTTCTTTGTCTACATAAAGATGGCAATTTCCTACACCTGTTTCTAGTACAGGAACAGTTGCATTTTCCACTACGGTTTGAATAAGGGATCCGCCTCCCCTTGGAATAAGTACATCTATATGCTCTTTCATCGTAAATAATTGTTTTGTAGCATTTCGATCTGTTGAAGAAATAAATTGCACTGCTTCTTTTGGAATAGCCGTTTTCTCCAAGGCCTTATGCATAACCTCAACAATTGCCATATTAGAATGAATAGCGGAAGATCCTCCCTTTAAAATGATGGCATTTCCTGACTTAAGCGCTAATCCCGTCGCATCGACTGTAACATTGGGACGAGCTTCATAGATCATTCCTATAACCCCAAGAGGAACACGTATTGTCTCAACTCTTAGGCCATTTTCTAACGTCCAGTTTGATAAAACATCCCCTACCGGATCTGGTAATTCTGCCACTACACGAAGCCCTTCGGCAAAATCCTTAATTCTACTTTCATTCAGAGTCAAGCGATCCATAAAGGCCTTCTCAAAACCACTCGCTTTGCCATTTTGTAAATCTTTTTCATTGGCCTCTAAAATAAAGGCTAGCTGCTTTACTAATTCGTCAGCAACAACATTTAGTGCTTCATTTTTTTCAGTTGTATTTAGGACACTAAGTTTTTTTGCTGCCTTTTTCGCAGCGATTGCTTGCTTTTCAACTATCTGCTTATCTTCCACTATGGATGCCACTCATCCGCCTCCTCTTTTTATCCAACCTCTGATGATATATAATTACGAGAATAAACAAAGGTAGATTGCTCAACCGCAATATTTTCGTTTTCAGCCTTTTCTTTTAGCTCTAAGTGAGAAAAGTTCACTCTACCTAACCCAATTTCCTCTTGGTGTTCATCTACGATTCTTACAACCGCTCCCTGATCAAAGTGTCCATTCACCTGTACAATATTTTCTACCAGTAGATCTATATGGTTTTCAATCATATCTTCTTTTCCCGTAACACTAACAACAATTTTCCCTTCAGGTCCAGAATGAAAAGCAATCCACTGCTGCTCATCACATAAATTATAAGCATTTTGCTTTTGTCTAAAATAAGTTCCTTTTGCTGTACCATTCACTGCATCCATTAAAATATCAGGCTTTCCTGCTCTTCCTAAAAAAGCATCTATGCCAGAAGCTAATGCAATTTTCATTGCTGCAATTTTCGATTTCATTCCACCTGTTCCTACTTCACTATCTGCTCCGCCTGCTAAAGACTCAATTTCAGAAGTAATGGTTTGAACCTCTTCTAGCATCTTTGCTTGTGGGTTCCTATGCGGGTTATCCGTATACAATCCATCTACATCTGATAATATAATGAGCTGGTCCCCATGAATGAGAGCTGCTACTTTAGCCGAAAGTGTATCATTATCCCCAAATTTCAAGCGATCAATTGTAACCGTATCATTTTCATTAATGATTGGAATAATACCCCTATTCAATAATACATTTAATGTATTTTTCATATTGGTATATCGCTTTTCATCTGCAAAATCACCTCTTGTGATTAATATTTGGGAAGCAACGTATCCATGAGATAAAAAGAGTTCTGAGTAAGATTCCATTAATAGGCCTTGACCGATAGATGCCGCTGCCTGTTTTTCTGGAAGCGAGGTTGGACGCTTTATACACCCAAGCTTTCGATACCCAGCAGCTACCGCACCTGAGGAAACCACCGCCACTTCATAACCAGCATCCTTTAGCTCCACAAGTTGCTCTACTAATTTCTCGAGTTTTTTCCGGCTTATTTCTCCATGCATGCTGGTTAGGGAACTGCTTCCAATCTTAATTACAACTCTTTTTATCTGTTTATCTTTCTCTTGCAAATCCTCTGTTAACATTCTGTACCTCCTATTTTTCCATTAAGAATTTAATTTCGCACCACCAAGCTCCGCGCTTATCTGTTGGGATCGACTTGCTGCATGTTTGATTGCTTGGGATATGGCCTCTCCACCTTTATAATCTGCTAAAGCTTTCAAGCCAGAGGCGGTTGTTCCATTTGGCGAAGTTACATTTTCTCTTAGGATAGTAGGTGATGTTCCTTTTTCTATTACCATTTTCGCTGCTCCATAAACGGTTTGTGACACGATTTCCCTAATTTGTTCTTTGGGCATCCCATATTGCAAACCAACAGACTCCATGTGCTCCATTAAGTAATAAAAGTATGCCGGTCCGCTTCCTGCAATTCCAGTAAAGAGGTCCATCTGCTCTTCTTTTATCACAAAGACCTTTCCCATACATTGAAGTAATTCTTTTACCGCTTCGATGTTTTCTGCCTTTGTATGTTTCCCCCTTGTTAGCGCTGTTGCTGATTGCTGCACCATACTTGAAGTGTTTGGCATCACCCGTATAACTTGTTGTCCTCCTTGTAGATGGTCTTCCATGAAACTTGTTGTTATGCCAGCTAATACAGAAATTACTACTTGATTTGGGGTTAGCCTCTCCTTTAACGAACGTAGTGCCTCTCTCGCTCCTTTCGGCTTCATCGCCAATATAAACAAATCAATATCCTTATAGGGTAATTGTTCTTTTTGGATCGTTCTTACACCGTATTCATTGGCTAATTCTTGTAAACGAGCAGTATTGCTATTATTGGTTGCAATTATTTGGTTGGGGAGAAGTTTTTCCGCTTGAAGAGCACCTGCAATCATTGCCTCTGCCATCGAGCCTGCCCCTAAAAATGCTACTGTCTTGTCTTTTAACATTCACACCCTCCTAATTATTAACATTTCATTCCATATTCTTTTTCAACATTTCTAATCGTAACATGCTCAAATTTTGTTTCAAGGGGAAAGGCTCAATTGACGAGGATAGGGGCGAGATAGTGAAAATGGTGTAATATTGATTACCTAAGTTCATTTAAAACGGGATAATCCTGTTTCTCGGCTGGAGAAGAGGAATTACCGATACTGACTAAATCGTACTTAAAGAATAAGGGACACCATCTGACATATGCTAACAAATATCGATTTCTCCCCTCCATACTTGACGGGCTTTTTCTTTGTAAAAAAATAAAAAACTCCCAAAGATTTGAGAGTTACATATAAAAACTAATTGCAATGCAAGGATACAAATATTGATTGTAACATTTAAGGTTGAATCCCATTAATAGGAAAATACATTTTAAGAATAAACCAATTATCCTGTAGCTCCGCTTCCATTTTCCCATTCATCTTTTCAACTAATTTTTTTGATAAGTAAAGACCTAACCCACTTGCTTCCGTGTTAGTTCTACTGCTGACCTCCGTATAGAAACGCATAAAGACTTTTTCTATTGCCACTTTACTATCTCGTTTAATATCGTTTTTGATGCGTAAAACTAGGAAGTCTTTTTCCATATCATAGCTGATAATAACTGTATTTTTAGCATAACGAAGTATATTTTGAACGATATTATGAAGGACACGTGTCGTCATTAATTTGTCCGTAATAATTTTTCTATCCTTTATTTCTTCGGGAAATTGGAGTTCAATTTTCTTCTCTTCCAATTGTTCATAAAAGGATAAGAAGATTTCTTCCACTAAATTAGATAAAGAAATTGATGTCAGTACTATTTCTTTTTGGTTTGTTTCCATACGGGCTAAGTCATAAAAGTGTTCCGTCATTTCAATCAGTCGTTTTACAGACTGTTCAATAATCGCTACATAGTGTTTCCGCCGCGTCTCATCATTCGTCGCATGTAAAAGTTGCACATAGCCATTAATGGATGTGAGCGGTGTCCGCAAGTCGTGAGAGAGCCCTGCGATTGATAACTTCACATTTTCTTCCATCTGTTTCGCTTGACGATTCTTATCTTCAAACACATTAATCATCAGATTCAATTCATCTACTAACTCTAACAAAGTTTTCTCACGAAAATCTAGAGATAGTCTACTTCCAAAACTGGCACGAGTGGGAAGATTATGGACCTCCTCTTTCAACTTTCGCAGTTCTCTTTTTAAAAAGTAAAGATAAAAAAGAAGCGCAAATGTTAGTAAGAAAAATACCCACCCCCACATAACATTCACCAACCCCCTTCGTTAATCAAATTTGAAGCCTATGCCCCATATTGTTTTAATATAATTTGTATCTCTTAAGTTGAGCTTATTTCGTATATTACTGATATGCATATTAATCGTTTTATCACTATCAAAATATGGTTCGTCCCAAACACTTTCATAAATATTGGCACGGCTAAATACTTTTTGAGGATTTTCTAAAAAAAGTAGAAGTATTGCATATTCCCGTCCAGTAAGGTGAATAATTTCATCATTTAATTTTACTTCACGTGTGTCAATATCTATGCTGATGTTCTTGTATTGAATTTCTTTCTTATTATCCTCTGAAGTTTTGATAGCATGACGTAACTGAATGTGAATCCTTGCAAGTAGCTCCTTCACATCAAATGGTTTTGTCATATAATCATCCGCTCCACTTGTCAAAAGCTCTAACTTCGTATCTTGATCATTTTTAGCTGAAATCACTATTACAGGAATGTTTGTGTTATGCCGAATTTGTTGAAGAAATTCTTCTCCATTCATCCCGGGAAGCATTAAATCTAATAAGATTAAATCCATTTGTGCTTGTTCGAATAGTAATTTCCCTTCAGTCCCTGAATATGCACTAATTGTTTTAAAACCATTCAATTCCAACGCTTCGTTTATAAGTGAATGAATGGCCATATCGTCTTCCATGATTAATATCGTTGCCATCTCTACCTACCTACTTTATGTCTGTTCGTTTAAACAGAAGGATGCCTATAATGGAGGTTAAAACGATTGTGATGATACTAACTACTATCATCTCAGGGTATTTTGCAATATCTACTGGTTTTGCGAAATCAGAGTAAAACAAGAAAGATTCTGTAAACCAGAATGTCAATTGCTTAAAATGCTCCGTTTGCTGAAAAATCCCAGCCCCAAAACCTGTTGCAATCGTATAAAGGAAACTCCATATTAGGGAAACTGCGCTGTTTTTTGTTAAAAAACTAATCATGACATAGATAGATACGTTTGCCAAAATTAGAAAATAAAGTGTTATGAAAGCTTTTATAGCAAACCAAAGGTAATTGCTAATTTCTGCTACCTCCCCAAAGCCAAACACAACGGAAAAGCCTATTATACCAAATACAGTCATTAAGATGACACCAACGAGGGTAAGCAGTGCAGCAACCCCCAATTTTGTCATATAATAATAGGTCCGGCTTCGTCCTAAAGACAATGCATTTCGAATGGTCCCTTTTTGAAATTCTTCCCCAATAATAAAACTAATAAAAGCACTCATAACGAGTAAAACGGTTAATCCGTTTTTCTCCATCATTAAAATTCCTGTCGCTCCATTGATCACTGTATCAATGGTTTGATTGAGCTGCGCTCCATTATTCACAGAAATTTTACTATTCATTACTTGCAAAATAGGAAATATCGATAAAATCCCTAGGACAATCCATAATTTTTTACTTCGAACTAACTTAATTTTTTCAGCTGTTAAGAGATTAAGCATGGGTGGTTCCTCCTGTTAATTGTAAAAAATAATCTTCGAGCTTTTGTCTTGTTGTCCCTATTCTCGAAACATTCACATTAGCTAATACTAGCGAACGGTTAATAGAAGCCACTTCCTCTAAACGTTCATAAATATTAATCTCCGTTCCATTTACAACCTCGTATTCCTTTATCCCCATTTCATCTAGTACAACTACTGCTTTATGAACCTCGGTTGTTTCTAATTCAATATATTGACGAGTTTCAGATTCTAATTGCTCTCTTGAAAGCTCACTAATGAGTTTCCCCTTATGCAAAATCCCATAATGTGTAGCAATCTGTGATAGTTCGTCAAGCAAATGCGAAGAGAGTAAGACAGTAATCCCTCGATCCTTCACCAATCGTTGAATGATTTCGCGCATCTCCACAATCCCTGATGGATCAAGACCGTTTGTCGGCTCGTCTAAAATTAAGAATTCTGGATTTGTAATCAGAGTCGATGCAATAGCTAAACGTTGGCGCATCCCTAATGAGAAATCCTTAACCTTCTTCTTTCCTGTATCTTCAAGGCTCATCAAGCGAAGTAAATCATCAATTTCTCGTTCACTTACACCACCGTTTGCTGCTTGTACTTTAAGATTCTCTCGAGCCGTTAAGTCCGGATAAAGTGCTGGTGTTTCAATCGATTGTCCCATTTTTCTTCTTGCCTGTTGCAATCCCTTCGTACTACTTTCGCCAAAAAGCTCTATGTCACCCTCAGCGATTGAGATTAAGCCCATAACAGTACGCATAAACGTCGATTTTCCTGCACCATTTTCCCCGATTAAACCATATATCATTCCTCGCTTAATTTCGATTGATACTTTATCAAGTGCTTTGTGTTTTCCATATATTTTTGAAACATTCGTTGCTTTAAGAATTGTTTCTGACATAACCATTCTTCCTTTCGATGTTGATTTATTTAGAATAAGGGACAAGTATAAATAATTTGACTAGAAAAGTATAAAGAAAGTATAAAGAATGAGAACTAGCTCTACTCCCAATGATTTTAATTTGTTTTTCCAACCGGCTTCTTCTAGTTTTCCCAGCTAGCATTGTATGAAAAGCAGACCAATAATTAATTCATGCCCACTTCTCTTATGTATAGAGTATTATATGGTAATCACTGTTTACACACTACTCATAGCTGTTATTCGAACAAAAGGCAGCAAAAAGGTTTCTGAGTAAACATATTTAAGAACTTGTTTCTTAATATAAAAAAAAGACCCTCTCCACAAATGTGGAAAGAGCCTTTGAAACACCAAAATTAACGTTTTGAGAACTGAGGTGCACGACGAGCGCCTTTAAGACCGTATTTTTTACGTTCTTTCATACGAGCGTCACGAGTTAATAATCCTGCACGTTTTAATGTTGGACGGTATTCAGGATCTACTTGAAGTAAAGCACGAGCGATACCATGACGGATAGCGCCAGCTTGACCAGTATAACCTCCACCGTTAACATTTACTAAAATATTGTAGCTTCCAGTAGTTTCAGTAGCTACTAATGGTTGTTTAACAACTTCACGTAAAGCTGCAAACGGGATATAACTTTCGATTTCACGACCATTGATGATGATTTGTCCGTCACCTGGAACTAAACGTACACGAGCAACAGAGCTTTTACGACGACCAGTACCGATATATTGAACCTGTGCCATTTGTTTTACCTCCCTTTATTAATTATCCACGAAGTTCGTAAACTTCTGGTTGTTGAGCTTGGTGCGGATGTTCGCTACCAGCATATACGTGTAATTTTCTAAACATTTGACGACCAAGAGAATTCTTTGGAAGCATACCTTTGATTGCAAGTTCTAACATTTGCTCTGGATAGTTAGTACGCATTTCTAAAGCAGTTCTTTGCTTTAATCCACCTGGGTGCATGGAGTGACGGTAGTAAATTTTGTCAGTTAATTTTTTACCAGTCAATTCAATTTTTGAAGCATTTAAAATAATTACATGATCACCAGTATCCACATGAGGTGTGAAAGTTGGTTTATGTTTACCACGTAGAATTGATGCTATTTCACTAGCAAGACGACCTAAAGTTTGGCCTTCAGCATCAATCACGTACCATTTACGATCAATAGTGTTTGAATTAGCCATAAACGTTGTACGCATGAGTTTCCCTCCTGAAATGTTAAATTATAATTTGTTTTAAATTACGAATGTTCTGTTCTTACGTCTATATGTTCACACAATTAAGTTCCGGGGCTTAATGTGGGATTAAAATACATACCATATTATGATATATCCTAGACTAGTATATGTCAAGGGAATGTTACACCAGGTTTAGTTGTTATGAGAAAAAAATTAGTTTTCTTATAGTTTTTACTCAAAAAATACTGATCTCCGCTTATAAAATATAAGCTATTTCACTCATTTCACCATCAGAGAAAGTCTATTTTGCGCGGAAATCTACGATATTCATTTAATACAATACTTTCCAAAGATACAATCCATGTGCAGAAGCTGTTTTTCCAGCTGCTTTTCTATCTTTTTTCTCGATAATCATAGGGATATCCTCTGGGGATTTCTTTCCTCTTCCAACATCTAGTAATGTTCCAACCATAATGCGCACCATATTATAAAGGAATCCATTCCCTTGGAAAGAAAATATTAGCATATTTTCTTTCTCTATTAACTTTACCCCAGTTACCGTTCTTACTTTTCTTTCTTTGTCTGTTTTAGCAGAGCAAAAACTAGTAAAATCATATTCACCAATAAAATAGGTCAACGCTTCTCTCATTGCCTTCACATTTAGGGTATATGGATAGTAATAAGCATAATGGCGTTTAAATGGATCTCTCCGCTCTCCTAATTGGATAAAGTAGCGATATTCCTTTGCTGTTACATTATATCTTGCATGAAAGGATTCAGGCACTATCACAGCATCTGCAACCACTATATCATGGGGCAATAAAGTATTTAGTGCAATCGGCCATTTTTCTGCCGGAATATCAAGAGTGCTATCAAAATGAATAACTTGTCCCTTCGCATGAACACCTGCATCGGTTCTGCCTGATGCCTGAATCTTTACCTCTATCCCTTTATGAAGCTTTCTTAAAGCCTTTTCGATTTCACCTTGCACCGTTAGATCCTTTGGTTGAATCTGAAAACCACTATAATTTGAACCGTCATAGCTAATTGTACATTTATATCTTTGCATCTTATTCTCCACTATGTTCTTAATACAAACAGCAGGGCTGTTACTAGTATCAAAATAATAATCATAATTGTGTCGATTGGACTCCATACTAATTGGCGATATTTCGTTCTTCCTTCTCCACCTTGGTAACCACGTGCTTCCATCGCAATAGCAAGCTCCTCCGCTCGTTTAAAGGAGTTAACAAATAAAGGAATCAATAAAGGAATAATTGCTTGGACACGGCTTTTAATCGAACCACTGGAAAATTCTACTCCTCTTGCCATCTGAGCCTTCATAATCTTCTCTGTTTCATCCATTAAAGTTGGAATGAAACGCAATGAAATAGACATCATAAGCGCCAACTCGTGGACAGGAAATTTCACTTTCTTTAACGGCCCTAACAGTGTTTCAATTGCATCTGTTAATTCAATTGGTGTAGTTGTTAACGTAAGCAAGGATGTCATGATAATAAGCAGGAAGAACCGAATCGAAATAAGAATCCCCATTCTGACGCCTTCTTCATAGATAGTAATCCATCCCCATTCAAACAATAGATCTCCATTCTTCGTAAAAAATAAATGCAACATAAACGTAAAGATAATTAGCCAAAAAATGGGCCTTAATCCTAAATAAATATATTTTATCGGTACATTGGAAAAGGCTACTAACGTACCTACATATACAATTAGTAAAGAATAACTCCAAATATTGTTAGCCAAAAATACAACACAGATAAATAGAAAAACAAGCAGTAATTTTGAACGGGGATCCATTCTGTGCAAAATCGAATCAACGGGAATAAAACGCCCAATAATCATTTTTCCCATTAACTACTCCCTACTTTCTTTTTTAAATACACTGCCAATTCTTCGGTAAAGTCTTCCATATTTAAATGCACTTGCTCCATCTTCATCCCAAATTTTGCTTCTACTTTTATTTGAAATCGCACTACCTCAGGTACATTCAACCCAATAGATGCCAAATCTTCTGCATTCTTAAATATCTCTATCGGTGTTCCCTGACGATGTACTTTCCCTTTATTCATAATGACTATTTGATCAGCATAATGAGCTGCGTCTTCCATACTATGCGTAACTAAAATAGTAGTTAAATTCCGCTCTTTATGAAGCTTATAAAACATATCCATTATTTCTCGTCTGCCTCTTGGATCTAAGCCAGCTGTCGGCTCATCCAAAACAAGCACATCCGGTTCCATTGCTAATACACCCGCAATGGCGACTCTTCTCATCTGGCCACCAGATAAATCAAAAGGAGATTTTAAAAGAAACTCTTCCGATAAACCTACTTCACGCAATGCCTTTTCCGCTCTAATCTTTGCCTCCGACTCGGAGATCCCAAAATTCAGAGGACCAAAGCAAATATCTTTTTCTACTGTTTCCTCAAACAGCTGCTGTTCTGGAAACTGAAAAACAATACCTACTCTTTGTCGAATACTCCGCAAATTTTTATGCTTTTGTCCACCTTCAATAGTGCGGTCACCTATTATAACTTTCCCCTTTGATGGAGTTAAAAGCGCATTAAGATGCTGTAAAATAGTCGATTTCCCAGAGCCAGTATGCCCTATCACGGCAACATAGCTTCCTGAGGGAATATCAAAACTTACGTCCTCTATCGCTAACCGTTCAAATGGCGAATTCTCCTGGTAACGATACTCTACTTTTTGAAGTGAGATGTCCATATGCCTGTCACCAACTCTTCTTCTGTTAAATATACTTCTTCTAATGGAATACCTTTATTCAATAGACTTTCTCTTAGTTTAATGGTAAAAGGGATATCTAAACCAATTTCTACAAGTTCCTTCTGAAGCTTAAAAATTTCTTTAGGGCTTCCCTCTTTATACACTTTTCCCTTATTCATCACGATGATTCGGTCAGCCTTAGCAGCCTCATCTAAATCATGGGTGATCGAGATAATTGTCATATTCTCTTTTTGCAAATCTCTCATGATTTCAAATACTTCTTCTCTTCCTTGAGGATCAAGCATAGAGGTAGCCTCATCTAATATGATAATTTCAGGCTTTAAGGCAATAATTCCTGCAATAGCGACTCTCTGTTTTTGTCCTCCAGATAGATGGTGCGGCTCTTGATCAAGAAAAGCTAACATCTTTACTTTTTCTAAAGAACTCTCTACTCTTGTTACCATCTCACTCCTTGGAACGGCGTTATTTTCTAAACCAAAAGCCACATCATCCTTAACCGTTGTACCAACAAACTGGTTATCAGGATTCTGGAATACCATTCCAACCTTTTTTCTAATATCCCACACAGAATCCTCTGTAATCGGAATACCATCTATTATAATTGAACCTTCATTAGAAAATTGTAATCCATTTAATAACTTAGCTAGCGTAGATTTACCTGAACCATTGTGTCCAACTACAGCAACCCATTCCCCTCTATTAACATGTAAAGAAACGTGATCTAGGGCGTTTTCTAATTGCTCCTCATATTTAAAGGATACATCTTCTACCTTTACTAAAATCGTTTGGTCCATTACACTCCCACCATTTACTTACTAGATATTGTCGATTTTATATTACATAGGACTATTTATAAACAAAGTATTAATAATTAGATAAAGTGAAACTTTCATCAGTAAGGGTTTTCCTCCATCCCCACTGATGGTTAATTGAACCATTCGGACCTATACAGACAGTCATTCACCACCCATTTTCCTCAAAAATCATAAGCTTACGGTTGGATCTTATTGAAGTTTAAGAGGTGGATAAAAAAATAAACTCGCCAATTGGGCGAGCTTTGAATTGGTTTAACATAAGATTATTTGAATAATCTTTGATATCCTATTTCTATGCTTGTTAAAATATATCTTATGGTATTCCACTTCTTAGCACCCAGCAGTCCTAATTAAAAATGAAAAAAGCCCGCACCTCATTCAAACGATATATCGAAAGAAGAGGCGCACGAGCTAGACGAGTCATTAAAGAAACCAATGCTCATCGTAACACTCTAAATTGGCTTGATCATAAAGCGAGAATTAAAGAAAAAGGGCACTTGAACAAGTTTCATAACAATATAAACTGTCCCGCACCCTAAGTTTCTTTGAAATCCTATTACACTAACTCGATAATTACCATTGGTGCTCCGTCTCCACGACGAGGTCCCATTTTCATGATACGAGTGTAACCACCTTGACGATCAGTATAACGAGCAGCAACATCACTGAACAATTTTTGTACAGCATCTTGGTTTGTTTCAGCGTTAGCAACCTCGTGACGTACATAAGCAGCTGCTTGACGACGTGCATGTAGATCTCCACGTTTACCAAGTGTAATCATTTTTTCTACAACAGAACGAAGTTCTTTTGCACGAGCTTCAGTTGTTTCAATGCGCTCATTGATGATTAAGTCTGTAGTTAAGTCACGTAACATAGCTTTACGTTGTGCGCTTGTGCGTCCTAACTTTCTGTAACCCATGTGAGATTCCCTCCTTTTGTTAAAGTACAAGCTTTATAGACATAATCAAGAGACTAATCAGTCATCTTTTCTTAAGCCTAATCCAAGCTCTTCTAATTTATGTTTTACTTCTTCTAGAGATTTTCTACCTAAGTTTCGAACTTTCATCATATCTTCTTCCGTCTTATTAGCTAATTCCTGTACGGTATTAATACCCGCACGTTTTAAGCAGTTATAAGAACGAACAGAAAGATCTAATTCTTCGATTGTCATCTCAAGAACTTTTTCTTTTTGATCTTCTTCTTTTTCTACCATAATCTCAGCATTTTGTGCTTCATCAGTTAAACCAACAAAGATATTTAAATGCTCAGTTAAAATCTTTGCACCAAGTGCAACAGCATCTTGAGGACCTGTACTACCGTCAGTCCACACGTCAAAAGTTAACTTATCATAATTAGTCAATTGACCAACACGAGTATTCTCTACTTGATAAGAAACACGAGATACTGGTGTAAAGATAGAGTCAATAGGAATTACACCAATAGGCTGATCTTCACGTTTGTTTTGCTCAGCTGGTGTGTAACCACGACCACGCTTTGCAGTTAAACGCATACGGAAGTTCCCGTTGCTGCCTAAAGTTGCGATATGAAGATCTGGATTTAAGATCTCTACATCACTATCATGTGTAATATCAGCTGCTGTAACTACCCCTGCACCTTGCATATCAATCTCTAAAGTTTTTTCATCATCAGAGTATATCTTCAATGCTAGTTTTTTGATATTTAATATGATAGCTGTAACATCTTCTACGACACCTTCAATTGTTGAGAACTCATGAAGTACCCCATCAATTTGAATGGATGTGACAGCGGCACCTGGCAGTGAGGATAGTAGAATACGACGTAAGGAGTTACCCAAAGTAGTACCATATCCACGCTCAAGTGGCTCGACGACGAATTTACCATATTTGGCATCATCGTTGATCTCAACCGTTTCGATTTTTGGTTTTTCTATTTCGATCATCAAGATATACCCTCCTTCAAAACGTCGAAACCTCGGTAAGCATTACCGAAATTCCCCATGTTTACGTTCCCGCTTGTGCACAACAACTGGGTTAGTTAATAAATCTGTACGGGTTCTAAAAGTTTTATTCATATCCCATTATAGACAAGGATACAAAATTTATACAGAAAAATTAAACTCGGCGACGTTTAGGTGGTCGACAACCGTTATGAGGAACTGGAGTTACATCTCTAATTGCTGTAACTTCAAGACCTGCAGCTTGAAGAGAACGAATTGCTGCTTCACGACCTGCACCTGGTCCTTTAACTGTTACTTCTAAAGTTTTCATACCATGTTCCATAGATGCTTTCGCAGCTGTTTCTGCAGCCATTTGAGCAGCAAATGGAGTAGATTTACGAGAACCTCTGAATCCAAGTGCGCCTGCGCTTGACCAAGCAAGAGCATTTCCATGAACGTCTGTAATAGTTACGATAGTATTGTTGAAAGTAGAACGAATATGAGCTACACCAGCCTCAATATTCTTTTTAACACGACGTTTACGTGTATTAGTTTTACGTGCCATTATATTGTACCTCCTTTACCGATTATTTTTTCTTATTAGCTACAGTCTTACGAGGACCTTTGCGTGTACGAGCGTTGTTTTTCGTGTTTTGTCCGCGAACTGGTAAGCCACGACGGTGACGAAGACCACGGTAACAACCAATTTCCATTAGACGCTTAATGTTTAGAGAAATCTCACGACGAAGATCTCCTTCTACTTTTAAACGGTCGATAATATCACGAATTTTATTTAATTCATCTTCTGTTAAATCACGAACGCGTGTATCTTCAGAAACACCAGCTTCTGCTAATACTTGTTGTGCAGTATTTTTTCCAATACCGTAAATGTATGTTAAAGATATTACTACACGTTTTTCACGTGGAATATCCACACCAGCAATACGTGCCATCTATATGCGCACCTCCTTGTTATTAACCTTGTTTTTGTTTGTGTTTAGGGTTTTCACAGATAACCATAACTTTACCACGTCTGCGGATAACTTTACATTTTTCGCAGATTGGTTTAACAGATGGTCTAACTTTCATTATCCTAACCTCCTTGATAGTACGGAGTGCAATCAGATTATTTAAAGCGGTAAGTAATTCTTCCGCGAGTTAAGTCATATGGAGATAACTCAACCGTTACTTTATCACCAGGTAAAATACGGATGAAATGCATGCGAATTTTACCAGAAACGTGAGCCAATACAGTATGACCATTTTCTAATTCTACCTTAAACATGGCGTTCGGCAAAGTTTCGGTGATTGTGCCTTCAATTTCGATTACATCGTCTTTAGCCATCGAATATCTCTCCTTTCCATAAAAAAATACGAGATCCATCTTAACTAATATAGCAAAGTGTAGCTCTTCTTGTCACACGATTGGTGTACATTAAACTACTCTGAACTGCTCCTATAATAAAATAAAACTGCATGAGACTGCAACTAATTGATTATACCATAAGAGTAGGCACTTCGTCCGCTATTAATTATAAAAAATATAATTATAGGGAAGAAAGAAATAAAAAGTTTAATGTTACCAACTAAACTTAGCATTGCTAGATCATTCATTATTGGAAAAGAAATGATCTTTCCTCTGATTACGAACATTCTATCAACAGCGTGTGTCTTATCGAATAGAAGTAAGCATGTAACGTAAAGACCATTTCAAGAAAAAAATCATCCTTCAAGAGTCTAGCCTTAAATCATTCCCTACATACTCTTTTCACTTGAAAAGCCACATAGATTTCGTATTACAGGATTTCGTAGAGTGTTCGACAACTGCACACCTGGTCTAATACCAATCGTCATAATAGAAAGAATAATAGTTACATTACCTTCTTCACTACTAGATAAAAAAGCAATTTAAGCGGAGTTACCATGAAATCCAAAATACTCTGCACCAATTATCTAAATTGATTAATCTTTTAACGAAGATAAACATGTCAAAATAACACGGTTATGCTTTTTTTGTTACAGATATAACCATGAAAATTATTATACCTTTTGAAAAAAGGAAATGCATCATGTTTAGGAATAAACTCCTCAGCCATTTCATCCCAATTCTTCTATTTATTATCTCTGATTTATGTCCATGCTAGATAACAGATTAGTCCAAGCAAAAGTCACTCTTATTTTAAAGTACTTAGTAACTCATCAAGATCTACGAATACTTTATTAATATCTTGTTGACCATTTATGTTACGAAGATAACCTTTTGACTCATAGAAATCAAGTAATGGTTGGGATTGTTTAATATTAACTTCTAAGCGATTTTTTACAGTAGCTTCATTATCATCAGCACGTTGGTATAATTCGCCGCCACAACGATCACAAGTATCTGGCTTTGATGGCGGATTAAATACTAAATGATAGGTTGCACCACAACTTTTACAAATGCGGCGTCCTGTTAAACGCTCCATTAATATCTCTTGATCCACTTGAACATTGATACAAAAGTCTAACTTCTTATTTAAATCAGACAAAATATTTTCTAAAGCTGATGCTTGAGGAACTGTACGAGGAAAACCATCTAAAAGAAAGCCTTTTTCACAGTCATCCTTGCTAAGTCTTTCGCGAACAATACCAATTGTAACTTCATCCGGTACAAGTTCACCTTTATCCATAAAAGATTTTGCCTTAAGTCCAAGTTCTGTTTCATCTTTCATAGCCGCACGGAACATGTCGCCAGTTGAGATATGAGGGATGTCATATTTCTCGACAATCTTCTCAGCTTGAGTACCTTTACCTGCGCCAGGGAGCCCCATTAAGACTAAATTCATGCGTATTCCCCCTCAAGTTCTCTTACATAAAATTCAAGGGACTAATGTCCCCTAAATTATACTATTTAATAAAACCTTTATAGTGTCGTTTAACTAATTGAGACTCTAATTGTTTCATCGTTTCCAATGCAACCCCAACCACGATTATAATACTTGTTCCACCAATCTGTGCAGATTGTGGAAGACCTGCAATATTAATAAAAAATACAGGTAGTATTGCAATAACAGCTAAGAATAGAGCTCCGACTAGTGTTAAACGAGATAGAACACGTGACAAATAATCTTGCGTACTTTTACCAGGACGAATACCTGGGATGTATCCACCTTGTTTCTTCAGGTTTTCAGAAACCTGTTCTGGATTTACCTGAATGAAAGCATAGAAATAAGTAAACGCAATAATTAACACAGTATATATAAGCATTCCTATTGGATGAGTATAATCAAATACTCTTTGTATCCAGGAAGTAACGTCATTTTGCGGTAAGAACGATGCAATTGTTCTTGGAGTTACCAAGAAGGAAACTGCAAAGATAACTGGAATAACACCAGCAGAGTTTACTTTCAACGGTAAATGTGTTGATTGACCACCTGTGCTGCTATTACCATTTACCATTCTTTTTGCATATTGAATAGGTATCTTTCTAAGAGCTTGCTGGATAAAAATTACTCCAACTACTATTGCAACAACAGCTATAATAATTAAAGCTAACTTTACAATATTAAGGAATAATTGATCTCCTGGGTTATCAAACTGCTGTGCATAGATTTGATTAGCCATTGAAGGAATTCCTGCAGCAATACCAGCAAAAATGATAATAGAAATACCATTTCCAACACCTTTAGAAGTAATTAGTTCACCTAACCACATTAAAAAGGCAGTTCCTGCTGTTAATACAATAGAAATAACTAAATATGACGTAAATCCAGGTTTTGTAATCAGTGCACCACCTGCAAGATTATTAAAACCGTATGACATACCAAAACCTTGGATAAGAGCTAGAACAATTGTAAAGTAACGCGTAAATTGTGTTAACTTTCTACGTCCAGCCTCACCCTGCTTTGACCATTCCGTAAACTTTGGAACAACATCCATTTGTAATAAGCTAACAATAATGGATGCTGTAATATAAGGCATGATCCCCATTGCAAGAATAGAAAAGTTTTTTAATGCCCCACCACCGAAAGTATTTAAAATTCCGAAGGCACTGAAAGCATCTTGTGCTTTTAAGAAGTCTGCATTTACATAAGGTACAGGAATAAAAGTACCTAAACGAAATATAATCAACATTAATAGGGTGAATATGATTTTTCGTCTTATTTCACCCACGCGCATAAAATTGGAGATTGTCTGAAACATCAGATCACCTCTGTTTGACCGCCGGCAGCTTCAATAGCTTCCTTAGCAGCAGAGGAGAATTTATGAGCTTTAACAGTAAGCTTTTTCTCTACGTTGCCTTTTGCAAGAATCTTAATTCCTGCTCTCTCGTTACTAACAACTCCTGTTTCGATAAGAAGTTCTGGAGTTACTTCAGTTCCATCTTCAAAACGATTTAGAGTATCTAAATTCACAATAGCGTATTCTTTACGGTTGATATTAGTAAAACCACGTTTTGGTAAACGACGGAATAAAGGAGTTTGACCACCTTCAAATCCTGGTCTTACACCCCCACCTGAACGTGCATTTTGACCTTTATGACCTTTACCAGCAGTTTTACCATTACCTGAACCGATACCGCGCCCTTTGCGTTTGCGTTCTTGACGAGAACCTTCTGCAGGTTTTAATTCATGAAGTTTCATTTTGGCACCTCCTTATTTGAAGAAGAATGATTTTTAGTTTTCTGATACAGTTACAAGATGTGATACTTTATTGATCATACCACGAATAGCAGCATTATCTTGTTGAACAACTGTTTGATTTACTTTACGTAATCCTAAAGCTTTAACTGTTTCGCGTTGGTCTTGCGGACGACCAATTACGCTTTTAGTGAGGGTAATTTCCAGTTTGTTTGCCATCTAATTTCCCTCCTTATCCTAACAGTTCTTCTACTGATTTTCCACGTAACTTCGCTACGTCTTCAGCACGTTTTAATTGTTTTAAACCGTCTAAAGTTGCACGAACCATGTTAATTGGTGTATTTGTACCTAATGACTTAGATAAAATATCTGCTACACCAGCTAATTCAAGTACAGCACGAACTGGACCACCAGCGATAACCCCAGTACCTTCTGAAGCAGGTTTCAATAGAATTTCACCAGCTCCAAAATGTCCGATAATTTGGTGTGGAATTGTTGTACCAACCATTGGTACTTCAATAAGATTTTTCTTCGCATCTTCAACCGCTTTGCGAATTGCATCTGGTACTTCTTGAGCTTTACCAGTACCAAAACCAACGTTACCATTTTTGTCCCCAACTACTACTAGAGCAGAGAAACGAAAACGACGTCCACCTTTAACAACTTTCGCTACACGGTTAACTGTAACTACGCGTTCTTCAAGTTCAAGTTTGTTTGGATCAATACGACGCATCTTTTTATGTCCCTCCTTTGTCTATTAAAATTCTAGGCCGTTCTCACGAGCAGCATCAGCTAAAGCTTTAACGCGACCATGATATAAATATCCTCCGCGGTCAAATACTACTGATTTAATTCCTTTTTCTACAGCACGTTTAGCTACTAATTCACCGATCTTAACAGCAGCTTCTAAATTACCAGTAGATTCAAGATTAAGCTCTTTATCTAAAGAAGATGCACTTGCGATTGTTACACCGTTAACATCATCAATTAATTGAGCGTAAATGTGTTTGTTTGAACGGAACACATTTAAACGAGGACGAGCTTCAGTTCCGCTAAGTTTAGAACGCACACGTGCGTGTCTTTTTCTACGGACTTGATTTTTATCAGCCTTCGTAATCATTTAGGTCACTCCTTTCGTTTACCTATGCGGCATTACTTACCAGTTTTACCTTCTTTTCTACGTACATATTCGCCTTCATAACGGATACCTTTACCTTTATAAGGTTCTGGTGGGCGAACGTCACGAATGTTAGCAGCAAGTGCTCCAACACGTTCTTTACTAGTTCCTTTAACAACTACTTTCGTAGCAGATGGTACTTCGATTTCGATACCAGCTTCTGGTTCGATTTCTACTGGATGAGAGTAACCTACGTTCAAAACAAGCTTGCTTCCTTGTTTTTGAGCACGGTAACCGACACCGATTAATTCAAGACCTCTCTCAAAGCCTTTTGAAACACCCTCAACCATGTTTGATAACAATGCACGAGTTGTTCCATGTAATGCACGATGTTCCTTCGCATCAGAAGGACGAGTTACATTAATCACGTTTTCTTCCAAGCTGATTGCAATATCAGAATTAAAAGTACGAGTTAATTCACCTTTAGGACCTTTCACCGTTACAGTACTGTTATCCATAGAAACTGTAACGCCTGCTGGTACTTCGATTGGTTTTTTACCTACACGAGACATTTAGTTGCACCTCCATTCATTAAACCTATTATTACCAAACGTATGCTAATACTTCTCCGCCAACTTGTTTCGCACGAGCTTCTTTATCAGTAAGTACTCCTTGAGAAGTAGAAACTAATGCAACTCCAAGACCGTTTAATACACGAGGTACTTCTGTTGCTTTCGCATATACACGAAGACCTGGTTTACTAATTCTTTTAAGTCCAGTAATTACACGCTCGTTGCTTGAACCGTATTTTAAGAAAATGCGGATAATACCTTGTTTGTTGTCTTCGATATATTCTACATCACGTACAAAACCTTCACGCTTTAAGATTTCAGCGATCTCTTTTTTGATGTTAGAAGCAGGAACTTCTAATTTTTCGTGACGAACCATATTCGCATTACGGATTCTTGTAAGCAAATCTGCAATTGGATCTGTCATAACCATTTGTATTTACCTCCTTCCCAATATCGGGTTTTACCAGCTTGCTTTTTTCACACCAGGAATTTGTCCCTTATACGCTAATTCGCGGAAACAAATACGGCAAAGCTTAAATTTACGGTACACAGAATGTGGACGACCACAACGTTCGCAACGTGTGTATTCTTGTACTTTATATTTAGGCGTGCGTTTTTGCTTCGCAATCATTGACTTTTTAGCCACATCTTCGCCTCCCTCTAATTAGAGATTACTTTTGGAACGGCATTCCAAATTGAGTTAACAGTTCACGAGCTTCTTCATCTGTTTTTGCAGTTGTAACGATAACAATGTCCATTCCTCTTACTTTGTTTACTTTATCGTAATCAATTTCAGGGAAAATTAATTGTTCTTTTACACCTAAAGTGTAGTTACCGCGACCGTCAAATGACTTTTTAGATATACCACGGAAGTCACGTACACGTGGAAGAGAAACAGATACAAGTTTATCAATGAATTGATACATGCGTTCTCCACGAAGAGTAACTTTTGCTCCGATTGGCATTCCTTCACGTAGACGGAAACCTGCAATTGATTTTTTTGCACGAGTGATTAATGGTTTTTGACCAGTAATTTGTGCTAATTCTTCAACAGCAACATCTAATGCTTTTGCGTTTGCTACAGCATCACCAACACCCATGTTAACAACGATTTTTTCCAGTCTTGGAACTTCCATTACTGATTTATAATTGAACTTGCTCATAAGAGCAGGAGTAGTTTCTTTAACAAATTTTTCTTTTAGGCGGTTCATTCATTGTACCTCCCTTCTTCTTGTACTATTTATCTAGAATTTCACCGGATTTTTTCGCTACGCGTACTTTTTTTCCTTCAACAGTTTTTGTTCCTACACGAGTAGGTTCACCAGTTTTAGGGTCGATAGGCATAACGTTGGATACATGAATAGCAGCTTCCTGGTCGTTGATTCCACCTTGTGGATTCAATTGGGATGGCTTAGAGTGCTTCTTAACAATATTAATCCCTTCGACGATCACGCGATCTTTCTTAGGGAATGCAGCAAGAACAACACCTGTTTTGCCTTTATCCTTACCAGAGATGACCATTACTTTGTCACCTTTTTTAACATGCATCTGTTCGCACCTCCTTAAAGGCAATTAAAATTTATATTATAGTACTTCTGGAGCTAATGATACAATCTTCATAAAGTTATTGTCGCGAAGTTCGCGTGCAACTGGTCCAAAGATACGTGTTCCACGTGGACTCTTATCATCACGGATAATTACACATGCGTTTTCATCGAAACGAATGTAAGTACCGTCTGCACGACGAACACCACTTTTAGTTCTAACGACTACTGCTTTAACTACGTCACCTTTTTTAACAACGCCACCTGGTGTTGCTTGTTTTACAGTAACTACGATGATATCACCGATGTTTGCAGTTTTACGTCCTGAACCACCAAGAACTTTAATAGTAAGTACTTCACGAGCACCAGAGTTGTCAGCAACTTTCAAACGTGATTCTTGTTGAATCATGTGTGTAACCTCCCTTCGGGATGCTTAATTCCGAACAATTATATAATAACTGCTTTTTCTACTACTTCTACAAGACGGAAACGTTTTGTAGCTGATAATGGACGTGTTTCCATGATGCGGACTACATCGCCAATTTTTGCTGTGTTTTGCTCATCATGAGCTTTATACTTCTTAGAGTATTTCACGCGTTTGCCATATAAAGAGTGTTTTTTGTATGTTTCAACAACAACTGAAATGGTTTTATCCATTTTATCAGATACAACACGACCAGTATAGACTTTGCGTTGATTGCGTTCGCTCATTTTACGAACCTCCTCTCAACTTATCGATTGTTAACGCCGATTTCTCTCTCACGAATGACAGTTTTCATTCGAGCGATCGCTTTGCGTACTTCACGAATGCGAGCTGTATTTTCAAGTTGTCCAGTCGCTAATTGAAAGCGAAGGTTGAAAAGCTCTTCTTTTAAGGATTTAACTTTTTGTTCAATTTCAGCAGTGGTAAGGTCACGAATTTCATTAGCTTTCATTAGTTTCACCACCAATTTCTTCACGTTTTACAAACTTACATTTAATAGGAAGTTTGTGCGCTGCAAGACGAAGTGCTTCACGAGCAATCTCTTCAGATACACCTGCTACTTCGAACAATATTTTTCCAGGCTTAACAACTGCAACCCAACCTTCAGGAGCACCCTTACCGGAACCCATTCGGACTTCAAGAGGCTTAGCAGTGTAAGGCTTATGTGGGAAAATTTTAATCCAAACTTTACCGCCACGTTTCATGTAACGTGTCATTGCAATACGAGCAGCTTCGATTTGGCGGTTTGTAATCCAAGAAGCTTCTAAAGCTTGTAAACCAAATTCACCAAATGCTACTTCTGTACCACCTTTTGCTTGACCACGCATTTTGCCACGGTGTACACGACGATATTTTACACGTTTAGGTAGTAACATATTATTTGCCTCCTTCCACAGTTTTCTTCTTAGTTGGAAGGATTTCTCCACGGTAGATCCAAACTTTTACACCTAATTTACCATAAGTTGTATCAGCTTCTACAGCAGCATAATCAATATCTGCGCGTAGAGTGTGCAACGGAACAGTTCCTTCGCTATAAGATTCAGAACGTGCGATATCTGCGCCGCCTAAACGACCTGATACCATTGTTTTAATACCTTTAGCACCAGCGCGCATTGAACGTTGGATTGCTTGTTTTTGAGCACGACGGAAAGATACACGATTTTCTAATTGACGAGCAATGTTCTCAGCAACTAGTTTTGCATCCATGTCTGCTCTTTTAATTTCTAAGATATTGATGTGTACACGTTTGTTAGTAAGTGAGTTAAGAGCTTTACGTAAAGCTTCAACTTCTGTACCACCTTTACCAATAACCATACCTGGTTTAGCAGTGTGGATAGTAACATTTAAGCGGTTAGCTGCACGCTCGATTTCTACTTTAGAAACAGAAGCATCGCTTAGGCGTTTTGTAATATACTCACGTACCTTTAGGTCTTCGTGTAAAAGATCAGCATAGTCTTTACCTGCGAACCATTTAGATTCCCAGTCACGAATGATCCCAACACGTAAACCGACTGGATTTACTTTTTGACCCACTAATTACCCCTCCTTCTTTTCTGATAAAACGATAGTGATATGGCTAGTACGTTTGTTGATTTGACTTGCACGACCTTGTGCACGTGGACGGAATCTCTTTAGAGTTGGTCCCTCATTAACGTATGCTTGTTCAACCACTAGGTTGTTAATATCCATTTCGTAGTTATGCTCTGCGTTAGCAACAGCAGATTTTAAAACTTTCTCTATGATTGGAGAAACTGCTTTTGGAGTTAACTTCAAAATAGCTACCGCTTCACCAACTTGCTTTCCTCGAATTAAATCTACGACTAAACGAGCTTTACGAGGAGCAATACGAACTGTATTTGCAACAGCTTTTGCTTGCATAGGAATGCCCTCCTCTCATTAACGTCTTGTTTTCTTATCGTCACTTGCATGACCTTTGTAAGTACGAGTTGGAGCAAATTCTCCAAGTTTGTGACCTACCATGTCTTCAGTAACATAAACTGGAACATGTTTACGACCATCATAAACAGCGATTGTTTGACCGATGAATTGTGGGAAGATCGTAGAACGACGAGACCAAGTTTTAACAACTTGTTTCTTATCACTATCACTTAATTTTTCGATCTTTGTTAGTAAATGATCATCAACAAAAGGCCCTTTTTTTAAGCTGCGACCCATAATGGAACCTCCCTTCGTGATTGTTCTACGGTTCTATCATTGAACCGTAGTTCAACCCCGTTATTTTTTACGGCTACGTACAATAAATTTATCAGATTTATTTTTCTTGCTACGTGTTTTGAAACCAAGTGTTGGTTTACCCCAAGGAGACATTGGTGATTTACGTCCGATTGGTGCACGTCCTTCACCACCACCGTGTGGATGGTCATTAGGGTTCATTACAGATCCACGTACAGTTGGGCGTTTACCTAACCAACGATTACGACCTGCTTTACCGATGTTGATTAATTCGTGTTGTTCATTACCAACTTGACCGATAGAAGCACGGCAAGTAGCAAGAATTAAACGAACTTCACCAGAATTTAAACGTACTAGTACGTATTTACCTTCTTTACCAAGCACTTGAGCGCTTGTTCCAGCAGAGCGAACTAATTGTCCACCTTTGCCTGGTTTTAATTCGATGTTGTGGATAACTGTACCCACTGGGATATTAACAAGAGGTAATGCATTACCTGGTTTGATATCAGCCTCAGGTCCTGACATAACTTCTAATCCAACTTCTAAATTTTTCGGTGCAAGAATGTAGCGTTTTTCACCATCTACATAATTAATTAACGCGATGTTAGCAGATCTGTTTGGATCATACTCAATTGTAGCAACGCGTCCTGGAATGCCATCTTTGTCACGTTTAAAATCGATAACACGATATTGACGCTTATGACCTCCACCTTGATGACGAACAGTTAACTTACCTTGGTTATTACGGCCGCCTTTTCTGTGTAAAGGAGCAAGCAATGACTTCTCTGGAGTACTTGTAGTGATTTCACTAAAGTCAGATGACGTCATGTTACGTCGACCATTGGAGGTAGGTTTGTATTTTTTAATCGCCATTTGTGTTCCCTCCTCTTCTAAATATTATTATTAAGCTTCAAAGAATTCGATTTCTTTGCTGTCAGCTGTTAATTTAACAATTGCCTTACGACGTTTATTTGTGTATCCTACGAAACGTCCCATACGCTTGAACTTACCTTTGTAGTTCATGATGTTAACTTTTTCAACTTTTACGCCAAAGATTTCTTCAACAGCATCTTTAACTTGAGTTTTATTAGCTCTTACATCAACTTCAAACGTGTATTTTTTATCAACCATTAAATCAGTAGAACGTTCAGTGATAACGGGGCGCTTAATCGTATCGCGTGCATCCATTATGCAAGCACCTCCTCTACTTTTTCAACCGCTGCTTTTGTCATGATTAATTTATCATGGTTTAAAACATCTAAAACAGTAATTCCAGTAGCAGTAACAACTGTTACCCCTGGGATGTTACGAGCAGATAATGCTACGTTTTCATCAAGGTCAGCTGTAACGATTAATGCTTTCTTTTCAACAGAAAGATTACCTAGTACCGCTTTAAAATCTTTTGTTTTAGGTGCATCAAAAGCAAGGTTTTGTAATACTAAAACATTTTCTTCTAATACTTTAGCAGATAATGCAGATTTAATTGCTAATCTACGAACTTTTTTAGGTAATTTGTAGCTATAGCTACGTGGAACCGGTCCAAACACTGTTCCACCACCACGCCATTGTGGAGATCTGATAGATCCTTGACGTGCACGTCCTGTACCTTTTTGGCGCCATGGCTTACGTCCACCACCAGCAACCTCAGAACGAATTTTAGTTTTATGAGTTCCTTGACGTAAAGAAGCTCTTTGCATAACAACTGCTTCAAATAAAACATGGTTGTTAGGCTCGATACCAAATACTGATTCGTTTAATTCGATATCTCCAGCTTGCGTACCGTCTTGGTTGAATAATGCAACTTTAGGCATTCTTATTTCCTCCTTTCCAGATTAATAATTATGCTTTAACAGCAGTTTTGATTTTTAATAAAGCTTTTCTAGCTCCAGGTACGTTACCTTTAATTAATAGCAGATTGCGTTCTGCATCTACTTTAACGATCTCTAAGTTTTGAACAGTAATTTGTTCTCCGCCCATACGACCAGGTAATGCTTTCCCTTTAAATACACGGTTTGGTGCTACAGGTCCCATTGAACCCGGACGACGATGATAACGAGATCCATGGGCCATTGGTCCACGAGATTGTCCATGGCGCTTAATTGAACCTTGGAAACCTTTCCCTTTAGAGATACCTGTTACATCTACTACATCGCCTTCAGCGAAAATACTTACATTGACTTCTTGACCAACCTCATACTCTTCCACACTAACATCTCTGAATTCACGAACGAAGCGCTTAGGAGCAGTACTTGCTTTAGCAACGTGCCCTTGTTCAGGTTTGTTAGCTAACTTTTCGCGTTTGTTTTCAAAACCGATTTGAACTGCTGTGTAGCCATCAGCTTCAACAGTTTTCGTTTGAAGAACAACGTTCTCAGCAGCTTCAACTACTGTTACAGGGATAAGGTTGCCGTTTTCAGCGAATACTTGAGTCATACCTATTTTTCTTCCTAAGATTCCTTTGGTCATTTAAGTCACACCTCCTGATAGTTTAAATGTTTATTTCAATTATAATTTAATTTCGATATCTACACCTGATGGTAAATCCAGACGCATTAGTGAATCAACTGTTTGTGGAGTTGGGTTCACGATGTCGATTAGACGTTTATGCGTACGCATTTCAAACTGTTCACGAGAATCTTTATATTTATGAACCGCACGTAGGATTGTGTAAATAGACTTTTCTGTCGGTAACGGAATTGGTCCAGATACAGCAGCACCAGAACGTTTTGCAGTTTCAACGATTTTCTCAGCTGATTGATCTAAAATTCTATGATCATACGCTTTTAAACGAATACGAATTTTTTGTTTTGCCATTACTTTCCCTCCTTTTCGCCTATTTTAGAATAGACATTCTCCGCAGGAATTTCCCACACACTCGCCATGGCAAAGCGGCCGGGTGTGTCAGCAACCTCCCGCATCATCGCAGTCAAAGACCAACATTGTTTATTATACATAAAAACGCCTAGAAAAGCAACAACAATTATTATTTTTCTTTCGTTTTAGTACACTCAGATTATTATACATATACTGTCACGATTTTTCAACCCAATGTATAATAGTCAGTCAATTAAAAGCTAATGATAATTTGATTGAACTAATCTATTAATACGACTTTTTTATTCTAACAAATATGGATTGTAGTTTATATAGAAAGATATTGGAAATCTCTTTTCTTCTATATTAAATAACTCTAACTAGTATAACTGATCTCCATGCTCTTTAAACCTAACCAACTTATCTATTTCTTATGTAATTTTAATTCTTACATATAATCTTTTACTAGGATTACTGTAAACAAAAAACAAGCTGAAGAATCAGCTTGTTTTTTTAAAAAAGTTATTACTCAACGATAGTAGCAACTACACCAGCGCCTACTGTACGTCCACCTTCACGGATAGAGAATTTAGTTCCTTCTTCGATAGCGATAGAAGAAATTAATTCAACATCCATTTCGATATTATCGCCAGGCATAACCATTTCTACGCCTTCAGGTAAGTTACAAATACCAGTTACATCAGTTGTACGGAAGTAGAACTGAGGACGGTAGTTTGTGAAGAATGGAGTATGACGTCCACCTTCTTCTTTTGATAATACGTAAACTTCAGCTTTAAATTTTACGTGTGGAGTAATTGTACCTGGTTTCGCTAATACTTGACCACGTTGGATATCTTCACGAGCAACCCCACGAAGAAGTGCACCGATGTTATCTCCAGCTTCTGCATAATCAAGTAATTTACGGAACATTTCAACACCAGTTACAGTAGTTGATTTTTTCTCTTCAGCTAAACCGATGATGTCTACAACGTCACCAACTTTAACTTGTCCACGCTCAACACGACCAGTAGCAACTGTACCACGACCAGTGATTGAGAATACATCCTCAACTGGCATCATGAATGGCTTGTCAGTGTCACGTGCTGGAGTTGGGATATATTCATCAACTGCAGCCATAAGCTCAGTGATTTTTTCTTCCCAAGCAGCTTCTCCTTCAAGAGCTTTAAGAGCAGAACCTTTAATTACAGGAATATCATCACCAGGGAATTCATATTCTGATAATAGGTCACGTACTTCCATTTCTACTAATTCTAATAATTCTTCATCATCAACCATATCACATTTGTTTAGGAATACTACTAAGTGAGGTACACCAACTTGACGAGAAAGAAGGATGTGCTCACGAGTTTGTGGCATAGGACCATCAGTAGCAGATACTACTAAGATTCCGCCATCCATTTGAGCAGCTCCAGTGATCATGTTTTTAACATAGTCAGCATGTCCTGGGCAGTCAACGTGTGCATAGTGACGAGTTTCAGTTTCATACTCAACGTGTGCAGTTGAGATTGTGATTCCACGCTCACGCTCTTCTGGAGCAGCGTCGATTTGATCATAACCGCGTGCTTCAGCTCCACCTGCTTTTGCAAGTACAGTTGTGATAGCAGCTGTTAATGTAGTTTTACCATGGTCAACGTGACCAATAGTTCCGATATTTACATGGGGCTTAGAACGATCGTATTTAGCTTTTGCCATTAGGAAAATCCTCCTTTGATTTGTAAAAAATTAAGTATTTTTATAGAGCTGTGATTATTCATCACAGCTTTACTGCTTACATAGTAGTTATACTTCATTAAAAAGGTAAAATCAACAATTACCCTTTATTTTTTTTGATGATCTCTTCAGAGATTGATTTCGGTACTTCTTCATAATGGTCAAACACCATTGAGAATACTCCACGACCTTGCGTGCTTGAACGTAATGTCGTAGCATAACCAAACATTTCAGAAAGAGGAACCATTGCGCGAACTACTTGTGCGTTACCACGAGCTTCCATACCTTCAACACGTCCACGACGTGAAGTAATATTACCCATGATATCACCCATGTATTCTTCAGGAATGATAACTTCTACTTTCATAACAGGCTCAAGAATTACAGGACTACATTTAGATGCTGCATTTTTCAATGCCATTGAAGCAGCGATTTTGAACGCCATTTCAGATGAGTCAACATCATGGTATGATCCATCAAATAATTTAGCTTTGATGTCTACCAATGGATAACCAGCAAGTACTCCTCTTTGTAATGCATCTTCTAGTCCTGCTTGGACTGGAGCGATGTATTCACGAGGAACAACACCACCGACGATAGCATTTTCAAATTCAAATCCTTTTCCTTCTTCATTTGGAGCGAATTCAATCCAAACGTGACCATATTGTCCACGACCACCAGATTGACGGCTGAATTTCCCTTCAACTGATGCAGATGAACGGAATGTTTCACGGTAAGCAACCTGAGGCGCACCAACATTAGCTTCAACCTTAAATTCACGACGCATACGGTCTACAAGAATATCTAAATGAAGTTCACCCATACCAGCAATGATAACTTGACCAGTTTCCTGGTTTGTATGCGCACGGAATGTCGGATCTTCTTCTTGTAATTTTTGTAGTGCAGTTGTCATTTTATCTTGGTCAGCTTTTGATTTTGGTTCAATAGATAATTCGATAACTGGCTCTGGGAATTCCATGGATTCTAAGATTACTAAGTTCTTTTCATCACATAGAGTATCTCCAGTTGTAGTATCTTTTAAACCAACTGCTGCTGCAATATCACCAGCATGTACTTCTGTAATCTCTTGACGGCTATTTGCATGCATTTGAAGGATACGTCCTACACGTTCACGCTTGCCTTTTGTAGAGTTTTGTACATATGAACCTGAGCTCAATGTACCAGAATATACACGGAAGAATGTCAGTTTACCAACGAATGGATCTGTCATTACTTTGAATGCAAGAGCAGCAAATGGCTCATCATCACTTGAATGCTTTTCGATTACTTCATCAGTATCAGGAAGATTACCTTTAATTGAAGGTACGTCCAATGGAGATGGTAAGTAATCAATTACAGCATCAAGCATTTTTTGAACACCTTTGTTTTTGAAAGCAGATCCACAGATTACTGGATAGAATTCAACGTTAACTGTACCTTTACGGATAGCAGCTTTTAACTCATCAGTAGTGATTTCTTCACCACCAAGGTATTTTTCCATTAGATCTTCATCAAGTTCTGCTACTGCTTCAACCAATTTTTCATGGTATTCATCAGCTAACTCTTTGTATTCTTCTGGAATTTCACGTTCTTGAATATCTGTTCCAAGATCATTTCCGTAGAATGTTGCTTTCATTTCAACTAAGTCAATGATACCTTCGAATTGATCTTCAGCACCAATTGGTAGTTGAATTGCATGAGCGTTTGCTTGCAAGCGATCATGCAAAGTTTTTAATGAATAAAGGAAGTCTGCACCGATTTTATCCATTTTGTTTACGAATACTACACGAGGTACACCGTAAGTTGTTGCTTGACGCCAAACTGTTTCTGTTTGTGGCTCAACACCTGATTGAGCATCAAGTACTGCAACAGCACCATCAAGTACACGAAGAGAACGTTCAACTTCAACAGTGAAGTCTACGTGCCCTGGAGTATCGATAATGTTTACACGGTTACCTTTCCATTGTGCAGTTGTAGCTGCTGATGTAATGGTAATTCCACGTTCTTGTTCTTGCTCCATCCAGTCCATCTGAGATGCACCTTCGTGAGTTTCACCAATTTTGTGGATACGACCAGTGTAATAAAGTACACGCTCGGTTGTAGTCGTTTTACCAGCATCAATGTGTGCCATGATACCAATATTACGAGTGTTTTCTAAGGAGAACTCTCTTGCCATTTGGTCTTTCTCCTTTCATAATGAAAGTATTTTTGTAAATAATAATCTTACCAACGATAGTGAGCAAACGCTTTGTTCGCTTCAGCCATTTTATGTGTATCTTCACGTTTCTTCACAGATGCACCAGTGTTGTTTGCTGCATCTAGAATTTCGTTAGCTAATCTTTCTTCCATTGTTTTCTCACCGCGAAGACGAGAATAGTTAACTAACCAGCGAAGACCTAAAGTTGTACGTCTTTCAGGACGAACCTCCACTGGAACTTGATAGTTAGAACCACCAACACGGCGTGCTCTTACTTCAAGAACTGGCATGATATTCTTTAATGCTTGATCAAATACTTCAATCGCTTCTTTTCCAGAACGCTCAGCAACGATTTCGAATGCTGAATATAGGATAGCTTGAGATTTCCCTCTTTTACCATCAATCATCATCTTGTTGATTAAACGAGATACAAGCTTTGAATTGTAAATTGGATCTGGTAACACGTCTCTTTTTGCTACAGGACCTTTACGTGGCATTTGATTTCCTCCTTTCGATTATGCTATAAAATCTAATTTATTATTTTTTAGCTGCTTTTGGTTTTTTAGTACCGTATTTAGAACGACCTTGCATACGGTTTGTAACACCAGCAGTATCAAGCGCACCGCGTACGATATGATAACGTACCCCCGGTAAGTCTTTTACACGTCCTCCACGGATTAGTACAACACTATGTTCTTGTAGGTTGTGACCAATACCAGGAATGTATGCTGTTACTTCGATACCGTTTGTTAAACGAACACGTGCATATTTACGTAATGCAGAGTTTGGTTTCTTCGGTGTCATTGTACCAACACGAGTACATACCCCACGTTTTTGAGGTGCAGATACGTTTGTTTGTGCTTTTTTGAAACTGTTATAACCTTTGTTTAACGCAGGAGACTTCGACTTCTCTTCAGCAGATTGACGAGGCTTGCGTACTAATTGGTTAATTGTAGGCATTTCTTTTTCCTCCCTTCCTTTTATGTTTGAAGCCCACACATCCAGGTGGTTCATATTAGGGCAAAAACAAAGTTTTCATGGCAAATTCCATAAAAACAGTTTTAATTAATTATGGCAACAGTTGCTGCGCCTACTTCTATTCCACATGATTCGCCGAGCTTCTTCATGGATTCAACAAGTATAATTGGAATGTTAACTTCTTCGGCTATCTCAGATACTTTTCTAATTAACATTGGATCAGCATCTTTTGCAACAATAACTTCAGTCGCTATTCCTTTTTTTAACGCTTTTACTGTTTGCTTTGTTCCTACTACTATTTTACTTGCCTGTAGTACTTTTTCATAAGACATTTTTTATATCCTCCAAAGTAACAGGTGAATAGGAGCACCTTTGTTATAGTATCATCTATAAATTTTTATGTCAATTATTTTCCTAAAAAACTTTACTAGTAATTATATTTTTTTCCTAAAAGTCATGGTTTATGAGGATTTATCGAGCATCTAATAATGATAGAATCGATAGAATCCCCATAATAACCATATTCTTTCTTTTTTCAGGAATAAATCAATTTATTTACTCTACAATAACCGACTCTTCTGTTTGTTCTTCTACAGTAATTGGCTCTGCATAGCGATATCTTGGCATACCTGTTCCAGCCGGAACCAATTTACCAATAATTACATTCTCCTTTAATCCTAGTAATTCATCACGTTTTCCTTTAATCGCAGCATCTGTAAGAACTCTTGTAGTTTCTTGGAATGATGCAGCGGATAGGAATGAATCCGTTTCAAGAGACGCTTTCGTAATTCCTAGTAAAACTGGTCTTCCTGTTGCTGGAAGTTTTCCTTCTTTTAAAGCTTTTGCGTTTGCATCCGTAAATTGGTGAATATCTAATAGTGTACCTGGTAATACATCCGTCTCACCAGCATCCACTACTCTGATTTTACGTAACATTTGGCGAACCATTACTTCTACGTGTTTATCCCCAATTTCTACCCCTTGCATACGATATACTTTTTGTACTTCGCGAAGTAGATACTCTTGTACTGCTGTAACGTTTTTCACTTTAATTAATTCTTTCGGATCAATAGAACCCTCTGTTAATTCCTGTCCTTGTTCTACAACATCATCGATCTTAACTTTCAATCTTGCTGTGTAAGGAGCAGTATATGTTCTAGTTTCTAATTCACCTTGAACAACAATTTCATGTTGACGGTCTCTGCCTTCATTGATACCAACAATTATCCCTGCCATTTCAGTAATAACCGCTTGCCCTTTTGGATTACGAGCTTCAAATATTTCCTGAATACGAGGTAAACCTTGTGTAATATCGTCTCCAGCAACCCCACCTGTATGGAATGTACGCATTGTTAACTGTGTACCTGGTTCCCCGATTGATTGTGCTGCAATAATACCAACAGCTTCTCCTACTTCCACCTCTTGGCCAGTTGCTAAGTTGCGACCATAACATTTTTTACATACTCCATGACGAGTATTACATGTAAATGCAGAACGAATCCACACTTCTTCAATATTAGCTTCTACAATTTCCACAGCTAAATCTTCTGTAATCAGTCCATTTTCAGGAACAAGTACTTCCTTCGTTTCTGGATGTCTAATGGCCTTTCTTGCATATCGTCCAATTAAACGCTCATCCAGGGATTCAATAATTTCTGTCCCCTCTTTAAGAGCAGAAACCAATAATCCTCTATCTGTACCACAATCATCATCACGGACAATAACATCTTGTGCTACATCTACTAGACGACGAGTTAAGTAACCAGAATCTGCTGTTTTCAGTGCTGTATCGGCAAGACCTTTACGAGCACCGTGAGTAGAAATAAAGTATTCTAATACTGTTAATCCTTCACGGAAACTTGAGATAATCGGCAATTCAATGATTCTACCAGCTGGGTTGGCCATCAAACCACGCATACCAGCAAGCTGTGTAAAGTTAGATGCGTTACCACGGGCACCTGAGTCACTCATCATAAAGATTGGATTTCGTTTATCCAAGGACTTCATCAGCTTCGCTTGGATTATATCTTTCGCAGAGCTCCAGATAGAAATTACGCGATCATAACGTTCTTCCTCGGTAATTAACCCACGTCTAAATTGTTTCATGACATTATCAACTTTACCTTGCGCTTCTTCGATAATTTCTTGCTTTTCACCTAATACAACGATATCAGCTACACCAACAGTAATACCCGCTTTTGTGGAATGTTTGAATCCTAGATCTTTCATTCTATCCAACATCTTAGAAGTTTCAGTAATCTTGAATCGTTTAAATACTTCAGCGATTATATTCCCCAAAATTTTCTTCTTAAACGGCTCAAGAATTGGCAACTCTCTGATAGTAGCAGGCACATCTACACCTGGCTCAACAAAATATCTTTCAGGAGTTTTTTCTTCTAAGTTTGTTTTAGTCGGTTCGTTAATATATGGGAAAGATTTCGGTAAAATTTCATTGAAAATTAATTTACCAACTGTCGTTAATAACAATTGATTATTTTGCTCTTCTGTAAATGTTTCATTATTTAAAGAGCTAGCACGTACTGCTACACGAGTGTGTAAATGTACATAACCGTTTTGGTAAGCCAATATTGCTTCGCTTGTATCATTGAAAATCATACCCTCTCCAACAGCACCTTCACGTTCTAATGTTAGGTAGTAGTTTCCTAATACCATATCCTGTGAAGGAGTAACAACCGGTTTACCATCTTTTGGGTTCAAGATGTTTTGAGCTGCAAGCATAAGTAAACGTGCTTCCGCTTGTGCCTCAGAAGATAAAGGAACGTGAACCGCCATTTGGTCTCCATCAAAGTCAGCATTGTATGCTGTACATACTAGTGGATGAAGGCGAATCGCACGGCCTTCTACTAAAGTTGGTTCAAATGCCTGGATTCCCAATCTATGTAGAGTTGGGGCACGGTTAAGCAATACTGGATGCTCTTTAATTACTTCTTCAAGCACATCCCATACTTCTGGTTGAAGTCTTTCAATTTTTCTTTTTGCAGACTTGATATTATGAGCAATACCTTTTTCTACTAACTCTTTCATTACGAAAGGCTTAAACAATTCAATTGCCATTTCTCTAGGCAGACCACACTGATACATCTTTAAGTTCGGACCAACAACGATTACCGAACGTCCAGAATAGTCAACACGTTTTCCTAGTAAGTTTTGACGGAAACGTCCTTGTTTACCTTTTAACATGTGAGAAAGTGATTTAAGTGGTCTGTTACCAGGACCAGTTACCGGACGCCCACGACGACCGTTATCGATCAGTGCGTCAACCGCTTCTTGAAGCATACGTTTCTCGTTTTGAACGATAATACTTGGTGCTCCTAAGTCTAATAATCTTTTTAAGCGATTATTACGGTTAATTACACGACGATATAAATCATTTAAGTCAGAAGTTGCAAAACGTCCACCATCTAATTGAACCATAGGACGTAATTCTGGAGGAATTACTGGAAGTACGTCAAGAATCATCCAAGAAGGTTCATTACCAGAACCACGGAATGCTTCTAATACTTCTAGTCTTTTGATTGCACGTGTTCTTCTTTGACCTTGTGCAGTTTTTAATTCTTCCTTTAATGCTTCTACATCTTTATTTAAATCAATATCAGATAGTAGTTTTTTGATTGCTTCAGCTCCCATAGAAGCTTGGAATTTCACGCCGTATTTGTCACGGTATGCTCTATATTCTTTTTCTGAAAGAAGTTGTTTTTTCTCAAGAGCAGTATCACCTGAATCTGTAACTACGTAAGAAGCAAAATAAATAACTTCTTCCAAAGCACGTGGAGACATATCTAAAACAAGTCCCATACGGCTTGGGATTCCTTTAAAATACCAAATATGTGAAACTGGAGCTGCTAATTCGATATGACCCATTCGCTCACGACGAACTTTTGCACGAGTAACTTCTACTCCACACCGATCACAAACTACACCTTTGTATCTAACACGCTTGTATTTACCACAGTGACATTCCCAGTCTTTTGTAGGACCAAAAATACGCTCACAGAACAAGCCATCTTTTTCCGGTTTTAAAGTACGATAGTTAATTGTTTCTGGCTTTTTGACTTCACCAAATGACCAAGAACGGATTTTGTCTGGTGAAGCTAGACCTATTTTCATATATTCAAAATTATTAACATCCAACAAGGGTCCTACCTCCCTTTCGATCTTCAGGCTTTTGCCTTACTTAAAACTTCTTATATACATTTATAATCAAAGACAGGCCGTCACAAAAGGGTCTGACCTCACGTGAATAATCTAATTATAAAAGATATATAAGGATCTTCTATCTAGATATCTTCATGGTGGAGTCTGACCCTTTCGTTTTTAGACAGGCCTTGTTCATTACTTTATTATTCTTGCATGCCTACCTTTTCTGACTCAGGCTCTTTTGTTTCCGAAACAATCGTAAGAGATTCAGCTTGATGAATGTCATCATCATCGTCGGTGTCTCTCATTTCGATTTCTTCTTCCGTGCTAGATAAGATTTTTACATCTAACCCTAAACTTTGTAGCTCTTTCATTAATACACGGAATGATTCAGGTACTCCTGGCTCTGGAACATTTTCTCCTTTAACAATTGCTTCATACGTTTTCACACGACCAACAACGTCATCTGATTTAACAGTTAGAATTTCTTGTAAAGTATACGCTGCTCCATAAGCTTCAAGCGCCCAAACCTCCATTTCTCCAAAACGCTGACCACCGAATTGAGCTTTTCCTCCTAGTGGCTGTTGCGTTACTAAAGAATATGGTCCTGTTGAACGAGCATGTAGTTTATCATCAACCATGTGAGCAAGTTTGATCATATACATAACTCCAACGGATACACGGTTATCAAATGGTTCACCTGAACGTCCATCATAAAGTACTGTTTTCGCATCCTGTGCCATTCCAGCTTCTCTAATTGTTTCCCATACGTCTTCTTCACGAGCACCATCAAATACCGGAGATGCAACATGGATGTTTAGGCTTCTTGCAGCCATCCCTAGATGCAATTCTAATACCTGACCGATGTTCATACGTGATGGTACACCTAGTGGGTTTAACATGATATCAACTGGTGTTCCGTCTGGTAAATATGGCATATCTTCTTCTGGTAAAATACGAGAGATTACCCCTTTGTTACCGTGACGACCAGCCATCTTATCGCCTTCATGGATTTTACGTTTTTGAACAATGTATACACGGACCAATTGGTTAACACCTGGTGGTAATTCGTCTCCATCTTCTCTATTGAAGACTTTAACATCATGAACAATACCGCCGCCGCCATGTGGAACACGTAAGCTTGTATCACGAACTTCACGTGCTTTTTCACCAAAAATAGCATGTAATAAACGTTCTTCTGCTGTTAATTCCGTTACCCCTTTAGGTGTAACTTTACCAACTAGTAAATCTCCATCTTTCACTTCTGCGCCGATTCGAATAATACCGCGATCATCTAAGTTGCGTAAAGCATCTTCCCCGACATTCGGGATATCACGTGTAATTTCTTCCGGTCCTAACTTTGTATCACGAGATTCTGATTCATATTCTTCAATATGAATAGAAGTATATACATCATCTTTTACTAAGCGTTCGCTCATGATAATAGCATCCTCGTAGTTGTATCCGTCCCATGTCATAAAGGCAACTAATACGTTACGACCAAGTGCTAATTCACCAAGCTCCATAGAAGGTCCATCTGCTAGAACTTCCCCTTTTGTTACTTTGTTTCCAACAGCAACAATTGGGCGTTGGTTATAGCATGTACCTTGGTTTGAACGAACAAATTTAAGCATTTTGTATTTATCAAGATTTCCTTTAACTTCTTGACCATCTACTTCCGAAATACGTCTAACCCAAACTTCACGTGCTTCTACATGTTCAACAATACCAGGATACTTACAGATAACCGCTGCACCAGAGTCTTTTCCTGAAACGTACTCCATTCCAGTTCCTACTCTTGGAGCTTCCGGCTGCATTAAAGGTACTGCTTGACGTTGCATGTTCGCACCCATCAAGGCACGGTTAGAGTCATCGTTTTCTAAGAACGGGATACATGCTGTCGCAGCAGATACAACCTGCTTTGGAGAAACGTCCATATAGTCAATACGCTCACGCTTAACAACAACGTTCTCATCACGGAAACGCGCAACTACATCTTCATCTAAGAAAGAACCATCTTCTCCTAAACGAGAGTTCGCTTGGGCAACAACGTAGTTATCTTGTTCATCAGCAGTTAAATAATCAATTCTTGATGATACTTTACCTGTTTCAGGATCAACACGTCGATATGGTGTCTCAATAAACCCGAATCTATTCACTTTTGCATAAGAAGATAAAGAGTTAATCAAACCAATGTTTGGTCCCTCAGGTGTTTCAATCGGACACATACGGCCATAGTGAGAATAGTGAACGTCACGAACTTCCATTCCTGCACGTTCTCTTGTTAAACCACCAGGTCCTAATGCAGATAGACGACGTTTATGCGTTAATTCTGCTAATGGGTTTGTTTGGTCCATAAATTGAGAAAGCTGAGAGCTTCCAAAGAACTCTTTAATTGATGCGATAACAGGTCTAATATTGATTAACTGTTGCGGAGTAATGGTATTCGTATCTTGAATAGACATTCTTTCACGAACAACACGTTCCATTCTAGATAAACCAATACGGAATTGGTTTTGTAACAATTCACCTACAGAACGTAGACGTCTGTTACCCAAATGGTCAATATCATCTGTTAAACCTACCCCATGTAATAGGTTAAAGAAATAGCTGATAGAAGCAATGATATCTGCAGGAGAAATGTTTTTCACAGCTTCTTCTACGTATGCATTACTAATAACATTAATTTCTTTATCCCCTTCATCTAACGGCGAATAAATTTTCACCGATTGCACAACAACATCATCTTCTAACACGCCACCATAAGGGCTTAGTTTTTTGAATCCAATATTGTTTTCTAGATTTGGAATAATGCGATCAAGCGCACGGCGATCTAAAAGTGTTCCTTTTTCAGCAATGATTTCTCCTGTTTCAGGGTCCACTAATGTTTCCGCCAAACGTTGACCAAACAATCTATTTTTTATATGAAGCTTTTTATTGATTTTATAACGACCTACATTTGCAAGATCATATCTTTTTGGATCGAAGAATCTTGATACCAATAGACTTTTTGCATTTTCAACAGTAGGCGGTTCACCAGGACGCAGACGCTCATAAATTTCTAATAGCGCTTTGTCTGTTCCTTCTGTGTTATCTTTTTCTAAAGTATTGCGTAAATATTCATTGTCACCGATCAATTCAAGAATCTCCTGATCAGAACCAAATCCTAATGCACGCAACAGAACAGTAACCGGAAGTTTACGTGTACGGTCAATACGCACATATACAACATCCTTTGCATCTGTTTCATACTCTAGCCATGCTCCACGGTTAGGAATAACCGTTGCGGTAAATCCTTTTTTTCCGTTTTTATCGAGCTTCCCATTATAATAAACACTTGGAGAACGTACTAACTGAGAAACGATAACACGTTCCGCACCATTAATAACAAAAGTACCAGTTTCAGTCATAAGCGGGAAATCACCCATGAATACATCTTGGTCTTTTACTTCTCCTGTTTCTTTATTCACAAGACGGACCTTCACACGCAAAGGTGCAGAATATGTAACATCTCGCTCTTTCGATTCTTCCACTGAATACTTAGGATCGCCTAAGCTATAATCAATGAAATCAAGTGATAAATTGCCAGTAAAATCTTCAATAGGTGAAATGTCCTGGAACATTTCTCGCAATCCCTCATCTAAAAACCATTGATAGGAAGAGGTTTGGATTTCAATAAGATTTGGTAATTCTAAAACCTCACTAATTCGTGCGTAGCTTCTCCGCTGGCGGTGTCGTCCATACTGAACAAGTTGACCTGTCAACTGATTCACCCCTCAAATCAAACGTTATAGTACATCTATTAACATCTTATAAAAAAGGCTTAAAAAAACCCGTTTTTATAAGACAAAAAGAAAAAGGGTTTTCCAATCAAAAAACCACATTTTCATATTTCTAATATTATTCTGTTAGTTTTTCCTTCTCACACCAATTTTATACAATAAGTTGGATAAAATTGCGAGTTTCAGAAAAATATTATATTGGCATTTTACAATGCTATCACAACAAAAAGGACTAGTCAATCTTTTTTGCTTGAATTATAAAATACCCTTTTTTCTTTTCTACTACATTTACCTCTTTAAAAAACTCTTCTAATTTCGTGATAGCTGATGGAGCGCCTTGTTTCTTTTGAATCACTACCCATAGCTCACCATTTGCAGCTAAATGTTCATAGCTTTGTTCAAAAATATCATGGACTACTTTTTTCCCTGCTCTAATCGGCGGATTAGTCAAGATAGAAGCGAACTTGTTCGCTTTCACATCAAGAAGTCGATCACTTTCATAAATTTGTGCATTTCCAATACCATTTTGCTGTGCATTTTCTCGTGCTAATTCAATCGCTCTTAAATTAACATCTACCATATGAACCATTCTATCTGGATCTGCTTTTGCAACAGAAAGACCTATCGGACCATAGCCACAGCCTACATCCAAAACATCTCCATCTATATTTGGAAATGTATAGGTTTCAATTAATAGTCTAGAGCCAAAATCAACTTCTCTTTTAGAGAAAACCCCATTATCTGTTTTAAAACGTATTGTATTACCTTTAAGCGTAAAATTCCAGTAATTCGGATCGCTATTTACATTCTGGGTTCGGGAATAATAATGTTCTGTCATACGAACACCTCCTTAGGAGAATTTATATAAGGAAGACCACTTGAGGATTAATTGCAAAGCAAGGCAATTCTTGCAATGAATCAAAAAAAGCGCAGATGACTTTTAAGCTATCACATACAGTCAGCAGACTTCTCCCATATCTTCTCACATAATTCACTTACACAAAAAGATGGTTTCAAACGCCATTCCCACTGGGCTGATTGTGACTAGATGCTTCTTAAGCCTCATACACTTTAGGAAAAAAAAGCCCGCTATTATAGCGAGCTTCTTTTTTAACTAACATTACTTAACTTCAACGTTAGCTCCAACTTCTTCAAGTTTAGCTTTGATTTCTTCAGCTTCTTCTTTAGAAGCTCCTTCTTTAACTGCTTTTGGAGTGTTGTCAACAAGTTCTTTTGCTTCTTTAAGACCAAGACCTGTGATTTCACGTACAACTTTGATAACTTTGATTTTTTGGTCTCCAGCAGATGCAAGAACTACATCAAACTCAGTTTTTTCTGCAGCAGCTTCTCCGCCACCTGCAACTACAGCTACAGGAGCAGCAGCAGTTACTCCAAATTCTTCTTCAATTGCTTTTACTAAATCGTTTAATTCTAAAACAGTCATATTTTTAACTGCTTCTAAGATTTGTTCTTTAGACATTATATTTTTCCTCCTTGTATTTTGGGTTTTTATGATACGTTTCCGTATAAAATATTAAGCGCCTTGTTCTTCTTTTTGATCTGCAACTGCTTTTGTAGCAAGAGCAAGATTGCGGATTGGTGCTTGAAGAACGCTGAGTAACATAGAAAGTAAACCTTCGCGTGATGGAAGTTCAGCAAGAGCTTTCACTTCTTCAACTGTTGCTAGGTTTCCTTCGATTACGCCTGCTTTAATTTCTAACGCTTCGTGTTTTTTAGCGAAGTCGTTTAAAATTTTTGCTGGTGCAACAACATCCTCATTACTGAACGCGATAGCGTTTGGACCAATTAGAGATTCGTTTAAACCTGCTAATTCAACAGATTCTGCAGCACGGCGAGTTAAAGAGTTTTTGAAAACTTTGAACTCTACTCCTGCTTCACGAAGTTGTTTACGAAGTTCAGTTACTTCTGAAACAGTCAAACCACGGTAGTCAACAACGATAGTTGATTTACTTGCTTTGAATTTTTCAGCAATATCAGATACTACTTGTTTCTTTTGTTCGATTACGATGCTCATCTTTACACCTCCTGTAGAATTTCTACATTCATACCGACAAATAAAATCCTCCATATCATTTAGACATGGAGGTGTATACAATAGTCGTTCTCACAACTGATCAAATAATCTATCGTATTACCTCGGTAGGAAATTAAGCTTGTTATAAGCACCTACTGTCTACGGTACAAATGTTATTTATTTTTTTCAACAAGATGAAGTATATGATATCCATCTCATTTTGTCAAATACCAAATTTTATCATACAGTAGAAGGATCTACTTTTACGCCAGGACCCATTGTTGAAGTAACAGAAACGTTCTTCATATAAGTTCCTTTTGCAGCTGCTGGTTTTGCTTTTGACATTGTCTCAAAGATAGTTTGGAAGTTTTCAACTAGTTTAGTTTCATCAAATGAAACTTTACCAATTGGAACATGCACGTTACCAGCTTTGTCTACGCGGTATTCTACTTTACCAGCTTTGATTTCGTTAACAGCTTTCGTTACATCAAATGTAACTGTACCTGTTTTAGGGTTTGGCATTAAACCTTTAGGTCCTAATACACGACCAAGTTTACCAACTTCACCCATCATATCTGGAGTTGCAACGATTACGTCAAAATCGAACCAACCTTGTTGGATTTTAGTTATATATTCAGCATCGCCTACATAGTCTGCTCCTGCTGCTTCAGCTTCTTTTAATTTTTCTCCTTTAGCAAAAACTAAAACGCGTTGAGTTTTACCAGTTCCGTTCGGAAGAACAACTGCTCCACGGATTTGTTGGTCAGCTTTCTTAGGGTCAACGCCTAAACGAAAAGCAACCTCAACAGATGCATCAAATTTAGTAGTGCTAGTCTTTTTCACTAACTCAATTGCTTCTTGAATTGGGTAAGTTTTAGTACGATCAACAAGTTTGATAGCTTCTAAATACTTCTTACCTTTTTTAGCCATAACTATATTTCCTCCTTGAATTGTGGTTTTAGCGGAATTACCTCCCACGAATAAAGGTTGCGACTAAAGATTTACCGTCGTCACAACCTTAATCAACACTAACCATATTATAGGTTTAGTCTTCAATAACAATACCCATGCTACGGGCAGTACCTTCAACCATACGCATAGCTGCTTCAACGCTAGCTGCATTTAGATCAGGCATTTTTGTTTCAGCAATCTCGCGTACTTTGTCACGCTTAACAGTTGCTACTTTATTACGGTTTGGTTCACCAGAACCAGACTCGATACCAGCTGCTTTTTTAAGTAAAACTGCAGCAGGTGGAGTTTTTGTAATAAATGTAAATGAACGGTCTTCGAAAACCGTAATCTCAACAGGAATTATTAAACCAGCTTGTTCAGCTGTACGAGCGTTAAACTCCTTACAGAATCCCATGATGTTTACGCCAGCTTGACCCAATGCAGGACCAACTGGTGGTGCCGGATTCGCTTTAGCTGCTGGGATTTGCAATTTAACAACTTTAATTACTTTTTTAGCCACGAGACACACCTCCTTAAAGTCCGTGATGTGGTAATAGGGGTTTCCCCTCCCACTCAACTTATCGTCTTTATATGAAATAAAGAAATTTGACAATATACTATCTCTTTATGAGATATACTGACCTATGAAATAGTAACACTTTTTCAAGATCATTTCAAGTTTTCTGGTTAAAATTTTTCAATTTGTGTAAAATCGAGTTCCACAGGAGTATCTCTTCCAAACATATTTACTAATACTTTAACCTTCGCTTTATCCTTATCAATTTCCTCAACAGTCCCAGTGAAATTAGCAAATGGACCTTCATTCACCTTCACTGTTTCCCCTAATTCAAACTCAATTTCAATTCTTTGTTCCTCGACACCCATTCTCTTCAGAATCACTTGGACTTCTTCCGGTAAAAGCGGAGTTGGTTTAGAGCCCGATCCAGCAGAGCCTACGAACCCAGTTACGCCAGGTGTATTACGTACTACATACCATGAATCATCCGTCATAACAATTTCTACCAATACATAACCTGGGAAAACTTTTCTTTTCACTACTTTTGTTTTACCATTTCTAATATCAGTTTCTTCTTCTTCAGGTACAACAACGCGGAAAATTTTATCTTGCATCGCCATTGTTTCTACCCTTTTTTCTAAATTGGCTTTCACCTTATTTTCATATCCAGAGTACGTATGCACTACATACCAGTTTTTTTCCATAAAAGAGGACTACTTCGTCCGTCCCTCCCTGTAACTTTATTTTTTCGTGCTGTTTTTTATAGTATCTGTAAGGAACAATTCATTTATTTTTCAGCAAATGAAAAAACCCGTTACCGGGCTTTTGTAAATGTTTCCTATCGTTTTACCATTATACCATGAGTAGACAACTGTTATTCAAGTATTAAACGAATAAGTTCAGAAAATCCTAAATCAACAACTGCAAAGAAGATAGCAAAAAAGACAACAGTTACAAGAACTGTGAGTGTATAATTAGTTAACTCTTTCTTTCTCGGCCAACTAACCTTTCTTAACTCTCTACCAACTTCGCGAAAATACTTAACAGCACTTTGCATTTTGTTACCTCCATCTTTAAGTGCGGGCAATTTATCCTAAAAATCGCTATTTTGTTTCTTTATGAACGGTGTGAGCATTACAGGTTTGACAAAATTTCTTTATCTCCAAACGTTCTGTTCCATTGTTACTCACAGTAGAATAATTTCTTGACCCACATTTTTCACATGCTAACACAAGCTTTTTTCTCATTTTACATTACACCTACTACGTCCTTTATATCTTCTCAAACTGTATCATGGACACGCATAAGATGTCAATATCAGTAAATATTTGCTATTTCAAAAAAACATTGACGCTTAAAGCGAAAATTCTCTTATTTCTAAATATCGCTCTAACTTTCTTTTCACCCGTTGTAGAGCATTATCAATAGACTTTACGTGTCTATTCAACTCTTCAGAAATTTCCTGGTAAGATTGACCATCGAGATATAGAGACAATACTTTTCTTTCTAAATCACTCAATAATTCAGACATTTTTATCTCGATATGATCATACTCTTCCTGATTAATGATTAATTCTTCTGGATCAAGTACTTTTGCACCAGATATAATATCCATCAATGTTCGATCAGACTCTTCATCATAGATTGGCTTGTCCAAAGAAACATAAGAATTTAAAGGAATATGCTTTTGCCTAGTTGCCGTTTTAATAGCAGTTATAATCTGGCGCGTTATACATAGTTCTGCAAAAGCCTTAAATGAGGAGAGCTTGTCCTCTTTAAAGTCACGAATCGCCTTATATAGACCAATCATTCCTTCTTGTACTATATCTTCTTTGTCTGCTCCGATTAAGAAATAGGATCTGGCTTTAGCTCGCACAAAGTTACGATACTTTTGAATTAAATAATCTAAAGCATCACTTTCCCCTTGGTGCACCAATTCCACTAACACTTCATCTTCAAGTTCCATATAATTTCCAATATATTCGTTACTCTTAGTCCAGTTGTCAGTACTCATACAGATCCCCCCGACCGTGCAATCATGGATAAATCCATTATACTCTAGCTTTTTTTTGAGCGTCAACAACTCATTTCTCTCCACGGCGCCATTTTTCGAAAATTTCTTCTACTTCTCTTGAAAGCGGAATCTTAGCAACAGGCTTTTTTTCTTTTATTTTTTTCACTTTTTTTCCTATTTCCTGCTCCATACCACCCATCTCTATCCACAATTCCCTGGCTGATTTTCGCAGTGCACCTTGTCCAAAAATTGCCCACTGTTCCGTGAAATCCGATGTCGCAACATGGATTTGTGTTTTTCTGTTATTTAGCTCAATAGCTAGCTTTTCGATCCGTTCATCAGCTGTTTCATTTTCACGAGTAAAAATGACTTCCACTTTGTAATCTTTATACTTTTTCTCTGTCCCCTTCACATAATAGGCATCAAAGACAACTATTACCCGGTATCCTGAATATCCCTGATACTCCGCCATTTTGCCTACCAAAGCATCCCTTGCAGCTGCAAGATCTTTATGCTTTAGCGCATTTAATTCTGGCCAAGCTCCAATAATGTTATATCCGTCGACGATAAGAATATCCATTATTATCCCTCAAGTGGATGGCGTTTCCGATATACCTCATACATTAAAAGTGCGGCTGCAACAGAAGCATTTAAAGAAGTGACAGCTCCAGCCATAGGTAAATGAATAAGAAAATCACATTTGTCCTTAATCAGCCTTCCCATGCCTTTCCCTTCACTACCAATCACTAATCCTAATGGCATCGTTCCATCAAATCTACGATAATCTTCACTTCCTTTTGCATCTGTTCCTGCAATCCATATCCCTCTCGTTTTAAGTTCATCGATCGTCCTTGCCATATTTGTCACTCGTACTACGGGAATATGCTCAATGGCACCTGTAGAAGCTTTGGCTACAGTTGCCGTTAAACCTACTGCTCGTCTCCGTGGAATAATAATGCCATGGGCACCTACTGCATCAGCAGTTCGCATGATAGACCCTAAATTATGTGGATCCTCAATCTCATCAAGCAACAAGAAAAAAGGTGTTTCTTGCTTCTTTTCTGCCAAAGCAAACAAATCATCTATTTCTGCATACTGATAGGCAGCAACTTGCGCTACAACCCCTTGATGATTCGCATCTACCAAGCTATCCAATTTCTTTTTGGGAACAAATTGAACAAGCACATTTTCCTGTTTAGCTAAACCGATTACTGTTTGCATTTGGCCCTTTTGTGAACCTTCAGCAATAAGTATTTTATTTACATCTCTTTCTGATTTTAACGCTTCAATTACTGCATTTTTTCCAACAATAAAGTCACTAGACACTTTTCGCTCCTCCTATTTGCTTTCAATGACAGAAAAAGCCGCTTGGATTATTTCCTCAAGTCGCTCTTCTTTCTTCGCTAAATATAAATATCCTAGTACCGCTTCAAAACCAGTACTATATCGATATGTCTGTACATCTGTATTTTTGGGAACCGTGCCTGATTTGGCATTTCTCCCCCTCTTTAATACCGCTATTTCCTCTTCTGAAAAAAATTCCTTTTCAAAGAGGTAATGCACTACCTTTGCTTGTCCTTTAGCTGATACATATCTAGTAGCTTCCCTATGAAGCTGATTTGGCTTCACTTTTCCGCTATATAATAAATGTCTTCTCACATATATTTCAAGAACAGCATCGCCCATATAGGCAAGGGCAAGGCTGTTCAATTGCTTTTCATCTACTTTTTTATCATAGAGAAGCATCTTTTACCCTCTTTTCCATCGTATACCTTGTGCTGTGTCCTCTAAAATGATATTCATTGCCTTTAATTGATCTCTAATTTGATCAGCAAGCGCAAAATTTCTATCCTTTCTTGCTTGCGTTCTTTTTTCAATTAGTGCTTCTATTTCTTCATCTAATAATTCCTCATCAGGAGATAAGGATAGACCAAGCACTCCAAATAATTCTTCAAATTCTTTCATATAAGCATGAATAACAGCAGGTGATGTTGTTTTTTCAAGTAGATAATAGTTTGCTTGCTTCGATAATTCAAAAAGAACAGAAATTCCATTCGCTGTATTAAAATCATCATCCATACTTTCCACAAATTGTTTTCGAAGCTCGACAATTTTGGCAATCCATTCGTCATTTGTATCAGTAAGATCTGTACTAGCTGCACTGCGATGCTTTAAGTTTTCATAAGAAGTCCGAATTCTTTCTAATCCAGCCCTCGTATTTTCCAATACCTCTTCACTATAGTTAATCGGATTGCGATAGTGAACAGATAGCATAAAGAATCTTAGCACTTGTGGATTATGAATTTTAATAATATCGTTTACCGTAATAAAATTCCCAAGTGATTTAGACATCTTCTCATTATCAATATTAATATATCCATTATGCATCCAGTAATTAGCAAAGGTCTTTCCTGTTAATGCTTCAGACTGAGCAATTTCATTTTCATGATGGGGAAATGCTAAATCCTGTCCGCCTGCATGGATATCAATGGTATCACCTAAATATTTGCGGACCATTGCAGAGCATTCGATATGCCATCCCGGACGACCTTGCCCCCAAGGACTATCCCAGAAAATCTCTCCATCTTTCGCCTTTTTCCATAGAGCGAAATCTAATGAATCTTGTTTTTTCTCTCCTACCGCAATTCTAGCACCTGAGCGCAGTTCATCAATGGATTGATGAGAAAGCTTACCGTATCCATCAAAAGCTCTTGTATGATAATAGACATCACCTTCTGACTCGTAGGCAAAGCCCTTTTCAATTAATGCAGCAATAAAATCGATAATAATATCCATATTCTCTGTTACTCGGGGATGCGAATCAGCTTTTTTGCAACCCAATGCGGAAACATCTTCAAAGTATGCATGGATAAAGCGATCAGCAATAACAGGCACTGTTTCTCCAAGTTCATTTGCTGCTTTAATCAATTTATCATCCACATCGGTGAAATTGGATACGTATTGTACATCATAACCACGGAATTCTAGATAACGACGAACTGTGTCAAAAACAATGGCAGGTCGAGCATTACCAATATGGATATAGTTATAGACAGTTGGTCCACATACATACATTTTGACCTTTCCCTCTTCAAGTGGAACAAAGGCCTCCTTTACTCTTGTTAAAGTGTTATATATTTGAATAGACATTACTTATAACTCCTTTCTTCCTGTAATTCTTTTAGTTGTTCTCTTAATTGAGTAATTTCCATTTCCATTTCTTTTAGTCGATCAGCAACTGGATCTGGTAAATCACAATGGTTTAAGTCTTTCTTTATTTTAATACCATCTTGCACTTTTACTCTTCCCGGAATACCTACAACCGTTGAATTTGCTGGTACATCTCTAAGTACAACGGATCCAGCACCTATTTTGGCGTTTTCCCCAATAACAATCGATCCTAAAACTTTGGCACCTGAGGCAATAAGTGCATTATCCTTAACGGTCGGATGTCTTTTTCCTTTTTCTTTCCCTGTTCCACCCAGCGTTACTCCCTGAAAAATGGTGACATTATCCCCTATTTCACACGTTTCCCCTATGACAACACCCATTCCGTGATCAATAAACAGTCGATTACCAATCTTTGCTCCTGGGTGTATTTCAATACCTGTCAAAAAGCGGCTAAATTGTGAGATGACCCTAGCTAGAAAGAATCTTTTATGTCTAAATAAAAAATGAGCAATTCGATGAAACCATATGGCATGCACCCCTGAATAGGTTAAGATGACCTCTATTGAGCTTCTTGCAGCAGGATCTTGTTCAAACACAACAGCTATATCCTCTTTTATGCGCTGAAACATATTAATCTCCCCCCATTTGCGACTATATCTGCTTTCTAACAGTCATACTCCTTATCTTCATTTCCTAAAGCATTTATATTTCTTTATACACAAGAAACAAACAGCTTAACTCCTAAAAAAGTTCTATTTAGAATCAGGATTAAAATTCCCCACGTCCCCCATAGAAATCAAACTCCAATACTAAGGAAAAACATTTCTTCCTCAAAACAAATTAGCCTTTACCTCTCATTGGATAAATTTATAAATCCATAAAAAAAGCATCTCTGTCTAAAAAGACAGAGACGCTTTTTGAGGCGCGGTTCCACTCTGTTTAGACTATCGCTCATCACAATAATCTCCACTCATCCCTGTTAACGGATAGGCTCCGCCTCTATCTACTAAAAACATTTTTTTCGATACAGGACTCTGAGGCGCACTTCAAAAAAGAGGTTACTTGAATCACTTTCAGCCGGGTGATGATTCTCTCTAATAAGCTTCTCCTTTTTTACTTTTCCTCATCTACGATTTTTCTATATAGCTTTCCTATTACTATATTACATTTCCCTACAAATGTTAACTAATTAATGCCGTTAATCTAACATCAATTTTTTCTTTTCCTAGAAGCTCAATTGCTTTTGGTAAATCTGGTCCATGGGTTTGTCCAGTTGTAGCTACTCGAATTGGCATAAATAAGTTTTTACCCTTTTGGCCAGTAGCCTTTTGAACTGCTTTGATGGAAGCCTTTATCTGATCCGCACTCCATTCCGACATTTCAGCTAACGCCTCTTTAAAGGCTTGTACTACTGCAGGAACCTGTTCCCCAGCTAAAACTTCTTTTGCTTCTTCATCATAATGGATTTCATCACTAAAGAACAAAGTAGATAAGTCTACAATATCTGCTCCACAGCTCATTTGTTCTTGATATAAACCAACCAAATTATTCACCCATGCTTTTTCTTCAGCAGAACGATTTTCATTCACTAAACCAGCTTTTTCTAAATGAGGAACAGCTAGACGAACAACTGTCTCTATATCCGCCTTTTTAATATATTGATTATTCATCCATGCCAATTTATTTTGATCAAATAGCGCAGGAGATTTAGACAATCTCGTTGGGTCAAAAATACGAATAAATTCTTCGATAGAGAATAATTCCTCTTCGCCTTCTGGTGACCAGCCTAATAGAGCAATAAAATTGAATAACGCTTCAGGTAAATAGCCTAATTCTTCATATTGCTCAATAAATTGAATAATGGATTCGTCACGTTTACTCAATTTCTTTCTGCTTTCATTGACAATTAAAGTCATATGCCCAAATATCGGTCTTTCCCAACCAAACGCGTCATAAAGCATTAATTGTTTTGGTGTATTGGTAATATGATCATCTCCACGTAAAACATGGGTGATTTCCATTAAATGATCATCAATAGACACAGCAAAATTATATGTTGGAGTACCGTCCTTTTTAACAATGACATAATCGCCAATTGTTTCTGATTCAAAAGAAACGTCCCCTTTAACCATATCATTAAATTCATAAACAACATTTTCAGGAACACGAATTCGAATACTAGGCTGTCTTCCCTCAGCTTCTAATTTCTCCTGCTGTTCTTTTGTTAAATGGCGGCATTTTCCTGAATACTTAGGTGTTTCTCCTCTGCTTACTTGCTCTTCTCTTTCTGCTTCAATTTCTTCTTCCGTACAATAACATTTATATGCAAGTCCTTTTTCCAATAATTCCGTGTAGTACTTTTTGTAAATATCATTTCTTTCAGACTGACGATACGGTCCATATTCTCCACCAACATCCGTACTCTCATCCCAGTCCATTCCAAGCCATTTCAAATATTTTAACTGACTTTCTTCTCCGCCTTGAATATTTCTTTTTTTATCCGTATCTTCAATGCGGATGATAAACTTTCCGCCTTTACTACGTGCAAATAAATAATTAAATAATGCTGTACGCGCATTCCCAATATGCAGATGTCCTGTTGGACTTGGAGCATAACGAACACGAATTTCGTTAGACATGCTTGTGCCTCCTTGATTACTTACGCTTTTTCTAATCTATTCTATCACTTTGCTTTTTCCTTTAAAAGGTGTTCGCCCTTAATTACCTATCATTTATACATTTCTTTTTTGGAGTAATACAACCGCTTGTGAAGCAATCCCTTCTCCTCTTCCAGTAAACCCTAATTTCTCTGTCGTAGTCGCTTTTACATTTACATTTTCCTGTTCTGTTTCGAGTAATTCCGCAATCCTTGCTTGCATTGCCTGAATATGGGGTGCCATTTTAGGTTGCTGTGCCATAATCGTACAATCAGCATTTACTAATTTATAGCCTTTTTCTTTCACTATTTGCCATACATGCTGCAATAGTCTTGCTGAATCAGCATCTTTAAATGCTTCATCCGTATCTGGAAAATGCTTTCCAATATCCCCTTCTCCAATAGCGCCTAAACAGGCATCCGCAATCGTATGTAATAAAACATCTGCATCAGAGTGTCCTAATAGTCCCTTTTCATGCGGTATTTCTATCCCACCGATAATAAGCGGCCTCCCGGCTACTAATTGATGAACGTCAAACCCCTGTCCAATCCGAAACATCTTAAAACTCCTCCAGTCTTTTTCCCTTATTATAAAATATTTCTCGCACACCTAATTCTTTGTTCTTCGCTTCGCCACTATCGCTTCAGCAAAGTACAAATCTTCTGGAGTCGTCAATTTAATATTGTCATAGTTTCCTTCAACAATATGAACAGCTTGTCCTAATCTCTCCACCAAACTAGCATCATCTGTACCTATATATGTATCTACAACCGCTTTTTCATGTGCATCTTTTAAAATGGAAATGCGAAAAGCTTGTGGGGTCTGAATAGCCCACAAGCTTGAACGCTCAACTGTTTCCACTACCAAATCACCATCAACCTTTTTGACAGTATCTTTAATTGGTACTGCTAAAACAGCTGCGCCAATTTCCTCTGCAACCTTTGTCAATCTAGCTATTTGATCTGTTTGAATAAAAGGTCTAGCCGCATCATGAACAAGAACAATCGTATCATCCGGTATTTCCTTTACTGCATGGTAGACACTGTGTTGTCTTTCGCTACCACCCTCAATTAGTGCAGTAACTTTCGTAATTGCATATTTCTTTACTAATTCATTCATTTGTTTTTTATCGTCTGAACTAACTACCAACCAAATTCCATTACAGTTTGGATCATTTTCGAAAACAATTAAGGTATGAATAAATACTGGTAAATGGTCTAGCTCAAGAAACAACTTATTCTTTCCTAGTCCCATTCGTTTTCCTTGTCCAGCCGCCGGAATAATGACTTCATAAGCCATGTAACTAACCCCTATTCTTACAATGCTTTTTCTAATAACTTTGGTTTAGCAAAAATCATTCGACCCGCAGACGTCTGCAAAACGCTTGTTACAAGAACATCTATATGCTTTCCAATATAATTGCGTCCTTCTTCTACAACAATCATTGTTCCATCATCTAGATATGCAACACCTTGATTATGCTCTTTCCCGTCTTTGATAATTTGGATTTTCATCTCTTCACCAGGAAGAACAACCGGTTTTACAGCGTTTGCCAAGTCATTAATATTAAGAACAGCAACCTTCTGCAGTTCACAAACTTTATTTAGGTTAAAATCATTCGTTACAACAACGCCATTTGTTAATTTAGCTAATTTAACTAGTTTACTATCTACTTCTGCGATATCTTCAAAATCACCTTCGTAAATTTCCACTTTAATCGCTAATTCCTTTTGTATCCGATTAAGAATATCTAATCCTCTTCTTCCTCGATTACGTTTAAGCGCATCTGATGAATCTGCTATATGCTGAAGCTCCCCAAGAACAAATTGCGGAATAACAATTGTGCCCTCTAAGAATCCTGTTTGACAAATATCAGCTATTCTTCCATCAATAATAACACTAGTATCCAATATTTTTAAATTACTTTTCTCAACTTTTAAGGGTTCTTCTTCCACTACTTTTTTCTTTCTTGCTGTGAAGAGGGTCAATAGTTCATCTCTCTTCTTAAATCCAACTTGAAAACCTAAATATCCAAAAAGTAATGATAAAAGGATTGGAGCGACAGTATTAAGCACAGGAACAGACGTTAACGCATACCCTACTAAAAAGGCTAATGTTAACCCAAACCCTATTCCAACACTTCCAAAAATTATATCCGTTATTGGAGCCTTTACAATCGATTCTTCCAAGAACTTGATAAAGTTAACAATATAATCAACCGCCCAAAAAGTAATAAGATAAAAAATAATGGCACCAAGTATTGCTGATACATATGCGTTATTAATAAGATCATGATCAATGGACATTATTGAGAATAAATCAGGAATGAATAAAAATCCTATTGTTCCTCCAATAATTAAAAAACAAATTTGAACAATGCGTTTTAACAATACTTCCACCTCCTCTTTCACATTATAAACAAATTCCCAGTTTTGAAACCTAATATTACAGGAATTTTTTATTTGTAATGAAAAAGTTATTTTTATAGATATGATGACTATGCCAAATACTAGTGTTAATAATGATGCGCTCCTTATACATTGCGCGGGAAATAATAATATACTTCAAATTCCGCCTTCGTATCCATCTATAAAAATTCTTGATTAAGGAAGATACATAGAAAAAGCACATAATCCCCTACTATAAATTGGAAATTTAACACAGACAAAGAGATAAATACCTATTTTATTTGATAAAACTAGATTAGCATTAAAAATAAATTCCTGTCAAATAAATAAATATTCCATTTTAACACAACTGAAAATTCACATCAATGTATTTTTTCTAAATTAATGCCCCAATGCCGCTGTTAATGCTTCTGCCACTGTATTAACTCCAACAACCTCGATTCCCTCTGGAGCCTTTAAACCACTTAAATTATTTGATGGAATAATAACACGTTCAAACCCAAGTTTAGCAGCCTCTTGTACTCTTTGTTCAATACGAGAAACCCTTCTCACTTCTCCTGTTAAACCAACTTCTCCTATAATACAATCCGTTGCTCTAGTCGGTTTATCTCTAAAGCTTGAGGCAATACTTACTGCGATTGCTAAATCAATAGCAGGCTCATCCAGTTTTACACCACCAGCTACTTTTAAATATGCATCCTGATTCTGTAATAACATCCCTACTCTTTTTTCTAATACTGCCATTAAAAGCGGGACTCTGTTATGATCTATCCCTGTCGCCATCCTCCTTGGATTTCCGAAGCTAGTCGGTGATATCAATGCTTGGATTTCAACAAGTACAGGTCTTGTCCCTTCCATTGATGCTACAACGGTTGAACCAGCGGCACCTTGTGAACGCTCTTCCAGGAAAATTTCAGATGGATTCTCCACTTCTTCAAGACCAAATTCCTTCATCTCAAAAATGCCCATCTCATTGGTAGAGCCAAAACGATTCTTTACTGCTCGCAAAATGCGATATGTATGATGCCTTTCTCCCTCGAAATACAAAACAGTATCCACCATATGTTCTAACAATCTTGGACCTGCGATAGAGCCTTCTTTTGTTACATGTCCTACAATAAAAATTGCTATTCCTTTTGTTTTTCCAATTCGCATTAATTCCGCTGTACATTCTCTAACTTGAGAAACACTTCCAGGTGCGGAAGTAACTTCCGGATGATAGATTGTTTGAATAGAATCAATAACGACAAACTCTACATTTGTATTTTCAATCGTTCTACTTATATCTTCTAGATTGGTTTCCGAATAAACAAGCAAATGGTCTGAAACTACTCCTAAGCGGTCCGCTCTTAACTTTGTTTGCTTCTGGGATTCCTCCCCAGATACATATAAAACAGAGTGCTTTTTCTGTGCCAACTGAGAGGAGACTTGTAATAGAAGTGTTGACTTCCCTATCCCTGGATCCCCTCCTATTAATACGAGTGAACCACGAACTATACCTCCTCCAAGCACACGATTTAATTCGGTTAAATCTGTATAAATTCTTGGTTCATTAACAGTTTCAATACTTGTTATAGGAATCGGTTTTGCAGCAATCGTACTGGTAGCTGAGTGGGCGAACGCTCCTTTTCTTTGAACAGCGCCTTTCTCTACTTCTTCCACCATTGTATTCCAGTTGCCGCACCCTGGGCATTTCCCCATCCATTTTGCAGATTCATATCCGCAATCCTGACAAAGAAATTTTGTTTTCCTCTTGGCCATGTTCAGCACCCTTTTCCTTTCGTCTACTAATTTCTCCCATCCTAATGATATGTATTCCTGATTTGTTTCTATTCGAATACTTAGACGGTTATCTTTTCCCTATATTTTATTAAATAAAGAAAGGACACACGCAGGAAGCTGTAATACGTGTGTCACTTATATTAATCTATTCGCTTATTATTTTTGCAGATTTACTGCTGGCTCTGCTCCATTTACCTTTACTGTGAACTCACCATTTTCTACATCTAATTCAATCTGTTGACCAGTTAATACGGTTCCTTTTAAAAGCTCTTCAGATAATCGGTCCTCTACATGCCTTTGTATTGCACGACGAAGTGGTCTTGCTCCATACTCTGGATCATAACCTTCTTCTGCAATTTTTTCTTTTGCAGCTTCTGTAATGGCTAATTGAATATCCATCTCTGCTAGGCGTTTAACTAACTGATCTGCCATTAAAGTTACGATTTCCTTTAAATGCTTCTTCTCTAATGCATGGAAAACAATTGTCTCATCGATACGGTTTAAGAACTCTGGACGGAATGCTCTTTTTAGCTCTTCCATTACTTTGCCCTTCATATCTTTATAATCTTGGTCTCCATCCTGAACGTTGAAACCAACATATTTATTTTGTTTTAACGCAGAAGCACCAACATTAGAAGTCATAATTAATACAGTATTACGGAAATCAACCGTTCTTCCTTTTGAGTCTGTTAAGCGACCATCTTCTAGCACTTGAAGTAAGATATTAAATACATCAGGATGTGCCTTCTCAATTTCATCTAAAAGCACAACAGAATATGGTTTTCTTCTTACTTTCTCCGTTAATTGTCCGCCTTCTTCATACCCAACATACCCTGGAGGTGATCCTACTAATCTTGAAGTGGAGTGCTTCTCCATGTATTCAGACATATCGATACGAATCATCGCATCTTCATCCCCAAACATAGACTCCGCAAGAGCACGAGCAAGCTCCGTTTTACCTACCCCAGTAGGACCAAGGAAAATAAAGGAGCCAATTGGTCTCTTTGGATCTTTTAATCCAGCTCTAGCACGTCTTACCGCTTTAGAAATCGCAATTACTGCTTCTTCTTGACCAATTACTCGATTGTGAAGAATATTTTCCATGTTTAATAACTTATCTGTTTCCGTTTGTGCAAGCTTAGATACAGGTATTCCAGTCCAGCTAGAAACAACACTCGCAATATCTTCCACTGTCACTTCTGTATTTTCTTGTCCCTGCTTTTCTTTCCAATTCTTCTTCGTCTCTTCTAATTGTTCTCTTAACCTTTGTTCTGTATCACGTAAAGATGCCGCCTTCTCGAATTCCTGACTTTGAACAGAAGCATCCTTTTCTTTGCGTACTTCCTCTAACTTTACTTCCAACTCTTTTAAATTAGGCGGAGTTGTATAGGATCTTAAACGAACCTTAGAACCAGCCTCATCAATCAAATCAATTGCTTTATCTGGTAAGAAACGATCAGAAATATAGCGATCAGATAATTTCACAGCTGCATCAATCGCTTCATCTGTAATAGAAACACGATGATGTGCTTCATATCGATCCCTTAATCCTTTTAAAATTTGAATAGATTCTTCACTAGTAGGTTCATCTACAGTAATAGGCTGGAATCTTCTTTCTAAAGCCGCATCTTTTTCAATATATTTACGATATTCATCTAATGTAGTAGCACCAATACATTGAAGCTCACCTCTAGCTAAAGATGGTTTTAGAATATTAGAAGCATCGATAGCCCCTTCTGCCCCACCTGCACCAATTAAAGTATGCAACTCATCAATGAATAGAATAATATTACCAGCCTGGCGAATTTCATCCATTACTTTCTTTAAACGATCTTCAAATTCACCACGATATTTCGTACCAGCCACAACTGTACCCATATCCAATGTCATAACACGTTTATCCCTTAAAATTTCCGGAACTTCATTTTGAATAATTTGTTGTGCAAGACCTTCGGCAATAGCTGTTTTACCAACACCTGGTTCCCCTATTAATACAGGATTATTTTTTGTTCGTCTGCTTAACACTTCAATAACACGTTGGATTTCCTTGCTTCTACCGATAACTGGATCAAGACTTCCTTCTCTTGCAATAGCTGTTAAATCACGAGCTAAGCTATCAAGAGTTGGAGTATTAGCACTAGCTGCCGAGCCACCTGGATGATTGCCAGCCTCACTACTTCCAAGTAACTGCAGTACTTGTTGACGAGCTTTATTTAGGCTTACACCTAGATTATTTAATACTCTAGCAGCTACCCCCTCCCCTTCTCTAATTAAACCTAAAAGGATATGTTCTGTACCAACATAAGAATGACCTAATTTTCTTGCTTCATCCATCGATAGTTCAATTACTTTTTTAGCTCTTGGTGTATAATGAATAGTTTGTGCTGCATCTTGCCCACGGCCGATCAAATTTTCTACTTCCTCTTGAATTTTTTCAGCACCTAATCCAAGCGCCTGTAAAGCCTTGGCTGCGATTCCTTCCCCTTCACGAACTAACCCAAGTAAAATATGCTCTGTACCAATATTATTATGACCTAAGCGAATTGCTTCTTCCTGGGAAAGTGCTAATACCTTCTGCGCTCTTTCTGTAAATCGGCCAAACATCATACTTTCATCCTCCTTAGAATCTTTATTCTGCTTCCAATTTTAATCTTTCTCTTATTAAGGATGCACGACGTATATCGCGATCATTTGGATTCATCTGTTCTCCTGCGTAAAGTTGTAAAAATCCTGGCTGAGTAAGAATCATTAATTCATTAAGGATACTTTTTGATATATTCTTAATATATCCCATATCAATACCTAATCTAACATCCGATAGGCATTTAGCCGCTTCCTTTGTTTCCATAATACGACTATTGCGTAGTATTCCATAGGAACGGAAAACTCTATCTTCTAATTGTATGTTAGAGGTTTGTGCTAATGCATTTCTTGCTCCTTTTTCTTGCTCAATTAACTGAGTAACAACACTTTTCAGTTCCTCCATGATGTCTTTTTCAGATCTTCCTAAAGTTATTTGATTGGATATCTGGAAAATATTCCCTAGAGCCTCGCTGCCTTCCCCATAAATACCTCTAACCACTAAGCCAAGTTGTTGAATAGCCGGAATAATGCGACTCATTTGTTGCGTTAACACCATTCCTGGTAAATGCATCATTACAGAAGCTCTTAAACCTGTTCCAATATTAGTCGGACAGCTTGTTAAATATCCCATTTCTGTATGATAAGCATAATCTATCTTTTTTTCTATTAAATCATCTATTGAATCAGCCTCTTTAAACGCTTCATCTATTTGGAGACCAGGCTTTATACACTGAATTCGAATATGATCCTCTTCATTAATCATGATACTTAACTCTTCATCTTCTGATAATATGACAGCTCCATAAGGAGATTGGTCAGCAAGTTGAGGACTAATTAGATGCTTTTCTACGAGAACTCTTTTCTCTAATGTGTTTAATTCACTCATTGCAAGCAATTCCAGCTCTCTAATAGATTGATCAGATTGCTTTAATAAAGAATCCTCTACCTGCTGGATCACATTATCAGCTTCTTCTTTTGAAAATAAAAGAGGAAATTTCACGCTCTGTATATTCCTAGCTAATCGAATCCGAGAGGTAAGAACAATTTCAGAGTCTGGTCCATCGGAACTCATCCACGAAGTCCGTGCTTTACTTATAAATTTTTCTAAAGACACGTTACTCCCCTCCCTCATTTAAAGAAGTTAACTGTTTTTCTTTATGTTTTATTTCATCTCGAATAACTGCTGCTTTTTCAAACTCTTCCCTATTAATCAGTTCCTTGATCTCCATTCGTAACTGGTCAATTTCCTTTTTAATGAGATAATGGCCGCCTATTCTTTCTGGAATTTTTCCTTTATGCTCAACATTGCCACCATGCAATCGTTTAATGAATGGCAGCAATTGTTCTTTAAATGTATCGTAACAGTGAGGACATCCTAATTTACCAATTTTCCTGAATTGAGAAAATGTCATCTGGCACTCTTTACACTGTAAAGGCTGCTGTCGCTTATAAGTATCCTCCGTGATGTGTTGGAAACTTGGCTCTATATTTAGTAATCCAGCCAATAAACTGTTTAAAGATAAACCAGATGCCCCATTTATCATAAACATATCGCCATTTTCTTTTGCACAATGCTCACAGAGATGAAACTCTGTCTTATTCCCATTAATATTTTTTGAAAAATGTAGAGTAGCTGGTCTTTGATTACATTCAGAACACATCATATTTCTCACCTCAATTTAAAAACTGGGATGTTATTTGTATTTTAATGATGTTAACATCGCCTTTAATAATCTTGCTCTTAATTCATCTCGATAAGGTAATTCTAAATATAATACAGAGCGATCGATTACACTTAACATAATCTTTGCTTCTCGCTTATTAATAACATCTTCTTCTACTAGTCGAAGAATTAAATCTTCCGCACTATTTTGAGGTATCCGACTTTGAATAAGGGATAGTAATTGATCAATTAAATGGGCATGATCATATGTTTGAACTTTCATAATTCGAATGAAACCACCGCCACCACGTTTACTTTCAACAACATACCCCTTTTCAATAGTGAAACGAGTATTAATGACATAATTAATTTGTGATGGCACACACTCAAATTTATCGGCGATTTCACTTCGCTTTATTTCCACTAATGATTTTTCGCTCATTTCTAATACTTCTTTTAAGTAATGCTCAATTATATCCGAAATATTTCTCACCAAGCCTCCCCCTTCTGACTTTGACTATATTTGACTATAATTATACACGATAAAAATAATATTTAGCAAGGAAGACGTTTTATTAATTTTCCCATTTTTTAGTCATTCCAAACCTGCTATCATCATTCTTTCATGTCACAGAGGAGAGTGTGTATAAGATTATATTAACTATAGTCTGATTTATCACAATTTTCAAGTTTGAATAATTTGTTGGGGCTTATCTTAATAGAATAAATAATGGTATATTTATACATATCAAAGCGGAAGGAATTTAAAAGGAATAATACATTTGGGGGGAAATATAAAAAAGATAATTAAAATAAAAAAGCCCTAAAAGCATTAAGCTTTTAGAACTTTTTGACAGCCTGGCGACGTCCTACTCTCACAGGGGGAGAACCCCCAACTACCATCGGCGCTGAGAAGCTTAACTTCCGTGTTCGGTATGGGAACGGGTGTGACCTTCTCGCTATCGCCACCAGACTATTTATTTTTGAGAGTTATTCCCTCAAAACTAGATTATGAAGTAAAAGATAAGAAACAAGTAATCTTTCTTAGCTTACGCTAAGAGTTTTTAGTTAAGTCCTCGATCTATTAGTATCAGTCAGCTCCACATGTCGCCACGCTTCCACCTCTGACCTATCAACCTGATCATCTTTCAGGGATCTTACTAGCTTGCGCTATGGGAAATCTCATCTTGAGGGGGGCTTCATGCTTAGATGCTTTCAGCACTTATCCCTTCCGCACATAGCTACCCAGCGATGCCTTTGGCAAGACAACTGGTACACCAGCGGTGCGTCCATCCCGGTCCTCTCGTACTAAGGACAGCTCCTCTCAAATTTCCTACGCCCACGACGGATAGGGACCGAACTGTCTCACGACGTTCTGAACCCAGCTCGCGTACCGCTTTAATGGGCGAACAGCCCAACCCTTGGGACCGACTACAGCCCCAGGATGCGATGAGCCGACATCGAGGTGCCAAACCTCCCCGTCGATGTGGACTCTTGGGGGAGATAAGCCTGTTATCCCCGGGGTAGCTTTTATCCGTTGAGCGATGGCCCTTCCATGCGGAACCACCGGATCACTAAGCCCGACTTTCGTCCCTGCTCGACTTGTAGGTCTCGCAGTCAAGCTCCCTTGTGCCTTTACACTCTACGAATGATTTCCAACCATTCTGAGGGAACCTTTGGGCGCCTCCGTTACTTTTTAGGAGGCGACCGCCCCAGTCAAACTGCCCACCTGACACTGTCTCCCACCCCGATAAGGGGTGCGGGTTAGAATGTCAATACAGCCAGGGTAGTATCCCACCAATGCCTCCACCGAAGCTAGCGCTCCGGCTTCCAAGGCTCCTACCTATCCTGTACAAGCTGTACCAAAATTCAATATCAGGCTGCAGTAAAGCTCCACGGGGTCTTTCCGTCCTGTCGCGGGTAACCTGCATCTTCACAGGTACTATAATTTCACCGAGTCTCTCGTTGAGACAGTGCCCAGATCGTTACACCTTTCGTGCGGGTCGGAACTTACCCGACAAGGAATTTCGCTACCTTAGGACCGTTATAGTTACGGCCGCCGTTTACTGGGGCTTCAATTCAGAGCTTCGCACTTAACGTGCTAACCCCTCCTCTTAACCTTCCAGCACCGGGCAGGTGTCAGCCCCTATACTTCGCCTTGCGGCTTCGCAGAGACCTGTGTTTTTGCTAAACAGTCGCCTGGGCCTATTCACTGCGGCTCTCTCGGGCTTTAACACCCAAAAGAGCACCCCTTCTCCCGAAGTTACGGGGTCATTTTGCCGAGTTCCTTAACGAGAGTTCTCTCGCTCACCTTAGGATTCTCTCCTCGCCTACCTGTGTCGGTTTGCGGTACGGGCACCATAAATCTCGCTAGAGGCTTTTCTTGGCAGTGTGGAATCAGGAACTTCGGTACTATATTTCCCTCGCCGTCACAGCTCCGCTTTTATGGTAATGGGATTTGCCTCATTACCGGCCTAACTGCTTGGACGTGCTAATCCAACAGCACGCTTACCCTATCCTCCTGCGTCCCCCCATTGCTCAAACGATTTAAAGGTGGTACAGGAATATCAACCTGTTGTCCATCGCCTACGCTTTTCAGCCTCGGCTTAGGTCCCGACTAACCCTGAGCGGACGAGCCTTCCTCAGGAAACCTTAGGCATTCGGTGGATGAGATTCTCACTCATCTTTCGCTACTCATACCGGCATTCTCACTTCTAAGCGCTCCACCAGTCCTTACGGTCTAGCTTCGACGCACTTAGAACGCTCTCCTACCACTGACATCATAGATGTCAATCCACAGCTTCGGTGATACGTTTAGCCCCGGTACATTTTCGGCGCAGAGTCACTCGACCAGTGAGCTATTACGCACTCTTTAAATGGTGGCTGCTTCTAAGCCAACATCCTGGTTGTCTAAGCAACTCCACATCCTTTTCCACTTAACGTATACTTTGGGACCTTAGCTGGTGGTCTGGGCTGTTTCCCTCTTGACCACGGATCTTATCACTCGTAGTCTGACTCCCAAGAATAAGTATTTGGCATTCGGAGTTTGTCTGAATTCGGTAACCCGATGGGGGCCCCTAGTCCAAACAGTGCTCTACCTCCAATACTCTAAATCTTGAGGCTAGCCCTAAAGCTATTTCGGAGAGAACCAGCTATCTCCAAGTTCGATTGGAATTTCTCCGCTACCCACACCTCATCCCCGCACTTTTCAACGTGCGTGGGTTCGGGCCTCCATCCAGTGTTACCTGGACTTCACCCTGGACATGGGTAGATCACCTGGTTTCGGGTCTACAACCACATACTATTTCGCCCTATTCAGACTCGCTTTCGCTGCGGCTCCGTCTTATCAACTTAACCTCGCATGTAATCGTAACTCGCCGGTTCATTCTACAAAAGGCACGCTATCACCCATAAATGGGCTCTAACTACTTGTAGGCACACGGTTTCAGGATCTATTTCACTCCCCTTCCGGGGTGCTTTTCACCTTTCCCTCACGGTACTGGTTCACTATCGGTCACTAGGGAGTATTTAGCCTTGGGAGATGGTCCTCCCTGCTTCCGACGGGATTTCTCGTGTCCCGCCGTACTCAGGATACACTCAAGAGGGAACGAAGTTTCGACTACAGGGTTTTTACCTTCTACGACTGACCTTTCCAGATCGATTCGTCTACCCCGTTCCTTTGTAACTCCATATAGAGTGTCCTACAACCCCAAGAGGCAAGCCTCTTGGTTTGGGCTAATCCCGTTTCGCTCGCCGCTACTCAGGGAATCGCGTTTGCTTTCTCTTCCTCCGGGTACTTAGATGTTTCAGTTCCCCGGGTCTGCCTTCAGTACCCTATGTATTCAGGTAAAGATTCTATCCCATTACGGATAGAGGGTTTCCCCATTCGGAAATCTCTGGATCAAAGCTTACTTACAGCTCCCCAAAGCATATCGGTGTTAATCCCGTCCTTCATCGGCTCCTAGTGCCAAGGCATCCACCGTGCGCCCTTTCTAACTTAACTAATTGGCTTAAAAGCCTTAGTTTATTTCAATTCTTCTATTTAAAATAGAGAATCTAAGATGGCGATTACTCGGTTTCTTTCTTGTTTTTACTATTCATAATCTAGTTTTCAAGGAACAATTGGCTTATTATAAGCCTGTTTTTGAGGAATTGCTCCCTCAAAACTGAACAACAAATCGTCAACAATCTTTGATGGAATGTAAATTCCATTTTCCTTAGAAAGGAGGTGATCCAGCCGCACCTTCCGATACGGCTACCTTGTTACGACTTCACCCCAATCATCTATCCCACCTTAGGCGGCTGGCTCCTTACGGTTACCCCACCGACTTCGGGTGTTACAAACTCTCGTGGTGTGACGGGCGGTGTGTACAAGGCCCGGGAACGTATTCACCGCGGCATGCTGATCCGCGATTACTAGCGATTCCAGCTTCATGTAGGCGAGTTGCAGCCTACAATCCGAACTGAGAATGGTTTTATGGGATTTGCTAGGCGTCACCGCTTTGCTGCCCTTTGTACCATCCATTGTAGCACGTGTGTAGCCCAGGTCATAAGGGGCATGATGATTTGACGTCATCCCCACCTTCCTCCGGTTTGTCACCGGCAGTCACCTTAGAGTGCCCAACTGAATGCTGGCAACTAAGATCAAGGGTTGCGCTCGTTGCGGGACTTAACCCAACATCTCACGACACGAGCTGACGACAACCATGCACCACCTGTCACTCTGTCCCCCGAAGGGGAACGTCCTATCTCTAGGAGTGTCAGAGGATGTCAAGACCTGGTAAGGTTCTTCGCGTTGCTTCGAATTAAACCACATGCTCCACCGCTTGTGCGGGCCCCCGTCAATTCCTTTGAGTTTCAGCCTTGCGGCCGTACTCCCCAGGCGGAGTGCTTAATGCGTTTGCTGCAGCACTAAAGGGCGGAAACCCTCTAACACTTAGCACTCATCGTTTACGGCGTGGACTACCAGGGTATCTAATCCTGTTTGCTCCCCACGCTTTCGCGCCTCAGCGTCAGTTACAGACCAAAGAGTCGCCTTCGCCACTGGTGTTCCTCCACATCTCTACGCATTTCACCGCTACACGTGGAATTCCACTCTTCTCTTCTGCACTCAAGTCCCCCAGTTTCCAATGACCCTCCACGGTTGAGCCGTGGGCTTTCACATCAGACTTAAAGGACCGCCTGCGCGCGCTTTACGCCCAATAATTCCGGACAACGCTTGCCACCTACGTATTACCGCGGCTGCTGGCACGTAGTTAGCCGTGGCTTTCTGGTTAGGTACCGTCAAGGTACAAGCAGTTACTCTTGTACTTGTTCTTCCCTAACAACAGAGTTTTACGATCCGAAAACCTTCATCACTCACGCGGCGTTGCTCCGTCAGACTTTCGTCCATTGCGGAAGATTCCCTACTGCTGCCTCCCGTAGGAGTCTGGGCCGTGTCTCAGTCCCAGTGTGGCCGATCACCCTCTCAGGTCGGCTACGCATCGTTGCCTTGGTGAGCCGTTACCTCACCAACTAGCTAATGCGCCGCGGGCCCATCTGTAAGTGACAGCGTAAACCGTCTTTCAGCTTTCCTACATGAGTAGAAAAGGATTATCCGGTATTAGCTCCGGTTTCCCGAAGTTATCCCAGTCTTACAGGCAGGTTGCCCACGTGTTACTCACCCGTCCGCCGCTAACTTTAAAAGCAAGCTTTTAAAGTCCGCTCGACTTGCATGTATTAGGCACGCCGCCAGCGTTCGTCCTGAGCCAGGATCAAACTCTCCAATAAAGAGTTGATTAGCTCATTGCTAAACTCTAGCTTTTTTATTACTTGTTGTTTTCATTCTATAACGTTCGTTATAAAATGATTATTGTTGACGTTTGTTTGTTCAGTTTTCAAAGAGCAATTTGTTTGTTGCTATCAGAAGCAACTTTTATATAATAACAGTTATTAAAACCACTGTCAATATACTTTTTTATTTTTTGGTGGAGCCTAGCGGGATCGAACCGCTGACCTCCTGCGTGCAAGGCAGGCGCTCTCCCAGCTGAGCTAAGGCCCCAAACAATGATGGTCGGGAAGACAGGATTCGAACCTGCGACCCCTTGGTCCCAAACCAAGTGCTCTACCAAGCTGAGCTACTTCCCGAAATATAATGGCGCGCCCGAAAGGAGTCGAACCCATAACCTTCTGATCCGTAGTCAGACGCTCTATCCAATTGAGCTACGGGCGCATTAATTTAAAAACAATGGTGCCGAGGACCGGAATCGAACCGGTACGGTAGTCACCTACCGCAGGATTTTAAGTCCTGTGCGTCTGCCAGTTCCGCCACCCCGGCATTGTTTTTTTATGGAGCGGAAGACGGGATTCGAACCCGCGACCCCCACCTTGGCAAGGTGGTGTTCTACCACTGAACTACTTCCGCGTATATTTAATTGGTGCGGGTGAAGGGAGTCGAACCCCCACGCCTTGCGGCGCTAGATCCTAAGTCTAGTGCGTCTGCCAATTCCGCCACACCCGCAGACAAAATAAGATGAGCCATGGAGGATTCGAACCTCCGACCCTCTGATTAAAAGTCAGATGCTCTACCAACTGAGCTAATGGCTCATAAAGTGGTGCCGGCTAGAGGACTTGAACCCCCAACCTACTGATTACAAGTCAGTTGCTCTACCAATTGAGCTAAACCGGCATATCATAGTTTGTCCAATAATAATAATGGTGGAGGATGACGGGATCGAACCGCCGACCCTCTGCTTGTAAGGCAGATGCTCTCCCAGCTGAGCTAATCCTCCATATATAACGCCTGGCGACGTCCTACTCTCACAGGGGGAGAACCCCCAACTACCATCGGCGCTGAGAAGCTTAACTTCCGTGTTCGGTATGGGAACGGGTGTGACCTTCTCGCTATCGCCACCAGACTATTTATTTTTGAGAGTTATTCCCTCAAAACTAGATTATGAAGTAAAAGATAAGAAACAAGTAATCTTTCTTAGCTTACGCTAAGAGTTTTTAGTTAAGTCCTCGATCTATTAGTATCAGTCAGCTCCACATGTCGCCACGCTTCCACCTCTGACCTATCAACCTGATCATCTTTCAGGGATCTTACTAGCTTGCGCTATGGGAAATCTCATCTTGAGGGGGGCTTCATGCTTAGATGCTTTCAGCACTTATCCCTTCCGCACATAGCTACCCAGCGATGCCTTTGGCAAGACAACTGGTACACCAGCGGTGCGTCCATCCCGGTCCTCTCGTACTAAGGACAGCTCCTCTCAAATTTCCTACGCCCACGACGGATAGGGACCGAACTGTCTCACGACGTTCTGAACCCAGCTCGCGTACCGCTTTAATGGGCGAACAGCCCAACCCTTGGGACCGACTACAGCCCCAGGATGCGATGAGCCGACATCGAGGTGCCAAACCTCCCCGTCGATGTGGACTCTTGGGGGAGATAAGCCTGTTATCCCCGGGGTAGCTTTTATCCGTTGAGCGATGGCCCTTCCATGCGGAACCACCGGATCACTAAGCCCGACTTTCGTCCCTGCTCGACTTGTAGGTCTCGCAGTCAAGCTCCCTTGTGCCTTTACACTCTACGAATGATTTCCAACCATTCTGAGGGAACCTTTGGGCGCCTCCGTTACTTTTTAGGAGGCGACCGCCCCAGTCAAACTGCCCACCTGACACTGTCTCCCACCCCGATAAGGGGTGCGGGTTAGAATGTCAATACAGCCAGGGTAGTATCCCACCAATGCCTCCACCGAAGCTAGCGCTCCGGCTTCCAAGGCTCCTACCTATCCTGTACAAGCTGTACCAAAATTCAATATCAGGCTGCAGTAAAGCTCCACGGGGTCTTTCCGTCCTGTCGCGGGTAACCTGCATCTTCACAGGTACTATAATTTCACCGAGTCTCTCGTTGAGACAGTGCCCAGATCGTTACACCTTTCGTGCGGGTCGGAACTTACCCGACAAGGAATTTCGCTACCTTAGGACCGTTATAGTTACGGCCGCCGTTTACTGGGGCTTCAATTCAGAGCTTCGCACTTAACGTGCTAACCCCTCCTCTTAACCTTCCAGCACCGGGCAGGTGTCAGCCCCTATACTTCGCCTTGCGGCTTCGCAGAGACCTGTGTTTTTGCTAAACAGTCGCCTGGGCCTATTCACTGCGGCTCTCTCGGGCTTTAACACCCAAAAGAGCACCCCTTCTCCCGAAGTTACGGGGTCATTTTGCCGAGTTCCTTAACGAGAGTTCTCTCGCTCACCTTAGGATTCTCTCCTCGCCTACCTGTGTCGGTTTGCGGTACGGGCACCATAAATCTCGCTAGAGGCTTTTCTTGGCAGTGTGGAATCAGGAACTTCGGTACTATATTTCCCTCGCCGTCACAGCTCCGCTTTTATGGTAATGGGATTTGCCTCATTACCGGCCTAACTGCTTGGACGTGCTAATCCAACAGCACGCTTACCCTATCCTCCTGCGTCCCCCCATTGCTCAAACGATTTAAAGGTGGTACAGGAATATCAACCTGTTGTCCATCGCCTACGCTTTTCAGCCTCGGCTTAGGTCCCGACTAACCCTGAGCGGACGAGCCTTCCTCAGGAAACCTTAGGCATTCGGTGGATGAGATTCTCACTCATCTTTCGCTACTCATACCGGCATTCTCACTTCTAAGCGCTCCACCAGTCCTTACGGTCTAGCTTCGACGCACTTAGAACGCTCTCCTACCACTGACATCATAGATGTCAATCCACAGCTTCGGTGATACGTTTAGCCCCGGTACATTTTCGGCGCAGAGTCACTCGACCAGTGAGCTATTACGCACTCTTTAAATGGTGGCTGCTTCTAAGCCAACATCCTGGTTGTCTAAGCAACTCCACATCCTTTTCCACTTAACGTATACTTTGGGACCTTAGCTGGTGGTCTGGGCTGTTTCCCTCTTGACCACGGATCTTATCACTCGTAGTCTGACTCCCAAGAATAAGTATTTGGCATTCGGAGTTTGTCTGAATTCGGTAACCCGATGGGGGCCCCTAGTCCAAACAGTGCTCTACCTCCAATACTCTAAATCTTGAGGCTAGCCCTAAAGCTATTTCGGAGAGAACCAGCTATCTCCAAGTTCGATTGGAATTTCTCCGCTACCCACACCTCATCCCCGCACTTTTCAACGTGCGTGGGTTCGGGCCTCCATCCAGTGTTACCTGGACTTCACCCTGGACATGGGTAGATCACCTGGTTTCGGGTCTACAACCACATACTATTTCGCCCTATTCAGACTCGCTTTCGCTGCGGCTCCGTCTTATCAACTTAACCTCGCATGTAATCGTAACTCGCCGGTTCATTCTACAAAAGGCACGCTATCACCCATAAATGGGCTCTAACTACTTGTAGGCACACGGTTTCAGGATCTATTTCACTCCCCTTCCGGGGTGCTTTTCACCTTTCCCTCACGGTACTGGTTCACTATCGGTCACTAGGGAGTATTTAGCCTTGGGAGATGGTCCTCCCTGCTTCCGACGGGATTTCTCGTGTCCCGCCGTACTCAGGATACACTCAAGAGGGAACGAAGTTTCGACTACAGGGTTTTTACCTTCTACGACTGACCTTTCCAGATCGATTCGTCTACCCCGTTCCTTTGTAACTCCATATAGAGTGTCCTACAACCCCAAGAGGCAAGCCTCTTGGTTTGGGCTAATCCCGTTTCGCTCGCCGCTACTCAGGGAATCGCGTTTGCTTTCTCTTCCTCCGGGTACTTAGATGTTTCAGTTCCCCGGGTCTGCCTTCAGTACCCTATGTATTCAGGTAAAGATTCTATCCCATTACGGATAGAGGGTTTCCCCATTCGGAAATCTCTGGATCAAAGCTTACTTACAGCTCCCCAAAGCATATCGGTGTTAATCCCGTCCTTCATCGGCTCCTAGTGCCAAGGCATCCACCGTGCGCCCTTTCTAACTTAACTAATTGGCTTAAAAGCCTTAGTTTATTTCAATTCTTCTATTTAAAATAGAGAATCTAAGATGGCGATTACTCGGTTTCTTTCTTGTTTTTACTATTCATAATCTAGTTTTCAAGGAACAATTGGCTTATTATAAGCCTGTTTTTGAGGAATTGCTCCCTCAAAACTGAACAACAAATCGTCAACAATCTTTGATGGAATGTAAATTCCATTTTCCTTAGAAAGGAGGTGATCCAGCCGCACCTTCCGATACGGCTACCTTGTTACGACTTCACCCCAATCATCTATCCCACCTTAGGCGGCTGGCTCCTTACGGTTACCCCACCGACTTCGGGTGTTACAAACTCTCGTGGTGTGACGGGCGGTGTGTACAAGGCCCGGGAACGTATTCACCGCGGCATGCTGATCCGCGATTACTAGCGATTCCAGCTTCATGTAGGCGAGTTGCAGCCTACAATCCGAACTGAGAATGGTTTTATGGGATTTGCTAGGCGTCACCGCTTTGCTGCCCTTTGTACCATCCATTGTAGCACGTGTGTAGCCCAGGTCATAAGGGGCATGATGATTTGACGTCATCCCCACCTTCCTCCGGTTTGTCACCGGCAGTCACCTTAGAGTGCCCAACTGAATGCTGGCAACTAAGATCAAGGGTTGCGCTCGTTGCGGGACTTAACCCAACATCTCACGACACGAGCTGACGACAACCATGCACCACCTGTCACTCTGTCCCCCGAAGGGGAACGTCCTATCTCTAGGAGTGTCAGAGGATGTCAAGACCTGGTAAGGTTCTTCGCGTTGCTTCGAATTAAACCACATGCTCCACCGCTTGTGCGGGCCCCCGTCAATTCCTTTGAGTTTCAGCCTTGCGGCCGTACTCCCCAGGCGGAGTGCTTAATGCGTTTGCTGCAGCACTAAAGGGCGGAAACCCTCTAACACTTAGCACTCATCGTTTACGGCGTGGACTACCAGGGTATCTAATCCTGTTTGCTCCCCACGCTTTCGCGCCTCAGCGTCAGTTACAGACCAAAGAGTCGCCTTCGCCACTGGTGTTCCTCCACATCTCTACGCATTTCACCGCTACACGTGGAATTCCACTCTTCTCTTCTGCACTCAAGTCCCCCAGTTTCCAATGACCCTCCACGGTTGAGCCGTGGGCTTTCACATCAGACTTAAAGGACCGCCTGCGCGCGCTTTACGCCCAATAATTCCGGACAACGCTTGCCACCTACGTATTACCGCGGCTGCTGGCACGTAGTTAGCCGTGGCTTTCTGGTTAGGTACCGTCAAGGTACAAGCAGTTACTCTTGTACTTGTTCTTCCCTAACAACAGAGTTTTACGATCCGAAAACCTTCATCACTCACGCGGCGTTGCTCCGTCAGACTTTCGTCCATTGCGGAAGATTCCCTACTGCTGCCTCCCGTAGGAGTCTGGGCCGTGTCTCAGTCCCAGTGTGGCCGATCACCCTCTCAGGTCGGCTACGCATCGTTGCCTTGGTGAGCCGTTACCTCACCAACTAGCTAATGCGCCGCGGGCCCATCTGTAAGTGACAGCGTAAACCGTCTTTCAGCTTTCCTACATGAGTAGAAAAGGATTATCCGGTATTAGCTCCGGTTTCCCGAAGTTATCCCAGTCTTACAGGCAGGTTGCCCACGTGTTACTCACCCGTCCGCCGCTAACTTTAAAAGCAAGCTTTTAAAGTCCGCTCGACTTGCATGTATTAGGCACGCCGCCAGCGTTCGTCCTGAGCCAGGATCAAACTCTCCAATAAAGAGTTGATTAGCTCATTGCTAAACTCTAGCTTTTTTATTACTTGTTGTTTTCATTCTATAACGTTCGTTATAAAATGATTATTGTTGACGTTTGTTTGTTCAGTTTTCAAAGAGCAATTTGTTTATGTCGTCATCGGCGACTTTTTAATATTACCAGAAGCCATTCTCGAAGTCAACACTTTTTTAATTTCTTTTTTTCTTTCATCACTGCTTGTTTCAGCAACGAATATTAATATACCACCGTTTCACGCTCTATGCAACTACTTTTTAAAAGAAAAAATATTCTTATTATTTAATTGTATTTTATTTCTTATTTAACTCAACTTTCGCACCTTGAAAATTGACATTTGAGTAAGTCTATCAAAGCTTTAAGAACTATTAATTATGTTACTTGACGAGTGCTTTTAAACAGAAAAAGCACCTGCTTCTTTGGTATAGTGGAATTGACTAGAAACCATTACCACAAAGAAGAGGTGCCTTCTCCATGATAAAGGAAAAACACTTGAGTGAGCAACTACCAAATGAACTTTCTGCTGTATTCTCTGAATTGCAAGTGTCAAAACACCTGCGTCGCGCAGGTATTCGAAAAAGCTTTGGGTTTTCATGTGCCTATTTGTTTCAGCTTGTTTTTTGTCTGATTTTCCATCAAAAAAATTGGTTTGCCCTTGTCACATCCAAAAAGAATGATTGTTTTCCAGGCAAAGATACCGTCTATCGATTTTTAAATCACTCCAAGTTTGCTTGGAGGAAATTTCTTTTACACTTTAGTGCGGCTACCATTCAAAAAGTCAGTGTACTTACATCAAAGGACCGTCCAAAAGTGCTCATTATTGACGACTCTACGTTTGATCGTAATCGCAGTAAAAATGTTGAATTACTTGCCCGTTGTTTTGATCATGCTTCTTTGAAAATGCGATTTTATAAAGGATTTCGAATGCTTACATTAGGCTGGTCAGACGGGCATACTTTCATGCCAATTGACTTCTCTTTACTAAGCTCAAAAACATCTTCCATTAACGGAATCAATGAAGAAGTTGATAAGCGATGTTCTGGTTATAAACGCCGTACAGAAGCGTTACAGTCTGCACCTGACCAAATTCCGGCGATGATTGAACGAGCGTTATCCAAGGGAATTGAAGCGTCTTACGTATTAATGGACACATGGTTCACTCAACAACCTCTTATTAAAGCTATCGTTGAACAAGGGCTTGATGTGATTGGGATGGTGAAGAACGCCAAGCAACGCTACAACGTGAATGGACAAATGCTTTCCTTAAAACAACTCTATCGATCTGCGACGCCACTTCAAGGAAAGAAAGGGCTACTTCGTTCAATCACGACGACGATGGCAAATGGCGTACCCGTTAAAGTCGTGTTCGTTCAAAACCGTAATAAGAAGAGTGAGTGGCTTGCCATTTTAAGCACCGATTGCACACTATCTGAACAAGAAATTGTCCGTATTTACGGCATACGTTGGGATATTGAAGTGTTTTTTAAAACGACGAAGTCACTTCTTCGTTTACAAAAAGAGTTTCAAGGACGCTCGTATGACTTACTCATCAGCCATACAACGATCGTCTTTACTAGATACATTGTTCTCTCGTGGCAAAATCGTTGCCACACAGATGAACGTACATTAGGTGGTTTATTTTACGACCTGTGTGACGAAGTGAATGAACTTGATTGGGCTGTCGCATTACAGCAATTAATCGAGCTTCTTCAAGATGTCTTGAAGAAGACAAACAAACAAACACAAAAATTACTCAAAAATCAACTATCACATTGGATTGCAGGTTTACCGAGCTACATCAGCGCTTACCTGCCTAATTTGGTCTGCGAAAGTTGAGTTATTTAACTTTTAAATATAATAACAAATACACTACAAATATCCGTCTTAAATTCCTCCTTCGCTTTCACTCTCTTCTATAGTGTACTGTCTACCTCAGTTTAATACCTTGCACCCTCCCTAAATACCCCCACTACCCTCCACTTCTATTACATGACCTTAGGCGAATCAATATATATTAGAAATCGAACACAACTTTTTTCGAAAATAAAAAACATGGTACCTTCATGTAGGTACCATGTTTCTGTATTAGCGATGTCTCATCAACGGGAATAACAATACATCTCTGATAGACGGAGAATTTGTTAACAGCATAACCAAACGGTCAATACCAATTCCTAATCCACCTGTAGGAGGCATACCATATTCTAATGCCTCTACAAAATCCTCATCCATTAAGTGCGCTTCGTCATTTCCTTGCTCACGCTCTTTTAATTGCGCTTCAAATCTTTCTCTTTGATCAATTGGATCATTTAATTCAGTGAAGGCATTCGCATGCTCTCTTCCTACGATGAATAATTCAAATCGATCTGTAAAACGAGGATCTTCCTCATTTTTCTTCGCCAATGGCGAAATTTCTAACGGATGACCGTAAATGAATGTAGGCTGGATTAATTTTTCTTCTACTCTTTGCTCGAAGAACTCATTAACAATATGACCATATGTCATATTATCATTGATTTCTATATTATTTTCTTTTGCTAATTTTCTAGCCTCTTCAACACTCATCTCTGGCCAGAAATCTACACCTGTATATTGCTTAATTGCATCTACCATGTGAAGTCTTGTCCATTCCGGCTTCAAATCAACTTGATAATCTCCATATGCTACTGTAGTTGAACCATGGATTTCTTGTGCAATATGAGCTACTAAGTTTTCTGTAAGACTCATAATATCTCGATAATCAGCATAGGCTTCATAAAGTTCTATCATTGTAAATTCCGGATTATGCCTGGTTGATACACCTTCATTACGGAATACACGACCAATTTCATATACTTTTTCTAATCCACCAACTATTAATCTTTTAAGGTGAAGTTCAATAGCAATACGCATATATAAAGGCATATCTAACGCATTATGATGTGTAATAAAAGGACGCGCAGATGCTCCTCCTGCAATGGAATGCATCATCGGTGTTTCTACTTCTAAATAACCGTGGCTGTCTAGATAACGGCGCATAGATTGAATAATCTTACTGCGCAGAATAAATGTATGCTTGCTTTCTTCACTTGAAATTAAATCTAAATAACGTTGACGATAACGTTGTTCAATGTCTTTTAAACCGTGGAATTTATCTGGTAACGGGCGCAACGCTTTTGTAAGCAGAGTGAAATCTTTTACTTTAATGGAAAGTTCCCCTACATTTGTTTTAAATAAAACACCCTCTACACCAACGATATCTCCTAAGTCTACAGAGTTGAAAATAGCATATTGCTCTTCTCCTACATTATCTTTACGGACATATAATTGAATTTGTCCTTCAAGATCTTGAATATGAGCAAATCCAGCTTTTCCTTTTCCTCTTTTCGTCATTACTCTACCGGCAATTGTAACAGTAATATTTTTTTCCTCTAGCTCTTCTTTCTCTAGAGATTCATATTGTTTTTTCAATGCTTCTGATAAATGAGTTCTATCAAAACGTTTACCAAACGGATCTATTCCTTGTTCGCGTAACTCATTCATTTTGTTACGTCTAACTAGTAATTGGTCATTTAAGTTTAATTCTTCATGACTCATGCTTAATCATCTCCACTATCTTTTTATGTATGATCACCTAAAAAAGGAATCGTTCAATTTTATACATACCTTATTATTCTACACAATGTCACGATTACAGACACTAAAAAAGAAAAAAAACTGTCAGATTTTTATCCAACAGCTTTATTTTTACACATAATACAGGAAATTTAAACAGTTACCTTCAAAATTAGCCCACTTGGATTTCGGATTGCTCTCTCGCTTCTACTTCTAATACTAGTGCATTTAATAATATTACTAACTGTTCTCTTGTTTCACATTGATTAACCGCAGTCCTTGCTTTTGCATTTCCTTTAATACCTTTTAAGTACCACGCAGCATGTTTTCGCATTTCTCTAACTGCTACATACTCACCCTTTAGGCTGATTAAACGATCAAGGTGAAGAATACACACGTCTATCTTCTCGCGAACAGATGGATCACCCACCAATTCTCCAGTTTCTAAATACTTAACAGTACTATAAATCATCCACGGATTACCTAGTGCTGCTCTCCCAACCATTACACCATCGCAGCCCGTCTCATCTAGCATTCTTTTCGCATCCAGCGGTGTTTTCACATCGCCGTTTCCCATTAAAGGAATATTAATCGATTGTTTTACTTCACGGATAATATCCCAATTTGCTGTTCCTTCATATAATTGGACACGAGTACGACCATGCAATGCAACTGCTGCTCCACCTGCACTTTCAACCGCCTGAGCATTTCTTACCGCATAAATATGGTCTTCATCCCATCCCATACGCATTTTGACCGTTACTGGTTTATCTACATTTTCTACAACAGCAGAAACCATATCATAGATTTTATCTGGATCCAACAACCATCTAGCACCCGCATCACATTTTGTAATCTTTGGCACAGGACAGCCCATATTAATATCGATAATATCCGCATTGGTATTCTTATCAACAAATTGTGCCGCTTCCACTAACGTTTCTTTTTCTCCACCAAAAATCTGTAAGCTTAATGGGTTTTCGCGCTCGTCTATATAAAGCATGTCCATTGTTTTCTTATTCTTTAAAACAATCCCTTTATCACTTATCATCTCCGCGCAAACAAGACCTGCCCCAAATTCTTTCACTGTTAAACGAAAGGCAGAATTCGAAATTCCTGCCATTGGTGCAAGTACAACACGGTTGCTTATTTCAACATTTCCTATTCTAAACAATCTTTTACCTCCTTGATGAGCAGCGCTTATTTACTTTGATGTGGATCTAATTCTTCCCTTGTTATCTTTAGCACACCTACAATAGAATCAATCATCTCTTCTGAAGGCATACGATTACCTCGCTCAATCTCCCCTAAAATAGAAACAGAAACGAGTAGCTCTTTCGCTAGACTTTCCTGTGTATATCCTTTTAGTTTTCGAAAAGCTCGAATACGTCTTCCCCATTTTTCTGTTGTTTCCATACCCTTACTCCTTCTCTATCTGGCAAAAGCTTCAATCTTTTTTTTAAAAGCATTGATTTATTTGGTAACTTTATGTCTGGAGCAATTTCTATTAGCGGAACCAAAACAAATGCTCGCTCTTCTATTCTTGGATGTGGAATTATTAGCTTATCTGATACTATATTTTCGTGATTATACAATAAAATGTCAAGGTCTATTGTTCTGGGCCCCCACCGAATTATCCTTTTTCTCCCAAGTTCATTTTCGATACTTTGGCATTCCTCTAATACAGAATAAGGATTTAATGATGTTTCAATCTGTACCACAATATTCAAAAATAGTGCTTGTTCCTTATATCCCACTGGGTCGGTCTCATACACAGATGAAATATTTACCACATTAATTTGACTATGATCACGAAGCATTTGCACAGCCTCATATAAGTATTCAAATCGATTGCCTATATTTGAACCTAATGATAAATAAACATTATTCATCCTTTTCTGCTCCTCGTAATTTCCACCGCAACCGATTTATAATGTCCTGGAATCGGAGGGTCTGGTTTAATAATACGAATGGTTATGCTTTCAATAAGGGAATAAGATACCAAAAGCTTCTTTGCAATATTTTCTGCAACTGCTTCAATTAATTGATACGGCTTTCCTTCAACAATCTCCTTCACATCAAAGAAAAGCTGACCATAATTAACCGAATATTGTAAGTCATCTGTTTCTCCAGCCTTTGCTAAATCCACTTCTGCTTGTAAATCCACGATAAAACGCTGACCTAGCTTATTCTCTTCTTTAAAAACTCCATGATATCCATAGAATTCCATTTGATTTAATATTATCTTATCCACTGTATTCTCCCTTTCCCATTAAAGCATCCATCATACGAGCCATTCGTGTCATTTCTTTCACATCATGAACACGAATAATATGGCATCCTTTTTGAATACCATAGCAAATAGTAGCCCCAGTTCCTTCCATTCGTTCCGGTACAGGTAAATTTAACACATTACCAATCAATGATTTTCTTGAAGTTGCAAGCAGCACAGGATACCCCATATCTACAAGCTTATCTAACCCGCGCATCATTTCTAAGTTTCTGTTTAAATCCTTCGCAAAGCCAATGCCTGGATCAAGAATGATTTTATCATGAGGGACTCCTGCTGCTTTTGCGATATCAATACTTTCCTGCAAGTCAGCTACTACATCTTCTAAAAAAGACAAGTAGTTAAGATTATCCCTATTATGCATTAAAATAATCGGAGCTTGAAATTCAGCTGAAATAGCGGACATATTTAGATCTCTCTTTGCTCCCCATATATCATTGATTATATGCGCGCCTGCTTGCAAAGACTGTCTCGCCACTTCTCCTTTATATGTATCGATCGATAAAGGAATATCTACCTCTCTCGTTAGTCGCTCAATAATTGGAATTACTCGTTCTAATTCTTCTTCTATTGAAATTTCAGTATAACCAGGTCTTGTAGATTCCCCGCCGATATCGATAATATCCGCTCCATCCTCCGCCATTTGGATCGCACGATTTAACGCTGTTTCAATTTTGTTATATTTCCCTCCATCAGAAAAGGAATCAGGATTTACATTTAAAATACCCATCACCAACGTTTTTTGTTCAAAATCCAATGTGTATGGACCACACTCTATTTTGTTTATCATTCCTTTTTTCCTCCTAGCTCTTCTGCCGACCATAATTGTGTGGAATGCATTCTATATTCCTTATGAAGCTCAGCAACAACCTTGCCTCCCACTCCTTTATAGTCATATACATCTATTTTTTTTATTGGGATTATCTCCTGAATAGAATTCGTTGCAAATACCTCTTCTGCCTGTGCAAGCACATCCAACCGAAACATACCTTCCTTTACTTCCAAACCCTTGCTCTTTGCAAGGCTTAAGACAAACTGTCTCGTAATGCCATTTAATATACCAGCTTGCAAGCTAGGAGTATAAAGCATTTCATTGATGACCCAAAAAAGATTAGAAGTAATTCCTTCAGCAACATAGCCTTCTTTTGTTAAAAAAACCCCTTCTATTGTCATATCCGCGCCAATCTCTCGTTTAGCCAGGGTATTATTAAAAAAATGATGAGATTTTAAGCGAAAAGCCCCTTCTGGTGTATTTCTTGGAATCGTCACTATCTGTCCCGTTTTTTCCACCATCCCATTTGCTTTAGGAAGGGGCTTTATATACACGATTGTATTTGGTTCTATATATGGCTCTGTTTGGAGTCCTATCATTCCATTTCCAGCTGAAACATTCCAGCGAATATAAGCATTTTTAATATCGTTTTTTTTCAATAGACTTTGGATAATGGTGACTACTTCTTCTCTTTCAAAAGACTTTTGGATGTTCATCTCTTGTAAAGCTTCATTTAATCTGCAAAGATGATCATCCAATAGAAAAGGATGTCCATCATACACACGAAATGTTTCAAATAAGCCTAGTCCATACATAAACCCATGGTCAAAAACAGAGATAACCGCTTCTTCCTCGCAAATAACCTGCCCATTTACGTACATAAACATCTTATCGCTTACTTCCTTCTTTATAATATTGAATGAAATTTTGCAATAACTCCATGCCAACCTCTGTCATAATCGATTCTGGGTGAAACTGCACCCCTTCAACTGGAAGTGTATTATGTCTAATACCCATAATCTCCCCATCCTTTGTCCAAGCAGAGATTTCTAAACAAGAAGGCAATGTTTCCTTTTTAACAATCAAAGAATGATAGCGCGTAGCGGAAAAAGGGTTTGGCAAGCCTTGAAAAATAGTTTTATTATCGTGATAAATTAACGAAGTTTTTCCATGCATTAAATTAGCTGCTTGTACAACTTCACCTCCAAAAACCTGCCCAATTGCTTGATGACCCAAACATACACCAAAGATTGGCATGTCACCAGCAAAGGATTGAATTGCCTCTAAACTAATCCCTGCTTCATTAGGTGTACACGGTCCTGGAGAAATCATCAAGTATGCTGGGTTTTCTTTTTTTATTTCTTCTAAAGAGGTTTCATCATTTCTTTTCACTTGTAATTCTTGTCCTAATGAACCTAAGTATTGCACAAGATTATAAGTGAAAGAATCATAGTTATCAATCATGTATATCATTCGATGTCACCTAATTTCTCTTCTGCTAATTCTTTCGCATTCCACAGTGCTCTGGCCTTTTTCATTGATTCCTTGTATTCATTTGCAGGGATGGAATCAATCACAATTCCTGCACCAGCTTGAACATAGGCCTGATTTTCCTTTACCAGCATCGTCCGAATCATAATATTTAGCTCTACATCATGATTATAACCAATCCATCCTAAAGAACCAGTATACGGTCCACGTCGAACTGGCTCTAGTTCTTCAATAATTTCCATCGTCCGTACCTTCGGTGCACCTGTTATCGTTCCCCCTGGAAACATGCTATCAATGAGATCATACTCATCCTTATCTTCTGCTAGCTGCCCTTTCACATTAGATACGATATGCATCACATGGGAATACTTTTCGATTACCATAAATTCATCTACTTGAACGCTCCCATATGCACACACTCTGCCTAAATCATTTCTTTCTAGATCGACTAGCATCACATGCTCTGCTCTTTCCTTTTCGCTCTCCATCAATTCATGAGCAAGAGCCATATCCTCAGCTTCGTTTTTCCCACGTGATCTCGTTCCAGCTATCGGTCGTGTACTCACTTCCTGCCCCTTCTTTTTGACTAGAAGCTCTGGCGAACCACTAACTAACTGGAAATCAGGCGTATGGAAATAGCCCATGTATGGGGAAGGATTCAAAACTCTCAGTTGTTTGTAGACCTCGAGCGCAGATACATGCAAAGGCTTGGCTTGGCGAACTGATAAGTTAACTTGGAATACATCTCCCGCAGAAATATATTGCTGAATCTTGCGAACTGATTGTTGGAATTCATTATCTCCAATCGATACCTTCAGTCCCTCAGATTTCCCGATATCCCCTTGCAGATGTTCCGCTTTATTCTCTACTGTCCATCCTAGTGCATAGGTTTCTATTTTATCCTGCATGACAGCTAGCTGACCTTCTACATATAAACCGGAAATCCATAGCTTATTTTCTTTGTGATCATAAGTAAACCATTCTTCAAATAATAAAAAGAATACATCAGGAATATCCATATCATCCATTGTCTGATTAGGAATTTTTTCGATATACCGGATATAATCGTAACTAACAAACCCTAGCGCACCCCCTTGAAAATCAGGTAGCTCCGAATTAGACTCAACAGCATATTGATTCATTACTTTTTTTATCGAATGAAGTGGATTTCCTTCAATGAATGTAGTTCTTTGTTCATCTATCACTTCTAAACGATTATCTCTACCGATCATTTTTACAACTGGCGAAAAAGCACCAATGCTATATCTGCCACCGCGTCCGCTTTCTAATAAAACATAATGCGACTTATCCCCCACAAGGGATAAAAAATGCTTAAAAAACTGCTCATATGTTAAAGAAATAGTCTTACTATATATCTTGTAATTCTTCAATCAGGCTTCTCTCCTTCAAAATTTATCTGTTCTCATCATACAGGATGCATAAAGGGAAATACAAAAAAATCACCTATCTACTTACCTAATTAAGTAATACTTCTTTTTATGTAAAAAAGCAAAAAAGCCCCCTTTTAAAAGGAGGCTTTTTGCTTTTTTAACTTTTATGCTTATTCTTCATCAAACTGATAAAGAGGTGTGCTTAGGTAGCGTTCTCCGTTACTTGGGATAATTGCTAATACTTTTTTCCCTTTTCCTAACTCTTTCGCTACTTGTAAAGCTGCATAAATAGCGGCACCAGAAGAAATACCACCTAACACGCCTTCTTCTTTCCCTGCACGACGAGCATACTCAAAAGCTTGTTCTGTTGAAACTTGAATAATCCCTTCATACACTTCACTATTTAAAATATCAGGAACAAATCCAGCACCGATTCCTTGAATTTTATGAGGACCTGGCTTACCGCCTGATAAAACAGGAGAATCAGCAGGCTCTACTGCATAAATTTTGATATCTTTATATTTTTCCTTTAGTACTTCCCCAGCACCAGTGATTGTTCCGCCTGTACCAATACCAGCAATAAATGCATCCAAACCTTCGTCGCCAAAAGCATCTATAATTTCTGGTCCTGTTGTCAATCTATGTACTTCCGGATTAGAAATATTTTTAAATTGTTGTGGGATAAAATAGCCATTTTCTTTTGCTAATTCTTCTGCTTTACGAATAGCTCCACCCATTCCTTCGGGTCCTGGTGTTAATACTAATTCAGCACCGTAAGCTTTCAATAATCTACGACGTTCGATACTCATTGTTTCTGGCATAACCAAAATCGCACGATAACCTTTTGCTGCAGCAACCATAGCAAGACCAATTCCTGTATTTCCACTAGTAGGCTCAATAATTGTGCTGTCAGCCTTTAAGTCACCACTTTTTTCAGCTGCCTCAATCATTGCAAGTGCAATACGGTCTTTTACACTGCTACCCGGGTTCATGTATTCTAATTTTAAATAAACGTCTGCACTGGACTCATCTTCTACTAAACGGTTTAATTTAACTATAGGTGTTCCGCCGATAAGATCGACTACAGAATTTGCGATTTTTGACATTTTCTATCTCTCCTTATTATTCCGAGTATTTTAATTGGTTTTATAATATTAATTTATCAAATAACCCCTTCATTTGTCAATCAATATGTTTGTATTTTCCGAAAAATTAATCATTAAAATATAAGGATGATTTTGTAAAAATCCTACTTTATATAACAACAATACCTACATCCAAGAAAGGCATCTTACCTACAGGAGCATTCATCATTCTCGCTATCTCCATCAGAATTAGGTGTATTGATCTTACTTTCGTACTTCTAAATTTACTCCGTCTCCATACCTCCTTTATAAACCATAAAAAAACAGCCTCCAGGAATGATTTATAGCTAACCATTCTTTGAGACCGCCTAATCTATTTTCTTATTTTGCTTCTTCTAGTAATTTTTCTAGTTCTTCTTTTGCAAACATATATTTTTCATTACAGAAATGACATTCTGCTTCTGCTTGACCATCTGTTTCAATAATATCTTCGATTTCCGCTTGACCTAAACTGATTATCGCATGAGAAAATCTTTCTTTCGAGCATGTGCATGTAAACGAAATTGGCATTTTTTCAATTACTTTTACATTATCTTGCCCACAAATCTCTTCTAGAAGTTCCTCTGGCGTTAAGCCCTTTTCAATTAATTTAGAAATTGGCGGAATTTCACTCAATCGTTTTTCGATCTTCGTAATCGTTTCATCTTGCGCACCAGGCATTAATTGAATAATAAAACCTCCAGCAGCTAAGATACTATTATCCGGATTCACTAATACTCCTACTCCAACAGAAGAAGGTACCTGTTCAGAATTAAATAGATAATAAGTAAAATCTTCTCCAAGCTCTCCAGAAACGATTGGAACCTGCCCTGTAAAGTAGTCACGCATTCCGATATCTTTTACAACTGACAATGTTCCTTCTGTTCCAACAGCTCTTCTTACATCTAATTTCCCATGCTCATTTAAGTCAAAATGAACTTGAGGGTTGCTAACATATCCGCGTACTTCCCCTTTTGCATTACCATCTACTAGAATAAGACCAATTGGTCCACCGCCATCGATTTTTACCGTTAATTTTTGATCTCCTTTAAGCATCGCTCCTAACATCGCTGTTGCCGTTAAAGATCTACCTAAAGCAGCGGAAGCAGTTGGCCAAGTATGGTGTCTTCTTTGTCCTTCTCCCACTGTTTCTGTACTTCTTACTGCATACGCACGAACTTCACCATCAAACGCTAATGCTTTTACTAAATAATCACTCATAATTTACTCCTTTATCTTCAATCAGTTAATCAACGGATTCAATATTCCGTTTAAAATAGCTCACTATGAACATCTCTGTTTATTTTAGTGTATCCTTATTTTTTTTATAAATAAGCTGTAATCCCTTTAATGTAAGAAACGGATCGATTTCATCAATAATATTAGATTCTTTTGCTATAAGATTGGCTAATCCTCCTGTAGCAATGACCTTTGGCTGAACAACGCTTTCTTCCTTCATTCGTTTAACGATTCCCTCAACCTGTCCTACATAACCGAAAAGAATCCCTGATTGCATGGCAGAAACAGTATTTTTTCCAATAACCCCTTCAGGGCGCGCAATTTCAATACGCGGCAGCTTAGCCGCTTTAGAATACAAAGCTTCTGTTGCAATATTAATCCCAGGCGCTATCGCTCCACCCATATATTGCTTGTGTTCATTTATATAACAGAAGGTTGTAGCTGTACCGAAATCTACCACAATCAACGGACTTCCATATTCATGTATAGCCGCGACTGCATTGACAATGCGATCAGCTCCTACTTCCTTCGGATTATCATACTTTATGTTTAAGCCTGTTTTCGTTCCTGGACCAACCACTAACGGTTTCAAATGGAAATACTTTTGGCACATTCTTTCCAAAGAAAACATGATAGGAGGAACAACAGATGAAATAACGATCCCAGTAATATCGGAAAAGGTTAAACCCACATGGTCGAATAGAGCGTTAATGATCATACCATATTCATCTTCCGTTTTATAACGATTCGTTTCAATTCTCCAATGATGCTTTAATTCTTCTTTATCATATACACCTAGTACTATATTTGTATTTCCAATATCAAAGACAAAAATCATTATGGTCACCACTTTTTTATTAATTTCATTCGGCAAATCCCATTTCATATAGCTCTACTTACTATATCAGCTTATTTCCATAGCTTGAGAAATTGTTTTTCCTACAAAAGCACAATACAAAGTAAGAAACCACTTTCCTAAAGCCATAAATAAACGGTCTTTTCCAATACTGGACATATCATAACATACAACGAGAAAGAGACAAAGTGTAAAGCAACGGTTGTTTCTAAAAGCATATTAATATATTACGAAACAGACGAAAAAAGGACACGCTTTAAAAGCGTATCCTTTTCTATAATTAATTACTCGTCACGATCATCTTTTTTGTTAATATTTACCTTTATATCTTCTGAACCTAAAGTCATATCAGCTTTTTTCGTACGATCAGGCAAGACACCATCTTTGTATAGGCTATTGATTTGTTCAGCATCCAATGTTTCTATTTCAAGAAGTGTTTCAGCAATTAGGTTCAACTTCTCACGGTTTTCTGTAAGAATTTGTTTCGCTCTTTCATAACACTCTTTAATAATTCTTTGGATTTCTAAATCTATGTCGTATGCAATTGCATCAGAATAGTTTTGCTCATTATTCAAATCTCTGCCTAGGAACACTTGACTTTGTGCTTGACCGAATTGTAATGGTCCAAGCTTATCACTCATCCCATACTCTGTTACCATTTTACGAGCAATACCTGTAGCTCGTTGGAAATCATTATGTGCTCCGGTACTTACTTCACCAAAAACAATATCCTCTGCTACACGACCACCAAGTAAACCGGTAATCTTATCAAGAAGCTCTTGCTTCGTCATTAAGAAACGATCTTCCTTAGGAAGCATAACCGCATATCCACCGGCTTGGCCTCGAGGTACGATTGTTACTTTATGAACCATATCCGCTTCATCTAAGACAACACCGATAATTGTATGACCTGCTTCATGGTAAGAAACAATATTTCTTTCTTTTTTAGAAACAACACGGCTTTTCTTGGAAGGTCCAGCAATAACACGATCTGTCGCTTCATCCATGTCTTCCATATCAATTTTCTTCTTATCAGATCTCGCCGCAACAAGCGCTGCTTCATTTAGAAGGTTTTCTAAATCAGCACCAGAAAATCCTGGTGTACGCTGAGCGATGCTTTTTAAATCTACAGCTTCATCTAATGGCTTGTTACGAGCATGTACACGTAAAACCGCCTCACGACCATTAACATCTGGTCTATCCACTGTAATCTGACGGTCAAAACGACCTGGACGTAATAATGCAGGGTCTAAAATATCCGGACGGTTTGTAGCAGCAATAATAATAATACCTTCGTTTGCGCCGAACCCATCCATTTCAACTAATAGTTGGTTTAATGTTTGTTCACGTTCATCGTGTCCTCCACCTAAACCAGCACCACGTTGACGACCAACCGCATCTATCTCATCAATAAAGATAATACAAGGAGCATTTTTCTTCGCATTTTCGAATAAATCACGAACACGGGAAGCACCGACCCCAACAAACATTTCAACAAAGTCAGAACCACTGATAGAGAAGAAAGGTACACCCGCTTCGCCAGCAACTGCTCTTGCAAGTAATGTTTTACCTGTTCCTGGAGGTCCATTAAGAAGAACACCTTTTGGAATTCTAGCACCTAGTTCAGCAAACTTACGTGGATCCTTTAAGAATTCCACCACTTCAACTAGCTCTTGCTTTTCTTCATCAGCACCCGCTACATCATTAAAGCGAACCTTTTTCTTTTCTTCATTGTAAAGCTTTGCCTTACTTTTACCAAAGTTCATTACACGGCCGCCACCGCCACCTTGGGCTTGATTGAGCAAGAAGAAAAATAAGATAAAAATAATCACAAACGGAATAATTGAAGTAAAGAATGTAATCCAACCACTTGTTTCTTGTGCAGGCTGCACATCGATATTGGATCCTTCTTTAGCAGCTTTTAGAATCACTTCTGCATTTGTTTCATTGTTTGTTACATAAGAAACAAATGTTTCGTTTTCTTTATAGCCTTTTAATTTCCCGCGTACTTCAAGGACACCTCGTTCAGGCTGTTGCGTTATTTCTGCAACATCACCATCCTCAAGATGATTTATCAATTCAGTATATGTCAAATGCTTGGTAGGCTGATTATTTCCATTGAAAAAACTAACCACACCGATAATTACTAAAAATATTAATAAATAAAAAATGGTATTACGAAAAATACGGTTCATCCCTTACCTCCTCCCACGGTAAACAAACTATAGAGTATAGTAACATAGAAAATTAAGTAAATTCAAGGAATTACCCTTTTTAGACTGCAATTCCTTTCCTTTTATACTTATTCACTTTCACTTGAATAAACTTCTGGCTTTAAAACACCAATGTAAGGTAGATTACGATACTTTTCCGCGTAGTCTAATCCATAGCCAACTACGAAAGCGTCTGGTACTATAAATCCTACATAATCTGCTTCAAGATCTGTTTTTCTACCAGTAGGTTTATCAAGAAGAGTCACAACTTTGATTGATTTTGCTTTTCGATAACGGAACAACTCTACAAGGTAACTTAATGTTAGCCCACTATCAATAATATCTTCAATAATTAGTATGTCTCTTCCTTCGACAGAAGTATCCAAATCCTTTAAGATTTTTACTTCCCCAGAAGAAACAGTAGAGTTACCATAACTTGACACATCCATAAAGTCCATTTCAAGGTATGTATCCACTCGTTTTAAAAGATCAGCCATAAAGGGCATAGCACCTTTTAATACGCCTATTGCCAAAGGAAATTTATCTTGATAGTCCTCTGTAAGTTGAAAAGCTAAATCTTTGATTTTCCCTTGTATTTCTTCTTCAGATATCAATATTTTTTCAATATCGTGTTTCATTTCTTGTGTGCCCCCTAGAAGATCATTGCTTTTTATATGTTATTAATAGATTACTACCACTATTCGTATTACTATGAGAATATATCGATTTTTTCAGTCCTGGTATCCAAAGAATATTGCCGTTACTATCCGTAATGATTGGCCAACTCTCTCTTTTCTGGATTGGAATCTTCTCATCGATAAAAATACGGCTCACCTTTTTCTTTCCATCCATCCCTTTCAAATGAATTCTATCTCCATCTCTTCTAGTACGGATAATAAGAGGAAAGGAAATAGAGGATGAATCCAAAAGAATACAATCGCTTTCTGTATGATGGTCACCGTTTATATATTCTACCTTAATATTGTACCCATTTGGTAATAATAACTCTCCCATTTTTGATAATTCATAATAAAAGGATTTTGTTGGAGAAAAATTAAACTGAAAATGAAGAGAATGATACGACTTTTTCACTTTCAAACCATTCGGGAGATCAATATTCCCAGAAGAATGAGGACTCTTTAGTAATATCATCATTTGCTCAGTATGTAATGCGGATAATGAAATAGGCATCTCGTCATAGAGATAATTTAATATTAGTTGAATACACCTTCTTTGTAAAGGAATAGCTATTGAAAGAAATCGATTAATATCGACTACTACTTCCTCTTTCCTTTTTTTAGTTACTATAAAAGAAAGCTTTTCTTCTGCCTGTTTCATTAAATAGGCTTCATCATCTGCCAATTCTTCACTAAATCTCTGAAAATGCCTTGCTACATGTATATTTTCTTTTTTCAAAAAAGGGACAACATGCTTTCTGTATCTATTACGGCTATATGTTTCTTTTTCATTGCTTGGATCTCTTCTCGGATTTAGATTATGTATTTTACAATATTCCTCAATATCCTCTCTTTCTAAACATAAAAAGGGGCGAATAATTTCTCCTGTTCCAAATATACGAATAAAAGGTATCCCAGCTCTAGCTTTACCTGAACTCCCTCTCGTTAATCGCATCAGAATCGTTTCTATTTGATCATCACCATGATGACCTAGCGCTAAATAATCTACGCTATTTTTCCTCATTACTTTTTCATAGAAAGAATATCTACATTCTCTTGAAGCTTTTTGTGAATTCATCCCTGTTTTTTTTATAAACTCAGGCAAATTTATTCTTTCCCAAGAAAAAGGTATATTTCTCTCTTCACAGAATAATTTTACAAATTCAGCCTCTTTAAGCGACTCCTCCCCTCGAAACATATGATCCACATGCCCGGCATAAACAGTGATTTTCCATTCTTCTTCCTTTGTCCATAAAAAATGAAGAAGCGCTAAAGAATCCGGTCCTCCCGAAACTCCAACTAAGATTTTTTTTCCTTCTAGGGTCACATTTTTTCTTTGCAGATAAATCGAAACTTGATCCTCAAACATTTCTGATTACTTCCTTATCACTATCACTATTCTAGCAACACTCAGGTTATTACTTTTTCATCCGAGGTTGTAGTTTACTATAGTCAAGGATATCACTTTTTCGAAAGTGATACCAAAGACTATTCTCTAAAATTGTTAAAATTCCTCTTTTCAAGTTAATTGACCATAAATATACAAAATATAACAAATGGAGATAAGAATGATGATAAGCAAAGATTCAATCCACCCGGCTTTTTTCTTCTTTTTAACCATTTTGCTTCTTGTATTGGAAGATTGGGGATTTTGTCCTTTTCCTTGTCGCGAAATATTTGTTTGAGATCCAACTGATACTTTGCTTCTACTTGTGTTACCACCATTTGTTAATTTTAATAAATCAAATCGCATTTCCTTCGCACTTTGGTATTTTCCAGTAAACGCTTTTACAAGAATCCCTTCATAGCGCAGGAGTCCTTTTTTTTGTCGAATCATCGTTTGCAGCTGTTTTATTCCGCCTTCCGTTTTATTAAAGCGCTTTGGATAATATATATTTAGCATAATCATAGCAACCGCAAACAAATCATAGCTTGGCTCTGCCTTTCTGGTTCCCAATCCCCAGTAACCTCTATCAAAAAACTCTGTAAATTCTTTAATTGCCCTTCCAATAATCGTTGTTCCGCCTACGTCAATACATCTAATTTTCGTAGGTGGTCCTGTAATAATTAGATTCTCTGGTTTCAAATCTCCAAAAACCCAGTTATTTTCATGGAGGACTTGTAAATCTTTTAATAATTGGATCATTAGTACATCAATCCATGATTCTTCCTTATTGTGAATAAAGGCGAGTAAATCAGGTCCATTAATGTATTCCATTACATAAAAAGAGATATTCCCCTTATTTGTTACCCAATCATCCACATCTATTAAAGAAGGTCCAAGGCTATAACCTTGGACCTTTGCAAAGGACTTCAATACATTTACTTCGGAAGTTATAGATACACTATTGTTGCTTAATTTTATAGCAACTTTTCCTATTCGGGAATCCGCCAAAAAAACAGTACCATTTGCTCCATAGCCAAGCTCCTTCAAGATAGTATATTGCTTATTATGCCACTTTCCTTTTACAACCGTACCATCATTTATTTTAAATTGACTCTTCGAAGTATTCATCATCACTTGAAATCAAGCTCCTTAATGAGCGCTTATGCTTAAAGTAATAGACTGCTTCTTTTAAAGCTGGACCAGTTGGCGTAATTCCTCCTGTAGATAATTTCGGAAATATACTTGTTAGAGATTCTAAACGAGGAGTCCAATCCATTAATTTTTCGACATCTTTCTTTTTCCCGGGAAATACAAATACAGAGTAACGATTCTCGCCTGAACGAGCATTCAAGCTTAGAGATAGATCAAGCAAAGCCTCTTTTACAGTTGGCAGTTTATGCTTCATGCTAGCGCTTGTATCCAACAATACTAATACTTCAAGTTCAACTGTCTCTCCTAGTTCGTCAACAACCTCCATTACTTCTCCTCGCTTTTCTGGCGGAAGATCCTCCATTGTTTTCGAGGAACCTAGTATTTGCTGAAGCTCTTTATTGACTACACCTTGAAGTGTCTGAGTCATTGCTTTTTTCGTAACCATTTGGACAGTCTGACTTAATTGCTGTGCATATACTATTTGGCTGACACCACCTCCAGAAAGTGCGATGCCTTCGATTTCCTTCATCCCCTGCTCGTCAATCGTATCTTGTTCCATTACCCCAATGACATTGACCGTAATTCCTTGTTCATTAGCTAATGCTGCCATCGCAATTGGATCTTCTCCTTTGTTTGAACATCCATCTGTAATAAGCAAAACCTGTTTTAACGTACCTGTTTTCATAAATATCTCCCCTCCATCTTCGTGAGTTAGTCCCATTCTCGACGAAAAAGGAAGAATTTATACCTTTTTAGAAAGGTAAACCGAGGGAGGTTTCATTTCCCATTAATTCGGGAAATGATTTATAAGTTATCAGATTCAATTTGCTACTTGCTTAAAACCTTTTACCGGAATTGATGCCCACTTCGGAATATTATGATCAATTTTTGCAACTAAAACAGTCATATCATCCTCAATTAACCCTAAACGAGATCGTATAACCTCCTCCATAATTAAGTCTGCTACCTCCTGTGGTTTCTCTGTTTTCAGCTCCTTGATTTTTCGCTTCATCCATATTTCGAAGTTTTCAACATGTTTTGGTCCTTCAAAAACACCGTCGCTCATCATAATTAACAAATCTCCAGCCTTTAATTGCTCACTAACAACATCTACATCAAATTCCTGGAGAATGCCCATAGGCAAATTACTTGCCTGTATTTTCATTACTTTCGATCCTCTTTTAATAAAACTTGGTGTAGAGCCTATCTTTAAAAATTTCACCGCTGCGTTTTGCAAATCAATCATCGCTAAATCTAACGTTGAAAAAATTTCGTCTGTTGTTCGCAAAGAAAGGATCGAATTAATCGATTTAATTGCCACTTGTTCTTCGATTCCTGATTGAAGAATTTTTTGCAATAATTGCAGTGTCTCTTCACTTTCCACATGGGCACGCTTTCCATTTCCCATTCCATCGCTTATTGCCATTGCATATTTTCCTAAACCTAGTTCAATCGTTGAATAGCTATCACCTGATATAAATCCCCCATCCTTTGCTGCATGGGCAACGCCAGTCTCTACCGTATAAGCTTTTGCTGACCGGAACGTCGCATGACTATAATCATTGGAATACTCAGAAACCTCCTCTTTATTTACAATAATTGTTTCTCCAAGAATATCAGATAACATCGGTGCAATTAGTTTTTCACATTCTCCATAGCCCGTGTTGTAGGGGATGGTTATATCGATATCGACATTTCCTTGTTCTAGGCTATATATCTCAACATTTTCAATATGAATGCCAAATTCCTGAATAGCTTCTAATATTAGTTCTTCCTGCTTATAATGATTTTCCCTTTCTCTCTGAATTTCTTTGGCAAAGTCACCCATAACTTCTGATACGCCAAGCAATTGATCCGCAACTAGTTTTCTGCTTTCCTGCACTTGTTTTTTTAATTTTTGGTTGGCCTGGTACAATGCGAGTTCTTGATGAATAGCATCCGTAACCTTTTTCGACCTCGTACAATGCTTATCCCAATCCCTCGAAAGATTAGAGGAAATATTTCCGCCTGTATCAGCCATTTCAGTCATAATATCTTTCATATAGTCATAGGTTGTATTAAAGTTACGTGCCCAGCAGTGTTCCTTTCGAAAGCATGTCTGACACGTCTTTTCAGTAACATTACTTAAAAAATAGTCTAACTCGTTATCTTCCTCCTCCATCATCTCACTAATGTTGGGAGAAGAAAAACTGTTGGAGAGAGCCTGAAAAACATTGGAAAACTGAGAAACTCTTTGAGCAGTTACATCTCTCATCTTTCTCATATATTGCTGTTGTTCTTGGGAGTATTCTGTTGTTCCGGGTATGTGTTTTGCAATGCGAGAGGTTAAACTTCTTGGTGTGAGAAGGAATAGGAAAACAGCTATTGTTGTTTCCATTAATGATACAGATAATACGCCTCCACCTTCTCCATACATTCCAATTAGAAGGGTAGCAATAAATAAGCCCAATGCCACGCCAATCTTCTTCCCTTCTTTCAGTAATCCACCTAGAAGACCAGAAAATGCTAGCAAACTCATATGATAGAAACTTGAAATACTTGCCAGACTAAAAATTAACCCTGTTACTACACCAACTGTGGAGCCAATCGTTGCCCCTGCAATAAAGGAAAAGACTAATACTAAGTAACGAGACATAATATGTTCAATGGATAAGCCATAGACCGCCCATCCTATTGTTCCAGTCATAATAGAAGCTAGCATGATGATCAAACAAACAATTTCCTCAGTTTTAAGTGCTTGTCTCCTTTTGTTTACTGTGAGTAGTGGTAGACTTTGTAAAAAGATTAATGTAAGAATATAACCAAGGCTTCCTTCTACAAACGATAACATTCCACCATACAATGTAAAACCGTTTGTTAATAGATAAGTTTTAGCTAAGCTACCAAGAAAGACAAGGCCAAAAACAAATACCGGTACGAGTTGTTGTTCCTTACTTTTCCAGTTCAAAATGATTTTATAGCTAATCAAGAATAAGAAAGACAAGGCAAAATTAGTAGCCGCCTCCGTTATTCCTAATGTAGCCGCACCAGCAATTAATCCAATGAGGGCAAGTGGGGCTTTATCTTTCCTTGATAAATACACCGCTGCAAAAAATGGAAGAGCAAAAGGAGTAAGCTGCCCTAATATTAAGGCTCGTCCAAGTAAAAAACCAATAATTAAAATCAAATAGCCTTTTACTAAAAAGAAATTCTCCAATTTTGTATTAAATTTATGAAGAATTGAGCTGAAGCTATCCCGCGACTTCCCAAAATCAACCTCACCAATCGGATCGATTATATCCCTTTCTACTTTTTCCATACACTCCACTCCCTATCAAGTATCGTTGCTCCACATTATAGAAGGTAGCTATTTAAAAGTTTGTCAAAATAACGAAGCAGTTCCAGCTTTTCGCTCGACTTCTTTCCTTCATTTTTTTAAGGAGCTACAAAATTCGATAGATTCCCTTCTGCTAGTTATTTGGAGATTTTTATGGAAAAGAGGCTATTCTATAATAAAGAGTGTCCTTTTGTCAGAAGTCCTCCTGAAGGAATATGATCTTTTCAGCTACCTGCTTTTTTGTATTTATTGCTTATTTTTGTCAATTCATGCAATATAAATTTTTAGATTTCTTTCTATAGTAACGACTTCTACCTATCTATACACTTCATACGTATCGTGTATAAAGATTTTCAAGTACAGCCAATAGAAAGAATATAACTTTGCCAATATCTAAAAAAATGATTAAAACCTATTGACATTGCATTTATTTATTTGTATTATATTAATTGTCTTGTTAATATTATGGCGGTGTAGCTCAGCTGGCTAGAGCGTACGGTTCATACCCGTGAGGTCGGGGGTTCGATCCCCTCCGCCGCTATCTAAAAAAACCACGTAAAAATTTACGTGGTTTTTTTTATGTCTTTTTCTATTAAACACTCTCACAAAAGATGAAATCAATAAAGTGAATCTTCCATCAGTGGGAGTTTTCCTTCTTAGTTGAACCAATCGGACCTTTACGGAAGTTGATCCTCGCCTCTTGCTGAATTAACGTCCTTTCTATTAAAACACAAAAAAGCAAGCCTGAATCGGCTTGCTTAAGCTATGGGAATATATAAACGATAAACCCTGCTATCTATTGGTTATTCAGCAGCAAGTTACCCGCGTCTAGCGCCTCTTCCCCCGCGTTTCGACTCAGTATTTCTTTTCAGAGAAGCTAATCGATCTTCACTGTCTTTTAAGAAACGAGCCATTTTCGATTCGAAATTCTCTTTAGGAGCACGATTTTCATTTGATTTTGCATTACGTGACCTTTGAGAATTCCCGCCGGAATAGCCGCCTCTTGATTCTCTTCTTTCTCCACGTTCGTATTGTTGTCTCTCTGGTCTCTCTGGTCTTTCTGGCCTTTCTGGTCTATCCTTCGCCTTCTTAATGGATAGTCCAATTTTGCCATCTTTCTCGACATTAATAACTTTAACTTCTACTTCATCGCCTACTTTTAGGTGTTCATTAATGTCCTTAACATAATTGTCTGCGACCTCACTAATATGAACAAGACCTGTTGCTCCTTCTGGGAGTTCAACAAACGCACCAAAATTAGTAATTCCTGTTACCTTTCCTTGTAACTTGCTGCCTACTTCGATTGACATAAAAAAGTTTTGCCTCCTTAAGGATATAAAAAATCGTACTTATTTATATTATACAGAATGGAAAAAAAGAGTGTCAATATTACAGCCGACCTTATTATTTTCCAGTTGCGTTTTTTGCTTCTTTTTCTGGGATATTAAAAATAATTTCCCCTTTTTGTGATAGTAATAAATCTTTTCTAGCCAATTTAGCTAAATACTCTTCATCATTTAACTTAGCAATTTGATCATTTAATTCCGCTTCCTGCTTTTCTAGCGCTACAAGTTGTCCATCTAAGTTCTCTTTCTCTGCTCTTTTCTCTTTTAAAGTGGAGCTTTGTGATATGAGTGTGGAAATCATGATAAAGCCAATAACAGCAGCACATACGAAGAATGTTGTCAGCCTGCGCATCAATAGCTTTTTCTTTCTAGCTCCACTAAGACTATCAGCTTGATGCTGTATATTATATTCTGTTGGAACTGTTGTAATATCTGGTTTTCTTATGGCACTCATAGAGGCTCCTCCTTTCATTATTTTTTTCTATTAGCTATCCATTCTTTCAAATATTTCTTTATTTTAAAGTAATATCCTGCCAATTTACTAGAAATTCTCTCGACTAATAATTTAACCTTTTTCGGCACAATTAGCCATAATAGGGATAAAAGCCATCCAATCGGTTTAAATAGTATCCTTATGATAAATCTTAATACCCTAATTATACCATTGGCAAGTGCCATAAGTCCCTTACCAAAAGCAATTATTATCGACAAGAGCAATAACACAATAGATTTAATTGGCTTATATACAATATTCATAAACAATTTAATAAAAAAGCGATAAGAATGAACGCAAAAAGAAATAATCTCTTTTAGTAATCGAAGATAAAGAGCTTGAAATAAACTTTTGTACATCGCGAACCCTAACAGCAAAGCTAAGACCAAATAAATGCGCACCTCTCCTTTGTTTACTAGGAAAAGAACATAAAACATAAGAAGGGCTTGCAAAATCCAAAAAAGGATATCATGGATAAAAACAATACTTCTTTTCCTGATCGGCCTTTTCAAGAAGTATTGATAGGTATCTAAGCTTATTCCAAAGAATAGGCCCATGCTAACCATCGCTAGCATGGTCATAAATTGTGTAGATAACGTCATCGGAATATCTTGCTAAAGAATCCCTTAGCCTTATCTCCACTTTGGTCGTCTACATAAACTAAATCAAACACCTTGCCTTTTATGGAGACGATTCCTTTTTCCACATCGAGATTTTTCATTTGAAGATTTTGACCACGGATGGATAAAAAGCCCATTACTGTTTCTAAAATGAACTCTTCGTTGTCAAAACTCTCCACCTGCTTTACTCCTGTGATATCTAATAACTTTCTCCCTCTCATAATGACATCATGTTCTACAACATTACTTTTAGGCGTGTTTGAATCATAATATTGGCTCATCTTTATCCCTCACAATCACTTAGTACAATCTCTACTTGTACAAATATATGTGAAGTAAAATTATTTTAGAACAAGCCTTCAAAAGGAAGATAGTCGACAAAACTCTATCTTGTTTATTACCAATAATACAGCTTATTAAACTTAAGAAATTGTCTCTTCTTTAATTATTTTATACATATTTGCTGCATCTTCTTTTTTCGTGGATTCCTGTAGCATTTCCACTTTTGCTGTTACTAGCTTTTGCCCAAAACGCACCTGAAGCTCATCTCCGACCTTCACATTGGTACTCGCTTTTGCCTGCAGCCCATTTACTAAAATTCTTCCCTGATCCGCAACTTCCTTCGCTAACGTTCTTCTTTTAATTAAGCGTGAAATTTTCAAGAATTTATCTAGTCGCATCTTAACCGCTCCTTCTTATCGTTGTTTTCCCTTTGCTTCATTCCAATATCCGTCTAATTCCTCTAAGCTCATTTGGCTCCATTCCTTTCCAGACTCCTTCACCTTTTCTTCTATATATGAAAAACGCTGAATAAATTTCTTGTTTGTCTGGAAGATAGCAAGCTCAGGATCAACCTTATAAAATCTAGCGATATTTACAAGCGAAAACAAAACATCACCGAATTCACTTTCTATTTTTTCTTTATTAGTTGCCTCTTTTATTTCCTTATGAAACTCTAGAATCTCCTCTTTTACCTTTTCCCATGCTCCATCTGCATCCGGCCAATCAAACCCAACCTTTGCCGCTTTTTTCTGCAATTCATGAGCTTGCATTAAATGAGGTAATGCATGATTTATTCCATCTAACACAGAATCCTTTGCTTCCTTTGCTTCCTTTTTCTTCGCATTTTGCCAATGCTTCATCACGTCATCGACAGATTCCGCCTGTTCTTCTCCAAATACATGAGGATGCCTGCGAATCATCTTATCGGAAATTCCCTCGATTATATCATCAATAGAAAAATAACCTTCATCTTCTCCTATTTGACTGTGGAGCATCACTTGCAATAACACGTCGCCAAGCTCTTCGATGATATGATCGATATCTCCTTCATTGATAGCCTCAATTAATTCATAGCTTTCTTCCAGTAGATACTTACGCAAGCTTTCATGTGTTTGTTTTTTATCCCACGGACAGCCATTCGGTCCACGAAGCACTGCTATAATATTTCTTAGCTGAGAAAACTCTTTATGTAATATCTTTTCCTCCTGAACAGGCGGCACATAGACACTCGTTAGATTATTTAAGTCCATCTCTCTATCTAAATCATGCAGCTCGATTTCTTTTATATTTTCCAAACTGCTTCCTGCTGCAGTTACAATTTTAATAGGATAGTCATATGGCAGTATATCCATTAGTGTCAGCTTCACTTCCGATGCAGAAAAAGCATCGTATACTTGACCAATAATCAAATGATTTCTAAGCTGAATGCTTGAGCGGTCAAGGGCTGTTCCATCCAGTAACTGAAAACCTTCAATTGGATCAATTCGCAGCGCCTGAAAAATGCTGTCTAAAAAGCTTTGCCCACCGGCAATTTCGATAGAGACCACTCCTTCTCTATCTTTTTCTATTAATAATTGAACCGTTTTCTCCGCAACAAGAGGATGGCCTGGAACTGCATATACAACGTCTGTCTCTTTTGCTTTTTCAATCAGAAATGCAACAATTTCTTTATATACTGCTTCAAATTGATCATGTTTCTCATAAATAGAATCAAATGAATAAAACGTGACACCTTCTTGTTCAAGGGTTGATATTACAGGGTGATCCTTCGTCCGTACATATACCGCTTTATTCTCATCCGTTAGGCTTCGGTAGACCCCTAACGGCAGCTGATCCATATCACCTGCACCTAATCCAATAATCTTTATTTGCTTCATTTAATTCCCCTCCTTTTTTTTCGGTAAAAACCATATTAGTTTACTTCCTAATGGCAATAGAGATAATTCCTTCTCTTTAAAAACATTTCCTCGCAAAACAAGAAACACATAAACGATTCCGCCTATCATAACACCAGATAATGCTTGAATAGCACTTTTTATGCGATTATTCTCTATAAATTCAAGCAGCAACGAGGAAAGAGGTATATATCCTTTAAGAACAAGTAACATTACGAAACTCGCACCACTAATGATTATTATCTGCTTTAGACCAATAATTGGCTCTTTGACTATTCTTCTCAATTTTACCACCATTAAAAGTAAAAGAATAAATAATATAATTAGCGATGCATAAGCTGCTCCTGCAATCCCATAAGAAGAAACAAGGCTGATGTTAAGAACATATTTCCCTATAAAACCAAATATAATCAAAACTGCAGGATAGTAAGAATGACCTAAGCCTTGAAGTATGGACATTACCGTAACAATAATGGCATTAAAGAAAATAACAAAAAACAAAATGGCAAGGACAGTAGAGCCAGCATCATTTTCAAAAAGCATACTGTTTGTCTCATTAATAATCCCGATTAAACCTACTGTAGCACCGAGACCAATAAAATAACTGACTAAAAGAGAGAAATGAATATTACCCATTAGATCTTTATTACTTGCCTTTTGCCGATCCTTTGTAATAAGAGGGACAATACTTAAAGCCATCGATGTGGATATAATACTTCCAATTTGTATGAGTGGCTGCCCTCTATCATATATCCCCTTCATAACTTTAGCATTTTCATCCGCCATTCCATTTTCGATTAATAAGGAATATAAGTTCAAAGAATCTGCAAGCTGCAATAATATTAATAGCATACTACTAATCGAAATCGTGATTCCCTCATATACCACTCTTTTGCATAGAAGACGATTTCCCTTGTGAAAAAGGGCGGAAAATCGAAAAAGAGTAAAAGAAAAAGAACTTTTTCGATAAAAATAGATTAGTACTAGCAAGGACAGTAAGCCCCCTATTACAGAACCAAACATAGCCCCTGAACCAATCGCATATAAGGAATATCCTTTAAAGGAAAAAAAGACAGCAACAAATAAGATAATCCCAACTCTAAGCAGTTGTTCGCTTACCTGTGATACTGCTGTCGGAATCATATTTCCCTCCCCTTGAAAGATCCCTCTCAAAATAGCTGTCAACGGAGAAAAAAGAAATGCAAAAGAAATTACCTTCAACAAGGATGCTAAATAGGGATCTCCCATCCAAGAAGCCAGTCTGCCAGCGTTGAAAAATAGAATAAGAAAAGCAGCAACTCCTATTGGAAAAAATAAGAAAAAAGAGGAACTCACAAGTCTATTTATACCCGATTGGTTCCCCTCTACTTTCATTTCCATATACAATTTTGATAGGACTATTGGAAAACCATATGTAGATAAAGCAATAATTACCCCGTAAAAAGGATAAACCTGCTGATAAATATAAAATCCTGTATCACCGACAATATTTTGAAACGGTATTCGATATACAGCGCTTAGTACTTTAGTTATTAAGGCAGCCAGCATTAGAATAAAGGCGCCTTTAAACCAGACATTTGATTGCGAAGTCTTCACATGTCTAGCTCCTTCCGTAATTACTTCGCTTGTATTATAGCATAGTTGGGATGAAGATGCCTGCATACATGCATATCCATACTTTCCACCTATTAACAATTAAGAACCCCTGTCATCCAGCTGCTTTCCATCATCCATTCATACGGACCCGGAAAGCAGCTCTCCTAGAGAAATCCATCTATATGAAGCTTAAAAGGATAATAAGAAGCAAAGGAATAAATATTAATAAATATCCAATTGGGTTTGCAAAGTTTAACGTCCATCCAATTCCAAATCGCTTTTCAACAAAAATAGAAGGATCATTTTTATTAAAATAAAACAAGCCTCCCTTCCAACGGCTATCAGCATCAAAAGTAGAGATTTCCTGCGTTTCTTGCTCTTTTCCATCTAATTCCCGATTTAACCGTTCCACCTTAAACGTAAATACAATGGTACATATTAATATGACTACTGTAATGAAGAGAGGAATAATAACTAGCATGTAATCACTGAAAATATTATTGTATAACGTTGTTAATTGTAAAAGAATGAAAAGAACAGTTATTGTAATGGATATAAGAAGATTAAGCCAGCTTGAATATTTGCGATACTTTAGCTGTCTGCGCTTTGATGCTTGTTTATTATTAGCAATCATTTTGATGCCTGATCTCTTTGTCGCTATATTAATACCTAAAAACATGAACTGCATCGTTAGCAAAACAAGAAGCAATGATACAGAAGAGATAGGTGTCTTCGTCGTAAATCGATCGGCTTTTCCATCAGTTCCCCAGTGCACAGGTATCTCTGTTGGCAATACATCATACTGAGTTGCAGTAAAAAGAAGGAATCCCACCGTAATAATCATTGGAATAAGAAACACATACCATGGCAACATTTCATCCTTTTGTCTAATCCCAAGCTCTGTTACACTTACTTCTTTTAACTGCTCTTCCCATTTATATTCCCCTTTCAATCCAAGCATTTTCCCATGAAAATAGAAATAAAGGCTAACGCTCCAAAATAAAATTCCAAACAGTAGAAATGTTCCAATAATCGCAACCTGATTGGCTTGGGGGTTAATGGCTGCTTGCCAAATGCAATAAGCAATAATAAAAAGAAGAGAGGGCACCACAATCAAAAAAGAATATCTTTTTTTATAAGCAGAAATTTGAGGATGCTTTATTTGTGTACTTGGAATGGTAATACCAAATACCACTGTTTTTCTTATTAGAAAAGGGATAGCTGCCTCAAGCAAGACTGTTAACAACATCATGATGATAAATATAAGTGCTTCCATTTCTATTCCTCCTTCAAGTTTTGAATAATTGATTGCGTTAAGCTTAATATGTCTTCCTCATTCATCCCTAGCACTAATGCTTCTACTATAGTGGGTTTTAAGCTATCTGATGTTCTGTTTTTTTCTTCTTCAGATAGTTTTCGATTAGTGGTTCGAATGACTGCACCAGATTTAGGAATAATTTGAATAATCCCCTTTTTTTCTAATTCGTGATAGCTTTTATTTACAGTATGCATATTTACACCCAAATCAGCTGCCAATGAACGAACAGATGGCAGCATATCTCCAACCTGTAAATCTTTTCTTATTACCCCTATCATAATTTGCATCGAAAGTTGTTCGTAAATTGGCATTTCTAAATCAGGATTAATTCGTATATACATAATCATCCACCTCAAACTGTTATATACTTATTATAACAATATTGTTCTAGTTTGAGTAGAACAATATTCATTTTCTATTCAAACTAAATGGAGTTTATGCACTTTATGTAGGAAATAATACTAAAAAAGTCGACAACTCCTTTTCCCGAGTTTGTCGACGGTTTAAACAATATATGGATTAGTAAAAAAAGGTTATACAAACATGATTATGATTCCATTTGGCGAGCTAAAAATCCTGCCGCAGTCTCTACAGCCTTTTTCTCTACATCACCAAGGGAGTCTTCTTTTGAGAAGATGACAACTGCTCCAATCGGATCTCCATTAGCAATGATAGGACCAATTGTATAAGCAGAAATAGTTTCGGTTGTACCATCTATTAAGGATACTTGGTCTTGTTGATTCATAAGGATAGTTCCTCTATCCTCCATTGCCTTTTCCACTATATTACTAATATTTTTATTTAAATAATCCTTCTTCGATCCACCTGAAACGGCAATGTAAGTATCTCTATCACAAATTAACACAGCATTTCCTAAACTATCATAAAGAGCTTCAGCATACTCTTTAGCAAAATCACTTAGCTCACTAATCGGTGAATATTTTTTTAAAATTACTTCTCCATCTCGATCAACAAAAATCTCTAATGGATCACCTTCACGAATTCGTAATGTTCTTCTGATTTCTTTTGGGATAACGACACGACCCAAATCATCGATTCGACGCACAATTCCAGTTGCTTTCATTCCGTGTTGCCTCACTTTCATCAGATGATTTTTTAAAATTGATGAGTGCATTCTCACTATACATGAAATGTTCACCATATTTAAACATAGTATCTTTCATATGGTAAGTTCTATACATTAATCATGTAAAATTTTCTCTAGGTAGCTTTATTTTCCTTGGTGAATATTTCACCTAATAAAAAACTTTTACCATATTCTTAATCAGCGGGAATTTTACATCCCAAATCAGGGTATAACCATTTATCTATTCAGGTACTTAACTTAGATGTCATTAATAAGAAATTTTTTTGTCCTTTATCTATATTTGTTTTATACCCTTGTCCCGCCTTATTAAACATGCCTTTTACGCAATTTTCTTTAACTTCTGGTACTAAAGAGGCTAGGACAAAACTAAATAGCCAACCTGTAAAGACGAACAATCTCTAATATAGGAGATATTATATTTGAAAGTGAAAATAAAGTTGGTTTGGAGAGGTAACTGCTTGACTCCTATGGGAGCTGCGGGTAATAACAACAGACTTTACTGAAACCTTCTTTTTAAAACTAAAAACACGAACAATTATACATTTTTTGTATAACTGTTCGTGTTTATCGCTAGCTGGAATACTTATGTCCCAGCCTCTTTCAATTACTTAGTAACTTCCTCTGGTTCTTTTTTAAAGGTACTCAATGCTTCTACCATTCCATGACATGCCTTTAGCCATTTGTCCTTTTCTACGCCTTTTACGTGGAAGATCATTTTTAGTTTTCTTCCTTCCATGCCAAGACCGATCATTTTGCCGTATTTAGAGCTTTTCTCAAATATTTTTTGGCCATCCATGCGATCACTACCTTGTTCTGATAATAGAATCAGCACTTCATCCTTTGTTTGTTTAATTAATTCTACTCCCGCTTGCTTCCCATAAATCTTCATTTCTGTAATCTTGAAAAGATAAGAAACTTCCTCTGGATAGTCTCCAAAACGGTCTGTTAATTCTTCTCTTAGTTCTTCCATATCATCTAAGGTTGCAATGCCTCTAAATCTTTTATACATTTCAATCTTTTGCTGTCCGTCGCTTATATAGAACTCAGGAATATAGGCATCGATATCTAAATCAATTTCGATTGTTCGTTTTTGTTCTTCATCTATTGTTCCTCTTCTCTCTTCAATCGCTTCTTTCAGCATTTGAGAGTATAAATCAAATCCAACAGAATCAATAAATCCATGCTGCTGGGCACCTAGAAGGTTTCCAGCCCCACGAATCGTTAAATCCCGCATGGCAATTTTAAAACCAGACCCTAACTCTGTAAACTCTTTAATTGACTGTAGCCTTTTTTCCGCCACCTCTGTTAAGACTTTATCCTTCTTATACGTAAAGTAAGCATAGGCTACTCGATTAGAACGCCCTACTCTTCCCCGTAATTGATAGAGCTGCGATAGCCCCATCCGATCTGCATCTTGGACAATCAATGTATTTACATTCGGAATATCTACCCCTGTTTCAATAATTGTTGTACTGACTAAAACATCATATTCTCCTTCTAAAAATCCAAGCATTACTGATTCTAATTCATTTTCCGTCATTTTACCGTGTGCATACGTTACCCTTGCATCAGGGACTAACATGGATATCTCTTCTGCTTTTCTTTCAATATCTTCTACACGATTATATAGAAAATAAATTTGCCCATTTCTCGCAAGCTCTCTTTCAATCGCTTCTCTTACAAGTCCTCCGTTATACTCCATTACATAGGTTTGAATAGGAAATCTATTTTCAGGAGGTGTTTCGATAACAGATAAATCTCGAACACCTAGCATAGACATATGGAGTGTTCTTGGAATTGGTGTTGCTGTTAATGTCAACACATCAACATTTGTTTTTAACTGTTTAATTTTCTCCTTATGCGTTACCCCAAATCGCTGTTCTTCATCAATAATTAACAACCCTAAGTCCCGATAGGAAATATCTTTAGATAAAATTCGATGTGTTCCTACAACAATATCAATAGTTCCAGCTTTTAGCCCTTTTATTGTATCGTTTTGCTGTTTTCTAGTCCGGAATCTACTTAGTAAACCTATTTCAATCGGATAATCTTGAAAACGCTCTCTCAACGTCTCATAATGCTGTTGAGCTAAGATTGTCGTTGGCACTAATAAAGCAACTTGCTTTCCATCAGCTATTGCTTTAAAAGCTGCACGAATAGCAACCTCTGTTTTCCCATAACCAACATCTCCGCAAAGAAGGCGATCCATCGGTCTTTCTCTTTCCATATCCTTTTTAATCTCATGAATGGAACGCAACTGATCCTCCGTTTCCTGATAAGCAAATGCTGCTTCAAATTCCCGCTGGATTTCTCCATCTGGAGAGAATCCATAGCCAACAGAAGCTTCTCTTTCCGCATATAGCTTGATAAGATCATCGGCTATATCTTGAACAGAAGACTCTACTTTTTTCTTTACGCGCTTCCAATCATTTCCGCCTAATTTATATATTTTCGGTTCTTTACTCTCTGATCCTACATATTTTTGCACTAAATCTATTTGTTCAACAGGAACGTATAGCTTATCATTTCCTTGATATCGTAAATGTAAATAATCCTTGTGAACACCATTTATTTGAAGTGTTTCAATTCCAAGATATTTACCAATTCCATGGTTAACATGAACAACATAGTCCCCAACATTTAATTCGGAATAGCTTTTTATTCGCTCCGCGTTTGATAGCTTTTGTCTTCTTTTAGAGATTTTTTTTGTTTTTGTTTTAAATAATTCCTCTTCCGTTATAACAGCTAGCTTTAAAATAGGAAGTTCAAACCCTGACTGAAGATGCCCTTCAACTAGTTGGATTTTCCCTTCAGCAATCTTCTTGGCATTCTTTTGAATCATTACTTCCATATCATAATCTTGCAGAACTTGTTCTAGCTTTTCTAAACGTTCCTCACTATTACCAAGCAATAAAACGGTGTAATGATTCTTTTTCCATCTTTCTATTTCTGTTTTTAAAACATTCATTTGACCATGGAAATTTTGCATTTGTTTACAAGAAACATTGATTATATTCTGCGGATTAGTATTTGGTACATGCCGCAAGAACAAAGATAGATAGACAATTGGCTGTTTTGCTTGATGTAAAAGATGGCTTATACTTTGAGATAAGGTTAATCCATGAATGATTTCTCCCTCGCCTAATAAGCTCGTATACCAATCAGCCTCTTCCTTCTCTAGCGTGTCGTTCATTTCTTGCACTCTACTAATTTCATCAATAATTAAAAAGCCATTTGTCGGTAAATAATCTATTAAACTTACATGTTCCCCATAAAGAATGGATAAATATTTATATAATTGTTCTGGCTTTTGTCCATTTCTTAACTGTTCTATTTCTCTGCCTATGTTTTGCGCAAGTAATGTTTTAGTCGCTTCATCTTTTATCTTTTTTAAACTTTGAGATAGGCCCCTTTCCAGCTTACTTAGTAGTTCGTCAACTGCTTTTTCATCATAAAGAATTTCTGTAGCCGGCCCAATGCTAACCGCTTCCTTCTTTTCCTTTGAGCGTTGATCCTCGAGTGAGAAAGCCCTAATCGAATCAATTTCCGTATCAAATAATTCAATACGAAGAGGATCTTCTTCTGTCAATGGATAGATATCTAAAATTCCTCCACGCACACTAAATTCTCCGGGTGAAGAAACCATTTCTGATCGCATATATCCCATATGAACAAGCTTTAATAAAAATGCCTCTAAATCTAGATCCTGCCCTATCTCAAGCTTTAATTGCGCTTCCTTCCATAGCTTTTTTGGAGGCAGCAGCTTTCTTAGCCCAGCTACAGGAACAATCATGATTCCTGATTTTTTCTTCGCCCAATAGTTCAATACCTCAATGCGCTGTGCCTTAAGCTCTGGACTTGCAATACTAATCTCAGCGGCAATTAACTCATTCGCTGGATAAAGGAAGACTTCCTTTTCATCCACAATATTCGTAATATCATCATATAGCTTTTGTGCTTGCAATAAATTATGTGTCACTATTAATAACGGCTTCTTCGTTTTTTCGTAAATAGAAGTCATATATAAAGTACGTGCTGAATTGGAAAGACCTGAAACTAATTGCTCATGCAATCCAGCCTCTAATCCTGAAATGACATTTTGTATATCTTCTTGCTGTTTAAATAACTCTTTTAGCCCTAACAAAAAATTTTCCCTCCCATTTAAAAGCAAAGGCACCATAATTAGTGGTGCAGAGCTAGTTTGTTTATGCATTTTAGTAAAGTGGCATAGCCCTAGCTATCTAGCCCTTTTTTTAAGATAAGCCCTTACCTATAATCTGTTCCTATCTTATATGAATATTTATAATTGCAATCTATTTAGTTCTAATAAAAAGACATCATCTATATGTTTCTCTTGAAAAGGCTGTTTTCTAAAAGTTTGTTACTTTCTCAATATGATAAATAAATTAATTAGAGATACTGAGCAGCCTGAATACACTTAGACTCCTATGGGAGCTGCGAGAAAGTCCGAGACCCCACAAGAGCGTAGCGACGAGGAGACTTAGCGCTCTCCCCATGGAAAGCGAAGTGTATTCAGGCTACGGGTCATAGCAACAAACTTTACGAAAACAAACTTTGAAAAAGACCCATTAAACGGACTTGCCTATGCTCATAAAAGCGGCTTTGTTAAAATGTGGAGAAAATACTCCTTTATGTTGTTATATACGAGATATCTTGCCTATATTCCTGCTATACAAAAGAAAACATGTATACAGACAACGGAAAAATGCTTTGGATTAGTCCAAAGCTTTTTTCCTAATAAAAAACAGAAATCTTTTTAAACAGTCTTTTAATGAATCAAATAGTCATTTTCATAGTAAACAGGATTTTTAGACAATGATTCTTGACAATCCTCACAAATCGATTTTACCTCAATATCTCCTGTTTGATGATATTGAATCATTTCGGAACGATCTTCATCCGTTAAATGATCAAATCCTAAACGGTTTGCTTCTACTGCTTTCGTATCAAGTGAACCCATATGCACACCACAATGTCTGCAATGATAATGTATAGCCATTCCAAGGCCTCCTTACTAGCACATTATAATAATGCTAGTATTAACCTATTCGTAGGTAAATATAACCGAATAAACAGGAATGGATCAATATCTTACTGGATATTATATTTATTCATTACTTGCAAAAAAGGTTCCTCTGCCCACTGTGCACATGCGTCTGCACATTTTTTTATGGTTCCCTCTAATATGTCCATTTCTTCTTTTGTAAATTTCCCAAGGACATAATCAACAACTTTCATGCCATTTTTAGGACGATCAATCCCAACTCTTATGCGATTAAATTTTTCTGTCCCAACATGAAGAATGGTAGACTTAATTCCATTATGCCCACCAGAGCTTCCCTTTTGACGAAGTCTTATTTTCCCAACCGGTAAATCTAAATCATCATAAATGACTACTAAATCCTCTTGCTCTAGGTCATAGTAATCCATAATCGGACGAATCGATTCTCCTGAAAGATTCATATATGTAAGCGGCTTTAGTAAAATTATTTTTTCGCCCCCAATATTCCCTATTCCAAAATTCCCTTTAAATTTTGCTTTATCTAATGGAATATTGTAATGGTTGGATAAAAAATCGATTACTTCAAAACCTATATTATGTCTTGTTCTATCATATTGCTTCCCTGGATTCCCAAGGCCCACGATTAATTTCATGACAATCCCCCTGATTTATTCTATCACTATGTAAGCTATACAAGAAAAAGGTTTGGCCAATAGAAATGCTTACCGGTCAAACCTTTTCTTGCTAGCCTTCTTTAGAAATGTACTTTCTAAACGTACAGGGAGAATTTATTTGTAGAAATCGGATTACTCTTCTTTTGTATCCGGCTCTGTTTCTCTGCCTTCTACATTATCAGGCATTCCTTCTTCTTGTTGTTCTCCTGTACTAATCTCTTCTTCCTGTCTTGGAGCAAGAATTGATGCTACTACTTCTTCTTGTTCATGATTTATTTCTATTTTATCATAACCCTTAACATCTCCGACAGTAATCGTATCTCCAACTTGGAGTTCTGTTACATCAATATCAATACTAGTCGGTATATCATTAGGCTTTGCTGTTACTGTTACTTCATGTAATGCCTGCTGCATAACACCGCCATCTTTCACTCCAGCTGCTTCTCCCACTAGGGAAATTCTCACTGGTGCACTGATAGCTTTTGATAAATCAACAGCCAAGAAGTCCACATGCAGTACTGCACGCTTTATTGGATCGGAATCATATTCATTTAAAACGACATTATAGGTTTCCCCGTCGATATCCAGCGAAATAACACCGTTTCTTCCAACCTCACGAATCGTTTTTAAGAAATTTGCCTCACTTAAGGAAATCGCTGTATTTTCTACTTTTGATCCATAAACAATTCCTGGGATTTCTCCCTCACTTCTTAATTTTGTTAAGCTTGAATGCTTGTCCGTCATACGTTTTTTTGCTTGTAATGTTGTCGTCATTATTTCACCTTCCATTATTTAATCAAATGAACACTCTTATATAAAAAATGCCCTAAATGGAAGAAATTTAAACATAGAGAATTTGCTTCCCTATTAAACAGCAAACGACAATACTAATAGTCGCCTGCCTAAAGACAAGCGACTAATCAGAAAAGTTAAGCTTTTAAGTCTATCAATCAAACAAGAAACTTACAGACTGATCTTGGTGTACACGTAAAATAGCTTCACCTAATAAATCAGCAACAGATAATTGGATTACATTCGCAGAAAGTTTCTTTTCTCCAAGTTCAATAGAGTTTGTTACAACTAGCTCTTTAATTTTAGAATTGTTGATTCTTTCCATTGCAGGTCCTGATAACACAGGGTGTGTACAGCATGCATAAACCTCTTTAGCCCCATTTTCAGCAAGCGCATTTGCACCAAGTGTAATGGTTCCAGCTGTATCAATAATATCATCGATAAGAATAGCAATTTTTCCTTCTATGTTACCAACAATGTTCATTACTTCCGCAACATTTGGTTTTGGTCGTCTTTTATCAATAATAGCAATTGGTGCTTTTAATCGTTCTGCAAGCTTTCTTGCTCTCGTAACACCACCATGATCTGGCGAAACAATAACTAGTTCTCCATCAAATTCACGCTGACTGAAATAGTTGCCTAGGATTGGTACACCCATTAAATGATCAATCGGAATATCAAAGAAGCCTTGAATTTGTGGTGCATGCAAGTCTAATGTAATAACACGAGTTGCTCCAGCAGTTTCTAGTAAATTTGCTACTAATTTTGCTGTAATTGGTTCACGTGCTCGTGCCTTTCTATCTTGTCTAGCATAACCATAATAAGGAATAACTAGGTTAATCGTTTTAGCTGATGCACGCTTTAATGCATCAATCATAATTAACAATTCCATAATATGTTCGTTAACAGGTGCACTAGTTGACTGAATTACATATACATCGCAACCACGGATACTCTCTTCAATATTAATTTGAATTTCTCCATCGCTAAAACGCGTCACAGAACATTTTCCTAATTCTACCCCAATTGACTCGGCAATTTCTTGCGCTAATGCTGGATTAGAGTTTAAACTGAATACCTTCAAATTTGGATCTAAATTCTTAACTGGCATGCTGAACCTCCACTGGTCTTTTTCCACTAATGATATAAAGAATGAATAGAATAAAAACTAATTATTCTTCTCTTTTCTAACCTGATTATTTACGCTTGTATTTCTCTTTATTGACTTGACGGGAACGGGCAATGGAAAGTGCCTCAGAAGGAACATCATCTGTAATGGTGGAACCTGCTGCAACATAAGCACCTTTACCAATTGTGACAGGAGCAATTAAATTGGAATTGCAGCCAATAAATGCGCCATCTTCTATGGTAGTCATAAATTTATTTTTGCCGTCATAATTAACTGTGATTGTACCACAGCCAATATTTACATCACTGCCAACACTCGCATCTCCGATATAGCTCAAATGGGATGCTTTACTTCCTTTTCCAAATGTTGCTTTCTTAACTTCAACAAAATTTCCGATTTTCACTTCATCATCAATTGTAGATGCTGGGCGAATATGAGCAAATGGTCCTATATTCACATCAGAACCAATGCTACTATCATGTGCAACAGATTGTTTGATAGCTGTATTATTTCCAACAACACAATTATTTATTTCAGTATTGGGTCCTATGATGCAATCTGAACCTATTATAGTCGCACCTTTAAGCATACTCCCTGGGTATATAACAGTATCCTCTTTAATCGTTACATCTGCTTCAATATACGTATTTAACGGATCAATAAGCGTTACTCCATTGCGCATATGCTGTTCATTGATACGTTTTCTCATAATTGCCTCAGCTTCCGATAAAGCCACACGATCATTCACCCCAATTGTTTCATCGAAATCAATTGTTTGGAATGCACTAACTATTTCTCCCTGCTGCTTTAAAATCTCGATAACATCTGGCAAATAATATTCACCTTGCACATTTTCGTTCGAAACGTTATTTAATGCCTGAAATAACATAGCATTATCAAATACATAGGTACCTGTATTAATTTCTGTTATTTTCCTTTCCGCTTCCGTTGCATCCTTATGTTCGACTATTTTTTCTACTACTCCCATTTCATTACGAACAATTCTGCCGTAACCATCTGGTTTACTTGCTTCTGCCGTTAAAATGGTCGCTTTTGCTCCCATTTTCTCATGTTGTAAAAAGAGTGCCTCTATAGTCTCACTCGTCATAAGTGGTGTATCCCCACAAATAACTAATGTCACTCCATCTTTGTCTCCAAGAATATTTTTTGCTTGTATTACTGCATGTGCAGTTCCAAGCTGTTCTTGTTGATACACATAATTAACACTATTGCCAAGCTGCGCTTTTACTTTTTCTGAACCGTGGCCAATTACTGTTACGATTGAATCCACTTGTAGCTTTTCTACTTGATCTACAACATGCTGCACCATCGGTTTTCCACAAACAGGATGAAGTACTTTATAAAGCTTCGACTTCATTCTAGTTCCTTGTCCTGCGGCTAAAATCACTGCGTAACGAGTTGTCATTCACAGGCCTCCAATAACCTTTTTATCCACTAAAAAATATATCTTAAATACCTCTTGATTTCAAGGAAGGATTCACATTTTATGTATGCTTTTTTAGAAAAGATTCTTTTTTATACTAATTATTTGTATCTTCCGTGCAAAAAATAAATTTCTCTAAATAGAAAAACAATAATAACTGCTTTAAAGAGAGGTTCTTACTTCTATTTTACTTTTAATAAAGCCCAATTACTTTCCATCTTTTGGACTTCCTAGTTGTGAGCAAAAGAATTCTTCCATTTTACTCTACACCAAAAAGATTAAACACACCAAAAATAGCCTTAGATATAGATTAATTCTTAACTATTTTATGATACTAAAAGTAAAAGAGGTTTTCATTGGAAAATAAAAGGGTATATAGAAGTGTCATACATTTTTTATGACCTTTTATGCATATTTTATAACTTTATGGTCTGTACAGTGCTTATTACTCTTCTTAGTATCACAACTATTTTTTCAAACAAATAGAGATTTCCCTCTTTTTAATCCGTAAAAAAAGAGCCTTACTCTTAGGAAGTAGGCTCTAGCTGCAGATTATTTTTAGGAAGCTCCAGCTTCTTCAAATTCAATTTCTAATTCACCCAGGCGGTGGTATTCTGCCAAAACTGCTTCCTGGATTTTTCCTCTTGTACCAGAGTTAATTGGATGAGCGATATCTCTAAATTCACCATCCGGTGTTCGTTTACTTGGCATCGCTACAAATAATCCATTATTTCCATCAATTACCCTAATATCGTGAACAACAAATTCATTATCTAGTGTAATAGAGGCAATCGCTCTCATTCGTCCATCCGTATTAACTCGGCGTAGCCTTACATCAGTTACTTCCATCCTGTTCACCACCTTTACTAGAAGATAAAATCTAGTTAATAAATTCAACAGAATTTTCATAACTCCTTCTTAAAAGATGAAATTTTTTAGAATATTTCGGATAAAATAAAGAAAAATTGCCGAAAAGTGATAAAATCCTCACTTTTTCACTTAAACTTCGACTATTTCTCTCCATGAAGCAGCTTATTTACAAAGAGCGATTACTTCCATTTCAACCAATACATCTTTCGGTAATCTTGCTACTTCTACACAAGAACGAGCGGGTTTATGAGTAGAGAAATATTCCCCATATACTTCATTGATGGCTTGGAAGTCTTCCATATTTTTAATAAATACAGTCGCTTTAACAACCGTTTCAAACGATGCACCCGCTTCTTTTAAAACAGCAGCTAAATTTTTAAATACTTGATGTGTCTGTGCCTGAACGTCTCCTTCGATTAAGGTACCTTCAGCAGTTAAAGGAATTTGACCAGAACTGAAAAACAGATTATTAACAATAATACCTTGAGAATATGGCCCGATAGCTGCTGGTGCGTTACTTGTTTGAACAACTTTCATTAGTCGTTTCCCCCTAAGATCTATTTTTTGTCAAAATAATTACCATTTTTCACAGAAATTTTCTTTTCTTTCACATCAACGCCCGATAATTTGACTAGTGATAAATAATCATCCACTAATCTTTCTTCCGCTTCTTCTGCTTCAACTAATACTGCTATTCCTGCAACGCTTGCATTGAATTCCTCTAATAAGCTAATCATACCATTGATGGTACCCCCTGCTTTCATAAAGTCATCCACAATCAAAACCTTTGAACCGTCTTCCAAGCTTCTTTTTGACAATAGCATTGTTTGAATCCTTTTAGTAGATCCAGAAACATAGTTGATACTTACAGTAGAACCTTCTGTTACTTTACTGTCTCTTCTAACCATAACAACAGGAACATTTAAATAATTCCCTACTGCATACGCCAAAGGAATTCCCTTTGTCGCTACTGTCATGACTACATCTATATCAGTATCAGAAAAGGCTGATGCAAAAAGCCTGCCTACTTTTTGAACGATAGCCGTGTTACCTAGTATATCGTTCATATATAGGTATCCCCCTGGCAATAATCTTTCTGGACTTTTAATTAAATCGCAAAGCTCATCTACAAATGGTTTTGCTTCCTCTTCACTGACTCTTACTTGATACTTTACTCCCCCGGCTGCTCCTGGCAATGTATGTAAAGTCCCTATTCCTCTTTGCTCAAATGTTTCCTTAATAATAGCCAAATCTTCACTTATCGAAGACTTGGCTGAACTGTATTTTTCTGCAAAATAAGAAAGAGACACTAACTGCCTAGGATGCTCCAGCAAGTAATTCGTCATGTCTATTAAACGTTCACTACGACGAAACTTCATAACAGAACCTCCAAAATCCGAATATTTAAGGACAATTTTACATTATCATACGGATTTAATCAAGTGTATGTCGCTGTCCAATCATTCTCACTGCAAATACTTGGTCACAAAATCCTCTTAATCCATTGTAAACACGATTCATTCTTGAATCATGCTGAATTAATCCGAAAACAGTAGGACCACTTCCACTCATAAGTACTGCATCTGCGCCAAACTTACAAATTTGCTCTTTTATTTGGGCAACCTCAGGATATAAGGATAAAGTGACATTTTCTAATACATTCCCTACGTTCTCACACATCAAATCATAATCCTTTGATGAAATTGACTCGATCATTTTTTCCGTATTTGGATGCTCAATTGCCTCTACATCTAGTCTTTTATAAATATCAGCAGTTGATACACCAATAAATGGTTTCGCTAAAATAACCCAACAAACTGGAGGTGCAGGCAATTCTTTAATGATTTCCCCTCTTCCAGTTGCAAGTGCTGTTCCTCCGTATACACAGAAAGACACATCAGACCCTATTTCAGCCCCAATTACGGCTAACTCATCTAATGTTAGCCCTAGATCCCACAACTTGTTTAGACCGCGTAATACAGCTGCTGCATCACTGCTTCCTCCAGCTAAACCAGCTGCAACAGGGATGTTTTTTTCTATTTTTATTTCTACACCTTTTTTTACATGGAACTTTTCTTTTAATATATTTGCTGCTTGATAAGCAAGATTGCGTTGGTCATCAGGAACAAATCTATTAAGAGAAATTATTTTTATTACATCGCTATCTAGCAGTGCTAGCTCGATTCTATCTGCTAAATCAATTGTTGTCATAATCATTTCTACTTCATGATACCCATCTGGTCTCTTATGAAGCACATCCAATGACAAATTGATTTTAGCTGGCGCTTTAACCAAAAGCTTCAATATTTCCACCCACTTAACAAATTTCATCATTTACTTTTTTCCTCCTACTAAAGAAAACAGCTTTTCCTTAAAGGAGGTAATAATAGTAGGCTAGACGAACTTTATCTTTTCCTTATTCCGTACCTATCTAAGCATTATGCTCATCTAATCTTCTATTTGGATATAGTGATTTTACCACAAATCATTCTATTACATGTAATAGAGATTATGTTTACCTGATTATTATCACGATTTTAAAGGCGATATTAACTTATTCATTTTAGAACAAAAAGGATCTATCATTATCTTTCTATCTATATTTGGAATATAGATATTAGCTAATGATAGATCCTATTGTTACCGTGAGTAAATCCATTGTGATTATAATACAAATAAGATGGACGTTAAGTGATGTTGAAGTTACTCTTTATTTTGAGTAAGAAGACTTTGCTCTGCAATTTCTATTGCTCTTTTGACCATATTCCCTGCGTCCCTTGCACGAATACCGCCCCAGCCCTCTTGTTGGACCACATCATAGAAACCTAGTTCTTTTGCCAATTCTTCTTTTAACCCTTCAGACATAATTCCTTTTCGTCTACCCAAAGTGAATCTCTCCTTTCATCACCCACGGTAGGTTTAGTATGTAACTATCATTATTTTTTCATGTTATCTATTTGTTGCCAAAAGCGATACTTATTTATACATTCGCTGCCGACCTTATTAAAAAAATCTCTTGCTTTCTATTTTGATTGCATGAAAAAAGCAGCAAACAAATTGTTTACTGCCGCTTAATGCTTTCAAGCAATATATAGTTAGCTTAAAGCAATTTGTCCTGATGTATCCTCAAAGAAGGTAATTTGAACCGTTTCTGTTAAAACATCTGCATAGCTGTATGATACACGTTCAAATGCATTTTCATCCTGATCTAACTCCACTACAAACACAGATGGATAAGTCTCTGCTAACACGCCAGAACGCTCAATTGTCTTACGACGACCGCCATTTGCCTTCAGCATAAGCCTTTTTCCTAAATTTGAATCAAGAGCTTTTTTTATATCTGATAATGTTTTTGCCATTCGGTCCACCTCACTGTGTAAAGTATATCACACTGACACAACAGAGTCAAATAAAAACATAAATTATAACAGTCTTTTTTGGAAGTTGTCAATATTTTTTATTCTTATTTTTCTCCAATTTTTCAACAAAGATTAGTATGCACCTCATAAGAATAAATATGTAGAAAAATTCAACTTTTTAAACAACTGGCAAAAAAGTGTTAAATTATATTTTTAATTGAAATCAACAAAGAAGCACACAAGATGTATAGCAATAAGCAGCCATATTACCCTCCTATGGCTGCTTATTGCTATTATTATCCCCTGTATGCGGCTTTTGTTTACACCTCTTCTGATTGATTTGTATGATATGGCATACCTGTTCGAAGAACCCCTTTGGTTTCTATTCCACCTAGCCCTTTTTCGCCAGTTAAGGTATTCCTTAAAACATCCCAAACATTTACTCTTTCCATAAAGGGTGTAAAACTAATCTTCGCAACAATATAGACAGGATCAAGCGCATGAATATTTACTCTCGAAGGAGAGCTTGCGAAATTAGCACCTGCATAAATAAGGGATTCAAAGTGTGATTGACAAGCACCAGCAAAAATAACTAACTGATCCAAATTCGGAAGCTTCTTTCTCGCTTCTCTGACGGTCTGTACAAAGTATTTTGAATGTCGGTATGCATTAATATCGTTTTTCTCCCCTAAAGCCTTAGAATAGGCATCATGCCCTGTTATAACAAGTATATCTGGACGATAATAATCCAAAAGACTGCTTATTTTACTAGGCATCTCTTTTTCATTGCAATGCACCCCATTTACAGGGATTCCAATTTTTTCATATAAAGTTAAACATTTTTTCAAATAATTTGGATCTCCATCAATATGCAGCACTTTGCCTGGTAGTTGAAAATAGTTAGAGGGTTTGCTATATGCCTCTGTTACTTGATACTCCTGTTTTCTTCTTAAGAGATTCACATCTTGTCGAAATAATTGGAGAGATTGCTCCTCCATCAACTGGACCTTTTGTGAAATTTTCCGTTGCATCGGTTGATTGATTAACGCTAAATCCTCATATGGAGCATCTGCAATGAGACGAAAATCCTCCCCATAAAGAATAGCGATTTTTTGACCATTTACCTCTTTCATATCAATTATTCGAAATAACAGATCACAATGATAAGACTCTCTACCGACGATATCCATGATGTTTATAGCCACTGTCGTCACTCCAATTAACCCAAACACGTTTCTGAGTGGTTATTTAGTATTCAATATCTATCTCTGATAAATTATGCATATGTCTAGAAAGTTGTGAGCGATTCGAAAGAGAAGAACGGAAACAAAATAAGGCTATTTTCGTGAAGAACAAAAAAGATGCACAGAAGGTTTCTCTTCCCGGTCATTCTTTTAGGGAAAAGAAAATAATCTGTACACCTATTTCTAGTCATTATTTGCTAAACATTTCATAAAGAACATCACTTAACTTTGCAAACTCTTCGATAGACAATGATTCTCCGCGTCTAGAAGGCTCAATTCCCGCTTGTTCAAGCGCCGCTATTATTTCAGCCTTCTTTTCTTTTCCGCCCTCTAGCTGGCTTGAGAGATTGTTTAAAATCGTTTTTCGTCTTTGAGCAAAGCTTGCTCTTGTTATTTGAAAGAAAAAGTCTTCATTTTTCACTGAAACGGACGGTGTTTCCCGAATGGTTAAACGAATTACAGCTGAATCTACATTTGGTTGAGGAACAAAGACTGTTTTCGGCACAATCATGACTACTTCTGGTTTCGTATAGTACTGAATAGCAATGGAAAGAGATCCATATTCCTTCGTTCCTGGTTTAGCAGATATTCGTTCTGCTACCTCTTTTTGAAGCATGACAACAATTCCTCTTAAAGGAAGTTTTTCTTCTAAAATCTTCATAATGATTGGCGTTGTCACATAATAAGGCAAATTAGCAACGAGCATAATATCCCGAATATCATTAAATTCTGTTTCTAACATTTCCTTTACGTTTGCTTTTAAGATATCCTGATGAATAACCTTCGCATGTGGATATGGCTCAAGCGTTTCCTTTAAAATCGGCAGCAGTCGTTGATCGATTTCATATGCAACAACCTTCTTGCTTCGCTTCGCAAGCTGTTCTGTTAATGCTCCGATTCCAGGACCAACCTCTATTGCACCAGATTCTTCTGTGAGCTCGGCATGATCCACAATATTTCTTAAAATGTTTGTATCAATTAAAAAATTTTGCCCTAAGCTTTTCTTAAAAGAAAAACCATACTTATCTAGAATTGCTCTTGTTCTTGCTGGTGTTGCGATATCTTTATACATCCTTACCCTCCTGGCGCATTTCCTTAATGGCTTGTGCGAACTCTTCCTTTGTAATATGAAACATCAGTAATCTCTTATAAAGCTGTTTCCCATTTGTATACCCAATTTTAAGCAGCTTTCCTAACTGCTCTCTACGCTCTTTAGAACCGGCACCACCAATTAATCCTGCATCTATTAAATCTTCTTTTGTAATTTCTTCCGTTATCGATTCCTGCATAAGATGAGCATCTTTTAATGCTTCTCTAATTGCTTCTATTGATGCATGTTCCACACCAACACCTTTACCATGCTTATGGATAGCAAGCTCCTTTGGTATAAAAGCATGTTTACAATCAGGAATATGCTTTTCAATTGTATGACGAATCTTTTGACCAGGATAGTCTGGGTCAGTTAAAACAATAACACCCCTAGTTTTTTGTGCTAGCTTTATTTTATCCAATGTTTCTTGATTAATTGCTGAACCGTTTGTTTCAATTGTATCTGCGTCAACCGCTCGTTTAAGAGCAGTTGTGTCATCTCGTCCTTCCACTACTATTATTTCTTTAATCTTCATGGAACCTCCAAAAAAATAATTATAAAATTTGAAAAAAAATGAAACATAATTGTAACATGAATCGTCTATATATACAGAGAGAGAAAAATTTATAATCACTATCATTATAGCTAATATTTATGTTTTAACAAACGGCGATTTGTGCAGACTAGTTATCATGTGAGAAAATGTGAACAGAAGCAAAGAAAAAGACAGAGGAATTGATTCCTCTGCCAGATTAGCTATCTTTTTATCCTTCCAATTTGGATGATAAAGTGTCGATATTTATTGATTGCTAATTAATTATTTTTATCTTAACTTGCCTGTTACCCCAGCGGTAAGCTTCTGCTTTTGTAGAAAAGAAAACATCGATTTTCTGACCTTTCACGCTTCCGCCTGTATCACCTGCAACAGCATAGCCATAGCCATCTACATAAACCTTTGTTCCTAAAGGGATAAAACTTGGGTCGACAGCAATTACTTTTGCATTTGGATTAGCTTTCAGATCAATTCCAGTAGCCGTTCGGCCAGAACATCCATTACAGCTAGCAGTATATGCTGTTGAATTGACGTACACTTCTTTCCCGCTTTCTTCTCCTCGGGATGCTAGTTGTATTACTTCGTCTTTTGTTCCAACAGATACAATCTTGTCCTGCTTTTCTTTCACTGTTGTTTCACTGAGTAATTTCCGGGAAATTTCTTTGCCATTTTCCTTGGTAACCTCATACTTTTTAGAGACTAATCCTTCTGCGCCCTCTTTCAGTATTTTTTCAGTTCCTGCCGGAAGATCATCGTCCTTTTGGGTGATAACGGCAAAGTTAATTGGTTGTTCCACTACATCGGTGACCTTTTCTATTCTTTTTATATTAACAACAGTTTCTTCTTTCACTTTTTCTTTTAGATTTGGTTCAACTCGGTCTAATTTTGCAAGTGATATCTCATGTTGTGTTAAAAAGTCAGCGACCGTAGTCGAAGTGGACCATACTTGTTTTTTCTTTCCTGCGTCTACTAGTGTTACTGGAAATGCTGTATGTACGACAACTTCCATATTATGTTCTATAGCGTTAGTTTCTTTCTGGTTGATCTGATCGTGCTCGTTCAAAGAAATTTTTTGTTCTTCTAAAAACTCCTTAACAGTATCTACTGTTGTCCAAACCGTTTTCTTCTCGTCGTCTTTTTGTAATTCAACCTGCTTAGCTTTCTTCCAGACAACTTCAAGGTTATCTGTAACCTTTGTGTTTAACGAGGGAAACACATAATCTTCTGAGCCAACGGCAATGTCCAAGTCATCAAATATTTGTTGTATAGTAGATGAGTGCGTCTCGATGATTTGTTCTTTACCATTTAGCGTCAGCGCCACAGTATTTTTAGTAGTTTCATAAATTATAAATCCTAAGCTACTTGCAAAAACGATGAAACTAGCTAAAAAGATGGACACCTTTTTCCTGCTCAAAGATTTCGAAAACAGGTTTTTCATGTTTTGGATTACGATGAAAAACGCCTCCTTTTCTCTCGGAGTGATTATATAGAGTATCATGTCTGCTGTCAACCCTTAAGAATCTTTGAAGGTATATCTTATTATGCAAAAAAAACAGGCGAAAGGAAAGAAAGAAATCTCGACATAATTAGTCTATGAGAAAAGAAAGCGATGTAGAACGATTAAAAATAAGGTGAATTTCGGACAAGTCCATTCGTTATTCGACAAAAACCTTTATCAGTTTATGCCGAATAATTTTTTTGCATTTTCTGTTGTTTTCCTAGCAACCTCTTCGTAAGAAATTCCTTTGATTGCAGCAATCTCCTCTGCTACTAATTTTACATAACTCGGTTCATTTCTTTTTCCTCTAAACGGTGTCGGTGCTAAATATGGACAGTCTGTTTCAATTAATAAATGATCTAGTGAAATTGCTTCTGCAACCTCCTTCGGTTTCCGAGCATTTTTGAAAGTAACCGTTCCTCCTAGTGAGATATAGAAATTCATATTTATGCAATCTAGTGCTGTTTCTACACTTCCACCATAACAGTGCATAATGCCCCCAACTTCTTTAGCATCTTCTTCTTTTAAAATTTCTACAATATCAGCGGTAGCTTCACGATTATGAATAATTATCGGAAGTTTTACTTTTTTTGCTAGTTGAATTTGTTTTCTAAATACCTCTTTTTGAATTTCCTTTGGCGATTTATCCCAATGATAATCTAATCCCATTTCTCCTATTGCAATTACTTTTGGATGCTTTGCTAACTCTTCAATCCAAACTAAGTCTTCCTCTACCATATCAATAGCATCTACTGGATGCCATCCTATACTTGCATAAACAAACTCATATTGCTCAACAAGCTCCATCGCTCTTGTGATGGTAGGTCTATCAAATCCAACAACTACCATTTTTTCCATACCGGCATCAAGTGCCCGTTCTATTACTTCTTCTAAATCATCTTGAAACTCATCTGCATTGATATGTGTATGTGTATCAAATAACATGAAAATCATCCCTCCATCTTTTGTTAGATATACTCACAACTGTTTATTGTTAGTGCAATCCCTCTTTAGTCCTTGCTGATAGAACAAAAAACACAGAGATGTTTAGCCTATTGTTTTCCTCGCCTTTTAATAAGATAGGCGATTCCTCTTTAGGAACATCTCCATGTTTTTCATTGACTTTATTTTACTTTTGAGCCCAGCGGTAAAGCTTCTGCAATCGTTGCAAGAGACAGTTCACCGTCATGACTTCCAGCTAAAATCATTCCTTGTGAAAGTTCTCCTCTTAATTTAACCGGTTTTAAATTTGTTACACAAATAACTTTTCGGCCAACTAGGTCTTCCGGAGAATAATATTTAGCAATCCCGGAAACTACTTGTCGTTTCTCATAGCCTAAATCTAATTGTAGCTTTAATAGCTTGTCTGCTTTTTTCACTGGTTCTGCTTCAAGAACCTGTGCAACACGCAAGTCCACTTTCATAAAGTCGTCTATCGTGATTTCATCTACTTCTGGAATTTCTTGGGCTTCTGGTTTCTTCTCTTCTTCCTTTTGAGGTCCCTTCATTTCTCCCTTGATAAATTCCACTTCTTCTTGAATATCTAATCTAGGGAAAATAGGATCTCCCTTCTCAACTATAGTACCCGCAGGAATTACCCCGAAACGCTCCAGGCTATCCCAAGTGTGTAAAGAAGTATCCTGTATGTTTAGTTGTTTAAAAATCTTGTCAGGCGTTCTTGTTAAGAATGGCTTTAGTAAAATAGCGATTCTTCTTAATGATTCCGCTAAATGATTCATAACAATTGCTAATTCTTCCGTTTTTTCTTCTTTTGCCAACACCCATGGTTGTGTCTCATCAATATATTTATTATTTCTGCTAATTAATTGCCATAATGTTGTTAATACAACAGAGAACTCCATATTCTCCATATGCTCAACATATTTCTCCACTGTTTCTCTATGTGCTGCAACAAGAGAATTTTCAAACGTTCCTTCCGAATTTTTATAAGTAGGTATTTCTCCATTAAAGTACTTATTGATCATCGCCACTGTACGATTTAATAAATTTCCTAAATCATTGGCTAAGTCAAAATTCACTCTTTCTACAAATGCTTCAGGAGTAAATACGCCATCAGAACCAAACGGAACTTCTCTTAGTAAATAATAGCGAAGGGCATCTAATCCATAACGATTAATTAATGTGACAGGATTAACCACATTCCCTTTTGATTTGGACATTTTGCCATCCTTCATTAGGATCCAACCATGTGCAAAAACCTTCTTCGGCAATGGAAGATCTAATGCCATTAGCATAATTGGCCAATAAATCGTATGGAAACGTACAATTTCTTTCCCTACCAAATGAACATTCGCTGGCCAAAACTTCTTATATAATGTCTCATCATCAGAACCATATCCTAGTGCGGTGATATAATTGGAAAGTGCATCGATCCATACATAAACAACATGCTTCGGATCTCCTGGAACTTTAATTCCCCAATCAAATGTAGTTCTTGAAACAGCCAAGTCTTCTAACCCTGGTTTAATAAAGTTATTAATCATCTCATTCTTGCGAGATTCTGGTTGAATGAACTCTGGGTTTTCCTCATAAAACGCTAATAAACGATCAGCATATTTTCCCATTCTGAAGAAATAAGATTCTTCTTTTACTAATTCAACTGCATGACCACTGTCAGGGCTTTTTCCTCCAATTACTTTTCCATTTTCATCATGGATAGGATCAACTAATTGAAGTTCTGTATAATACGTTTCATCAGAAACAGAATACCAGCCTTGATACTCATCTAAATAAATATCTCCTTGATCCACTAACTTCTTAAACATTTTTTCCACAATATTTGTATGTCTTTTTTCTGTTGTACGAATAAAATCATCATAGGAAATATCAAGCTTATCCCATAATTCTTTAATTCCTGCAACTATTTCATCTACATATTGAATAGGGGTAATTCCTGCTTCTTCTGCTTTTCGCTGAATTTTTTGTCCATGTTCATCCGTTCCGGTTAAGTAACGAACTTCATAACCTCGCATTCTCTTATAACGAGCCATCGCATCTCCAGCAACTGTTGTGTAAGCATGTCCAATATGTAAATTACCACTTGGATAATAGATTGGCGTAGTAATATAAAAAGCTTTTTCTTGATCCTTCACTTAGTTCCCTCCTATATATATGTATACATATGAACCTTTAGTAAAATAAAAATAACCGATATTACTATTGTAACCATTCTTCTTTTTTATCGAAACAAAAAAGTATAAGAACATTCGTATAAACTGCATAATCATTGCCATTTTTTCCTTTTATCCCATCAAAATATACCTAAAATTACTAGTTAATGCAACAGACATTTTTTAGAGTGGTGGGAAAAAGTGAAAATGTTGGTTTTTGTCGAAAAAAGAACGATAATAGAACGAACAGACTCTACCAATTTATCCCAACACATAGTTAAGTATCTGACCACCTCTCACAAAAGCCTAATGTAACAAGTTTTTTTAAAATACAATAATTTGAAAATAAATAATTGACGTTTATGGGAATGGCTGGTATTATAATGACATACAAAGAAATTTGTCGAAAATTAGCGAAAAAAATATAAATATTCACTTTCTGGGAGGAGAAAACAAATGAAATCTACAGGTATTGTTCGTAAAGTTGATGAATTAGGTCGTGTGGTTATTCCAATCGAATTAAGACGTACATTAGGTATTGCTGAAAAAGATGCTCTAGAAATTTATGTAGATGATGAAAAAATCATCTTAAAAAAATATAAGCCAAACATGACTTGCCAAGTTACAGGAGAAGTTTCAGATGACAACCTTTCTTTAGCTGGCGGTAAATTAATCCTTAGCCGTGAAGGCGCAGAGCAACTAATCCAAGAAATTAAAAGTAACTTTGAAGTTTCAAAATAAGAATAAAACAAGAAATGTGTAAGTGCTTATTTAATTAGTCTTTATCCATCACTTTATTGGATTGGAAGCTTCTTGAAGAACTAGAACTTATTCATTCTTTTTTATAAACAAAGGGCTACCGCCTTAAAGGTGAACACCATGCTATTTTAATGTTCATCTTTAAGACGGCAGCCCTTTTCTTATTCAATATGATATTCTTGATAGACGTCTCTTTTTTGCATTCCTCTATCCAATGCTGTCTTTTTAATCGCTTCTTTTACTGTAATTCCTTCTTTTTGAACATAATGATCCACTTGTTGTACAACGGTCAATTCGTCCCACCAATTATTTTCTTCTTCTTTTTGGAATTCACCCTGTTCAATAACTAAGCAAAATTCTCCTCGAATTTCTTCTGATTGAGACCATGCAAGTGCTTCCTCTACTGTACCACGAATAAATTCTTCATATAGCTTGGTCAATTCTCTGCATAAAGTAATCTTTCTATTTCCAAGTATATCCATTATCAAAGCTAATGTTTCTTTTAAACGGTGTGGAGATTCATATAAAAGAATTGTACCTGGAATATTCTTAAGGAAAAGCAATTCTTTTTTCTTCTCCTTTTTTTGTCGATTAAGAAATCCATAAAAATAAAAAGGATGTGTCGGAAGACCTGAAGCAATAAGCGCTGTTAATGCCGCATTGGCTCCTGGAAGGGGAATAACTGGAATCTCTTGATCAATAGCATCTATAACTAGTTCATATCCTGGATCCGCAATAGTTGGCATTCCTGCATCACTTACTAAGGCAATAACTTTTTCTTCTTTTAAAGCTTGTAATAGCTTCTGGCCACTCGTCTCTTTATTATGCTCATGATAACTAACCACGGGTGTAGTGATTTCAAAATAGTTACAAAGCTTTTTTGTATTACGTGTATCTTCTGCAGCAATAACATCTGCCTCTTTCAGAATCCTGATTGCGCGAAAGCTCATATCTTCTAAATTTCCGATAGGAGTAGGGACTAAATACAGAGATCCTCTTTTGTCTTTATAGCTTTTTTGTTGTTTCATTTACTTCACCAACCTCCTTCATTAAAAACTGCTCTTTTTTCTTTCTCCCTAATTGTTTAAAGGCATACTCTCTTTGCATAGCTTCCTGTTTTGTTTGGAACTCCTCATGATAAATAATCGCTACTGGCAAACGCCCTCTAGTATATTTTGCCCCTTTACCGGCATTATGCGTATTTAAACGCTTTTGAAGATCATTTGTATAGCCTGCATAATAGCTTCCATCTTTACAAATTAATACATAGAAATAATGCTTCTTACTTTCCATACAGAATTTTACTCATTTCCTCTGTATAATTGTTGCCATCTTTATAAACAAATAACGGAGGTAAAACTTTTAAGTCTGGTTTTCCATCTTTGATTGCTTCGACTAGCAGAATATTTGCTTCCTTCCCTACTTTTGGATAAACAAATCGGATACGCTTTGGCTCCAATCGATTTGCTCTCATTAAAGTAATGATATCTAATAATCTTCCTGGTCTATGGACAAAAGCTACTTTTCCACCTTGTTTAACTAACTGGCTAGCTACACTAATGGAGTCCTCTAACGTACAGAGGAGCTCATGCCTCGCAATAGCAAGATGTTCATTTATATTAATCTCTTCTATAGAATTAGTCTTCTTAAAGTAGGGTGGATTACACGTAACTGCATCATACTTCTCAAATCCAAGGAAGCCAGGGGCATCCTTAATATCACCATGAATCATTTTAATTTTCTCTTCTAATTGATTATACTGTATACTTCGATGTGCCATATCATATAATCGTTCCTGTATCTCGACTCCTATGATTTCTCCCTGTGTACGAAGCGATAAAAAGAGTGGAATAACTCCATTTCCACTACATAAATCAACTATTTTCCCCTTATTTAAGGGAATAGCTACAAAATCAGCTAATAATACTGCATCTAATGAGAATGAAAATACGGATGGACTTTGAATAATCCTTAAACGTTCATCCAATAAATAATCTAATCTTTCATCTCCAATTAATGGAACCACTACCCTTAACCTCCATTTAATTATTTCTTGCATAGAAAAAGAGATGTCTCAAGAAGAAAGAGTCATCCCGTACAATACGATTGGTTGTATTGCTTATTTTCACAGGGATTATTTTCTTTGAGACATCCTTATTTTTTATTAAGAAACGACAAGCAAAATAGACAATCACCATCTTTTCGGGGACTCCCAAAATGAAGATTACAAATATGAAAACCTTCTTGATACAGCCTTGCAAGGTTATCATACCCTTCCCCTATATCAATGTTTTTCTCCTCCATCATCTTACTTTGTTTTGCGTTTCTTTTTTTATGATTATCCTGTCTTGAATCTTTCTCTCTTGGTATATCCTCTAAATGCCTTCTTAGGTTCTCATTTTCTAGCTTCAACCTATTATTTTCTTCAATAAGTTCAGCTACATGCTGTTTAAGATCACCTAATTGCTTATATAAGTTACCAATTTGACTTTCCATATTTATTACTGATTCAAAAACTTCTTTTTTATCCACTCTTCCACCTCATTAATCTGTGGATTGAACTGAAACAGCATCTTCTTGCAGTATTTCATCTAATGTATATTCAAGCACTCGTTCTTGTTCAGAAATTTCCACTTTGAGTACACGTTCTAAAATATTTAAACCAACAACTTTTCCCTTTCCATCCGGTGTATTAATCCAATCACCTAAGTCTGGCAAAAGTTCTTTTGCAGCTTCATAATCATCATTTTCATATTTTAAACAACACATTAATCGTCCACATAATCCAGAAATTTTTGTTGGATTTAAGGAAAGGTTTTGATCTTTTGCCATCTTAATAGATACTGGTTCAAAATCACCTAAGAAAGTTGAACAGCAAAGCATTCTTCCACAAGGTCCAATGCCACCTAGCATTTTCGCCTCATCTCTGACCCCAATCTGACGAAGCTCAATTCTTGTTCTAAAAATGGATGCCAAATCTTTTACTAATTCCCTAAAATCTACTCGACCATCTGCGGTAAAATAAAAAATAATTTTATTACGGTCAAATGTATATTCTACATCAACCAATTTCATTTCTAATTCATGTAGCGTCACTTTCTCACTGCAAACATCATATGCTTCTTTTGCTGCAATTTTGTTTTCCTCTACAATCATTTGATCTTTCTGATCCGCAATTCTTAATACTTTTTTTAAAGGTAAAACAACGTCATTTTCATCTACTTTTTTCGGTCCTATTACTACTCTTCCGAACTCTACACCCCGAACAGTTTCAACGATGACAAAGTCTCCTTTTTGAATAATTAATTCATTTGGATCAAAATAATATATTTTTCCAGCTTTTTTAAAGCGGATTCCTACAACATCATACAACTGAAGATCCCTCCTGCAGCTTTAGCACCAGCTGCTCCATCAATAACTGTGGATTCATATTCCCTTGCAGCTTTCGCTTTGCTTCAAAAATAGCTGTCATTTGTTCCGTTAAGCGTCTGTTAGAAGTTCTTAAGGCATTGGCCTCTAGACGTTCTTTCTCGCTAACGTATACAATCTGATTGTGCTTGCCAAGCTGTATATATAATAAATCTTTATATAGTAGCAATAATAAATCGAGTCCTCTATCAAACTGATCTTTTTCTTTAAAATGTGAAAACCATTCTCTTTGAAGAGCTACTAATGCTTCTAAAGGAGCTCCTTTAAGAGCCTCATATAATTTTACCACTATTTTTTGCGCTTGTACAAACCATTCATCCGTACTAAGAGTCAATGCTTCTTCAAAACTATTGGTAATTTGCGCAAGCAAAGGGGCTTCATTCGTTTTAATTCCATTTTTTACTAGTTCTTTTGCCATTTCGTTTGGGGATAATGGTTTAAAGGAAAGCGTCTGGCATCGAGATAAAATAGTCGGCAATATTTGTTGAATTTGTTCGGTTAGTAGAATTGCAGTAGTTTCCGCATTAGGTTCTTCCAAAAATTTCAGCAAACTATTAGCTGCATTTGTGGTCATTTTATCTGCATGAACAAGAATGTAAACCTTTTGCTTTGACTCCACCCCAGTTTTTGAAAATTCTTCTTGCAGACTTTGTATCTGATGTTTTTTTATTGATAATCCATCTGGCTCAAGTAAGTGAACGTCTGGATGATTTCCATTATTTATCCTCTTGCAATTAGAACATGTTTCACATGGAACATATCCTTCTATACTATTTTCACATAAAATACTCTTTGTGAGAACAAGACTTATTTCCCTTTTACCAGTTCCCTTCATTCCCTCAAAAAGATAGGCATGTGCTAGTCGTTCTTTTTTTAAGCTATTTTTCAGCATCTTTAAAACAATGGGTTGTGTCTGTTCAAGCTGTTCCCATGTTCTTGTCAAGACAATCACTCCATTACGTATATATATTAATCAACAAACCTTTAATTTCACCAATTTTATCCAAAATATTTAAACTATTTTTCTCTTTTGTCATTACTTCTTCTGTTAGTTCAACTAATTTATCATCTATGACATGTACAACACTTAAATCTCTACCCTGACCAAACTGATCCCAAGAACTATCTTTTTTCACTTCCATCCCAAATTCAACAGCTTCCTTTACAAACTGTTTTACAAGGGATTTATATTTAGTCAAATCCTTTAGATTTTGAGATCGCCCCAACCTATTACCAATATCATCAATGTTTTTCATTAATGTTTGAAGCTGCTCAACCTTTAATTTCTCATTTTGTTGTTGGACATATCCTTGAAATTTCGAACCACCTAGGCTACCTTTTGCTTCTATTCTAGTCCCTTCCGGATTAATTCGATTGTCTTTATTAATCTTCATATTCTTCCTCCCGAAGAACGTTCTACTTCTTACTGAAAAGGCATAGCTGCCTTGGTCCTTTAGGCATGAAAGTACATCGGTTACATGAAGCTAACCGATATATGATTTAAAATTGCTTAAATTGCTCAACAGGTAATACAAAAACAGTTGCTCCTCCCACTTCCACCTCCACTGGATAAGGAACATAGGAATCTGCGTTTCCTCCCATTGGAGAAACAGGAGCTACTAACTGATCTCTTGATTGACAATTATCTTTAATAATTTGCAATGCCTTTTCCACTCGTATATCTTCCGTTCCTATCATAAAGGTGGTATTCCCAGATTTCAAAAATCCGCCCGTACTTGCAAGCTTTGTCGCTCTAAAATTATTTTCAACAAGTGCATTAAGCAATTTATTACTATCTTTATCTTGAATGACTGTTAGAATTAATTTCATTTTTATCCCGCCCCTTATTATAGTTTCCGAATGATTTTATAACTTGTTCCTATTATAGCAATAAATACAAAAACAAACAGCTGAAAGGATAAATAATTCCTAAGGGACTTTGTCAACTTCTCATTTTTTTAGAACCAATCTAGTTGCATTAATGCTATTATATAAAGGTAACCATCATTCCTTCAGAAAATGATTAATAATCTCTATCGTATCTTGAAAAACCTGCTCTAAAGGCTTGGATGCATCCACTTTAACAATTCTCTCTGGAAATTTCTCTATGACGTTATAATAACCTTCTTGAACCAATTCATGAAATTCTATCTTTTCTAAATCAAGACGATTGATCTCCCTATCACCAGTATTATTGATTCTCGCTAAACCAACTCGTGGATCAAGATCAAAATAAATCGTTAGCTCAGGCATTACATCTCCAATAGCAAATTGATTAATCTTCCAAATTTCGTCCATATCAATTCCTCTAGCAAAGCCTTGATATGCCAATGAGCTATCAATAAAACGATCACATAGAATAATCGCTCCACTTTTAAGAGCTGGTATCACTTTCTCTACTAAATGCTGTCTTCTTGCAGCTGCATAAAGTAAAGCTTCTGTTCTAGCATCCATTTCAGTATGCTCGGGATCTAATATGATACTTCTAATTTTTTCTGAAATAGGAATACCACCTGGCTCCCTAGTCTTAATAATCTGCTTCCCTTGTTCCTGGTAATAGTTTAACAACATATCAATAATCGTTGTTTTCCCTGCTCCCTCTGGTCCTTCTAATGTAATAAAGAGCCCTTTTGTCACCGTATTGTCCTCCTAAAGCTGTCATTTCTCGAAAATTTTAACTTTATTTTCATAAATAGATGGACTTCCTTGGAATCTCGCTCCATCCTTTAATAAGTTCTTTATTTGATTGATATGGTACATCGTTATTTCCTCACCGGGCATTAGAATTGGAATTCCTGGTGGATACGGAATAATTGTTTCTGCACAAATAGCATGGTTGGCATCATTTAATGATACTTCCCTTTTATTTCGTAAAGCTTGCTCTGTTTCACTAAGTTTTAATTCTACTATATCCTCACCTTTTTTTATAGATGCTGGTGCTTCCCATTCATAGGAAATTTCAGATGTGTTTTCAGACAATGCCCTTTTAATTTTAGTAATAACCTCATTTAAAGGGAAGATCATCTCTTTTTTTAACATTGGAAAAACAAATAGTACATTATTAGAATCAGCTAATTCTGTATAAACCCCTTCTTTTTCCAATTGTTTTTGAAGGATGAAACCATTTTTATCTATTGTTGATTGAATAGTAATTTTTAAGGGGTCCCCTTTATAAGGATAAGTTAACACTTTTAGCTGCGAAATCGTTGTTAGCTCATTATGAAACCGAGTAACTGTATTTTGGAGGTAATCCCAATCCTCCTTACTATATGTTGCTAAATAGTGTCTAGCCTTATCTAAGGAAGCCATAATTAAATAAGAGGGGCTGCTGGACTGCAATATCTCCAGATAATATTTTACTTCATGCTCCTCTATGAAATCAGTATTATAGTGTAAGTATGCTCCCATGGTTAAGGCTGGGAGGGTTTTATGTGCGGACTGAACAACTATATCAGCCCCTAGTTGAACAGCTGATGGTGGAAATTTATTATTTCCTATAAAATGAGCACCATGCGCTTCATCTACTAAAACACAAATACCGTTAGCATGGGCTAATTGAATGATTGCTTCTAAATTTCCAATCATACCATAATAATTAGGAGACGTTAGGATAAGTGTTTTCACTTCAGGAAATTGAGCAATTGCTTGCTTTACGGTTCTTTCTGAAAGGACTGTTTCTACTTTCCATTCTTCCTCATAATCAGGACTTAGCAAAATCGGTTTTGCTTTAGCCAGCTTTATTCCATTCATTACTGATTTATGACTATTCCTTTGAACAAAGACTTTATCTCCTTCTTTTAAAGCGGAGAGTATCATAGCTAAATTTCCGACAGTACTTCCATTTACAAGAAAATAACTTTTTTTCACTCCATAAAGATCTGTTAATAGTTTTTCTGCATCACCAATTACGCCCATAGGAGCATGTAAATCATCTAGACCATTAAGCTCCGTAACATCAAATTTCCATAATTGTCTTCTCCATACATCGTCATCATAAGAAAGCAATTCTCCATTCTTATGACCTGGCACGTGAAAAGATATATTATTTTCCGACTGAAACTGTAAGAGTTTAGAATATAAAGGTGTTTTTTCTTGCAATAGTATTCCTCTTTTCTTTTTTCTCTCTATTTATTTTATCACTTTTTTTGCTATCTCATCATTGCCTGGTTTTAAATTTGTTAAGACGAAAAAAATAAGTGATTGATAGACTTTGAGACTCAATGTATAAATGATTGCTAAAATGGTAAAAATAGTTTCTATGGAGGTGGGGGAAAATGGGGAAATATCATCATACCCAGTCAATTAATGGAGAAATATGTCTCATATGTGAAAAAGCTAAATTAGAAGGAATTCATCTCTTTCAATCTTTTATATGTATGGAATGTGAGAGAGACATTGTCAACACAAAAACAATGGATCCAAAATACCAATTTTTTGTTTATCAAATGGGAAAAGCACGGATTCTGCAAGATAGACGCCAAGCCTAATCTCTCTTGATAGGAATTCTATCCAATTATTAATACACCAATAAAAAAACAAGCATCCACCAAAGTAGATGCTTGTTTCATTAGTGCCTGGCGACGTCCTACTCTCACAGGGGGAGAACCCCCAACTACCATCGGCGCTTTAGAAGCTTAACTTCCGTGTTCGGTATGGGAACGGGTGTGACCTTCTCGCTATCGTCACCAGACTTATTTATTTAGAGAATTATTCTCTCAAAACTAAATCATTTAGAAGTAAACCAATTTGCCAAGTAATCTTTCTTAGCTTACGCTAAGAGTTTTTAGTTAAGTCCTCGATCTATTAGTATCAGTCAGCTCCACATGTCGCCACGCTTCCACCTCTGACCTATCAACCTGATCATCTTTCAGGGATCTTACTAGCTTACGCTATGGGAAATCTCATCTTGAGGGGGGCTTCATGCTTAGATGCTTTCAGCACTTATCCCTTCCGCACATAGCTACCCAGCGATGCCTTTGGCAAGACAACTGGTACACCAGCGGTGCGTCCATCCCGGTCCTCTCGTACTAAGGACAGCTCCTCTCAAATTTCCTACGCCCACGACGGATAGGGACCGAACTGTCTCACGACGTTCTGAACCCAGCTCGCGTACCGCTTTAATGGGCGAACAGCCCAACCCTTGGGACCGACTACAGCCCCAGGATGCGATGAGCCGACATCGAGGTGCCAAACCTCCCCGTCGATGTGGACTCTTGGGGGAGATAAGCCTGTTATCCCCGGGGTAGCTTTTATCCGTTGAGCGATGGCCCTTCCATGCGGAACCACCGGATCACTAAGCCCGACTTTCGTCCCTGCTCGACTTGTAGGTCTCGCAGTCAAGCTCCCTTGTGCCTTTACACTCTACGAATGATTTCCAACCATTCTGAGGGAACCTTTGGGCGCCTCCGTTACTTTTTAGGAGGCGACCGCCCCAGTCAAACTGCCCACCTGACACTGTCTCCCACCCCGATAAGGGGTGCGGGTTAGAATGTCAATACAGCCAGGGTAGTATCCCACCAATGCCTCCACCGAAGCTAGCGCTCCGGCTTCCAAGGCTCCTACCTATCCTGTACAAGCTGTACCAAAATTCAATATCAGGCTGCAGTAAAGCTCCACGGGGTCTTTCCGTCCTGTCGCGGGTAACCTGCATCTTCACAGGTACTATAATTTCACCGAGTCTCTCGTTGAGACAGTGCCCAGATCGTTACACCTTTCGTGCGGGTCGGAACTTACCCGACAAGGAATTTCGCTACCTTAGGACCGTTATAGTTACGGCCGCCGTTTACTGGGGCTTCAATTCAGAGCTTCGCACTTAACGTGCTAACCCCTCCTCTTAACCTTCCAGCACCGGGCAGGTGTCAGCCCCTATACTTCGCCTTGCGGCTTCGCAGAGACCTGTGTTTTTGCTAAACAGTCGCCTGGGCCTATTCACTGCGGCTCTCTCGGGCTTTAACACCCAAAAGAGCACCCCTTCTCCCGAAGTTACGGGGTCATTTTGCCGAGTTCCTTAACGAGAGTTCTCTCGCTCACCTTAGGATTCTCTCCTCGCCTACCTGTGTCGGTTTGCGGTACGGGCACCATAAATCTCGCTAGAGGCTTTTCTTGGCAGTGTGGAATCAGGAACTTCGGTACTATATTTCCCTCGCCGTCACAGCTCAGCTGACATGGTAATGGGATTTGCCTCATTACCGGCCTAACTGCTTGGACGTGCTAATCCAACAGCACGCTTACCCTATCCTCCTGCGTCCCCCCATTGCTCAAACGATTTAAAGGTGGTACAGGAATATCAACCTGTTGTCCATCGCCTACGCTTTTCAGCCTCGGCTTAGGTCCCGACTAACCCTGAGCGGACGAGCCTTCCTCAGGAAACCTTAGGCATTCGGTGGATGAGATTCTCACTCATCTTTCGCTACTCATACCGGCATTCTCACTTCTAAGCGCTCCACCAGTCCTTACGG
>NZ_CP162613.1:0-37500 GCF_044704065.1 Niallia tiangongensis | reverse complement strand
CATCGGAGAAATAGCACCATGGAGCACATGATAAAGTCCATTATATTCTTTCATTTTTTCCATCGCAATAACATCTTTAGGATCTTGAACAACACATATAATACTTCGGTCTCTTCTGTTATCTTCACATATATAGCATGGATCTTGGTCTGTTATATGTCCACAAACCGAGCAATAAGTAAGGTTTCTCTTTGCATTAACAAGTGCCTTTGCGAAATCTAATACTGTATCTTCTTTCATATTTAATACAAAAAAAGCCAGTCTTGAGGCCGTTTTAGGCCCGATGCCTGGCAATTTCATAAAGCTGTCAATCAGCTTCGATATAGGTTCAGGATAATGCATAATCTCCCTCCTTAAAACATTCCAGGAAGATTTAATCCTTTTGTAAACTGACCCATTGTAGAGTTAGTAAGTTCATCCGCTTTTTTTAATGCATCATTTGTTGCTGCTAGAACAAGATCTTGCAACATTTCTACATCTTCTGGATCGACAACCTCTTCCTTAATAATAACATCAAGAATTTCTTTATGACCTGATACAACAACAGTTACCATTCCGCCACCTGCTGTTCCTTCAATTTTCTCCTCACCAAGTTGCTCTTGAGCTTCAGCCATTTTCTTTTGCATTTTTTGCATTTGCTTCATCATATTTTGCATATTTCCCATTCCACGCATTTATAATTACCTCCAGTTTATAGTTTCCCTTGGTTTATCTACATATTATGTACATATATAACCAATAGGTTCAAAATTAATCCTTCACTTCTAATAATTCTTCACCAAATAATTTTATTGCTTCCGAAACAATAGGATTATCTTGACGTATTTCTTCATCTTCCACATCAGACTCTGCATGATGGGAACTATTTAGAAAGTCTTCCCTAATAGTGAGCCATTGTTCTTCCGGGACTCCTAATAAATTATACCTTGTACCTATAAGCTGATACAAAGAATTAGTAATCGTCTCTATAAATTTACCATTATCTAATGCCATTTGACAGTGGATTTCATATTTAAACTTAATAATCAAGGAGTCAGATGACGCAGCAACTGGTTCTGCTTCATTCAATAATGCAGCCTGTGATCTCATTTGATTTTGCACTAACGTATTTAGCATTGCTCCCCAATTACTTTTTACTTTTTGTAGTTCTTGCTTCGTTGCATTTTTTAGAGTTTCCGTTATTTTACCTAACGGAGCTTGGAATCCTTTTCTATTCGTTCTTGCTTTTTTCTGTGCTGGCTGTGCTTCAACTGCTACAGGTACTCCATTTTGCTTGAGCTTCGTAACTTCTTGTTCTAAAGAAGTTATCTTATCAAGTAAAGAGTGTATTTCCGGGATATTTACATTTGATTGCCCAGATAAAGTCGCCGTCTCTAGCTGACACAGATTTACAATTGCCACTTCTAAAAAGATTCTAGGGTGATTTGTCCACCTCATATCTTGCTGTGTTTTATTTAATACGCGAATGAGCTCATAAATTTGTTCATGTGTATAGGTTTCTGCAAGATCTTTAAAATCATCATCCAATAAAACTCTCTCTAATGATTCTTCTAAGCGAGGCGCAGTTTTATATAGCAGCATATCTCGATAAAAAAAGATAAAATCTTCAATAAATCGATTAGAGTCTTTTCCCGCAAGAAGTAATTCATCTAATGATTGAAGACCTCTTACCGTGTCTCCATCTAAAATAGCTTTAGATAATGTATTTAAAAAGTTTTGGGAAACAGCTCCAGTTACTGTAAGAGCATCTTCTACTGTAACTACTTCATTGCTATAGGAAATAGCTTGATCTAGCAAACTTAACGCATCACGCATTCCACCATCCGCTGCTCTTGCAATCATTTGCAATGCTTTTTCCTCACAGGAGATTGCTGACTCATCCATAATCAATCTCATTCGATTGACAATCGCTTGCGATGTAATCCGTCTAAAATCAAATCGCTGACATCTTGAAATAATCGTTAAAGGAATTTTGTGAGGTTCAGTAGTGGCCAAAATAAAGATTACATGTTTAGGGGGTTCCTCCAATGTTTTCAAAAGAGCATTAAATGCTCCAATTGATAGCATATGCACTTCATCGATAATATAAACTTTGTAAGGTACAGAGCTAGGAGCAAATTTAACCTTATCTCTTATATCCCTTATTTCCTCCACTCCATTATTCGAAGCAGCATCTATTTCGATTACATCTGGTATAGTACCATCCGTAATGCCCCTGCACGCATCACACTCATTACAAGGTTCACCAATTGGTGCTCTCTCACAGTTAACAGCTTTTGCTAAAATTTTTGCTGCACTTGTTTTCCCTGTTCCCCTTGGTCCAGAGAACAAGTAAGCGTGAGAGATTTTTTGTTGAAGAAGGGCATTTTGCAATGTCTTTGTTACGTGTTCCTGCCCTACCACATCTATAAACTGCTGAGGACGCCAAACCCGATATAAAGCTTGATAGTTCATAGTACCCTCCATTTTTTATTCTTACTAATTATTATAGCTTATCCATTTATATTTTTACATCCATAATAGCATACATAAAGGTATCAAAATAGTTTCACTGTATAAAAAGAAAAACCACTTCGCATCCTTCTATTTAAACAAAAATATAACTCATTCATTCGTTTGCACCTTACAAAAAAACTCATCCTAGTGGATGAGTTTTGTATGTATAAATTAAACTGCCGTGCACCTTTCATCGACTGGCACCCATAAGCGTTACTTAAGTAGTTAGCTCGGTCCAGGTAACCCTGCGGCACATGGGGGTGTCCACTTAATGCTGCTTCCTTCCGGACCTGACATGGTTCATGGATTCCCATTGCGCAGGACCCGGACGTCAACACCACTTACTTAAGGCAGACCCTACAGGATACCAGCCTCAGAAAGGAATTCAGCCTCGCTAGAGCGGATTGCGAGTACAGGGCACCGCTACCTCCCCGCTTAGCACGACAAAATTGATACCGAATATTAGGTGTCCTAAGACACACTCTTAGTATACTGATAATGAAAGAAAAAATCAACATAAAGCATTTGTTAATTATTGTAAGAATCAATATTGCTTGCCTTTAGTCTTTTTTCTGCCTTCCTACGGTTTCTTATTTCCTGAAAAAAAGAAGTTAATAACCGTCCGCATTCTTGTGCTAATATACCAGAAACCACTTCACTCTGATGATTAAACCGACTATCTTGAAGTAAATTCATAAAGGTACCGGCACATCCTCCCTTTGGATCAGCAGCTCCATAAACTACTCGAGGGATACGTGACAACAGGATAGCACCAGAACACATAGCACATGGCTCAAGGGTAACATAAAGTGTTGCATCTTCTAACCTCCATGTCCCCAATACTTTACAGGCCATTTCAATGGCAAGTAATTCTGCATGGGCAACAGCAGATTGGTCCGTTTCTCTTAAGTTATGTGCTCTTGCTATTACCTCACCCTTATAGGCAACAACTGCTCCAATAGGCACCTCTCCTATTTCTGCCGCTTTCTGTGCTTCCTCTATAGCTATTTTCATAAATAATTGATCTTTATTTTCTTCCATTCTTACAGCCCACCTATATAAAAACACAAAATTTGTTATGAAATTTCTTCTTTGATTTAAACTAAGTAAGATAGAGATAAATAAATACAACCATTCCACTTTGGATAAACAAGTAGCAAGTTATTGGTTGGACTGATTTACCTCCTAGCAACTAGAACCAATGCTTCATTCTACCATTTTACATAGAAAAGGAGAACCGTATGGAATCATCTAACACAGCTCTCTTAATTATTGATATGATTAATGACTTTAATTTTGAGCATGGAAATATTTTAGCAGAAAAAACATTGAAAATTGCAGATCAAATTCAATTACTAAAAAAGCAATGTGAAAAAGAAAATATTCCGATTATCTATATCAATGATCATTATAATTTATGGCAAGCAGAATTGAACAAAGTAATGGAGTACTGTAAAAATGAAAAAAGCGAATCTATTATTGACAAAATAAAGCCAGCTGACACGGATTATTTTTTAATAAAGCCAAGACATTCTGCCTTTTACGGGACAGCATTAAATACATTGCTTACCCAGCTGCAAGTAAAAAATCTTATCCTTACCGGGATTGCTGGCAATATTTGCGTTTTATTCACCGCAAATGACGCCTATATGCGGGAATATCCACTTCTTATCCCAGACAATTGTATTGCTTCTGTTGACGATGAAGATAATCAATACGCTATTCGAATGATGAAAAATGTTATGAGCGCGAAAATATTTACATTCAAAGAAAACACAAGCATTTCTCCTCTTTCTTCCTCATAAGCTGTAATAATGTATCCTTATCAGGAGGGAAGAATATGCAAATTCATGTTGTCAGCAATAATCAAACGTTAACAGGCATTGCAGCTGCATACGGTACTACGGTTAATGATTTGGTAGAAGCGAACGACCTGCCAAACCCGAACCGATTAACAATAGGGCAAGCACTCGTCATTCCCATTATCGGAAGCTTTTATTGGGTACAGCCAGGAGACAGCCTCTGGTCTATCGCTCAAAGATTCAGATTAAATTATGAACAATTAGCCTCTATTAATTCCATTCCTGTAAACCAATCTTTACAAGTCGGCTTACGTTTATATATTCCAGAACGTCCGAAAAGACCAGTTGATACTAATGCATATGTGGAACCAAGAGGAACATCCGTTGCCCCTAATTTAGAGGCAAGTGCGCGAGAAACAGCTTCTTATCTAACCTATCTCGCTCCTTTTAGTTTCCAAGCATTACGGGATGGAAGCTTAAAAGAACCGCTCCTCAATAATTTCCCTAGCATCGCCCAAAGAAATAATAATGTACTCATGATGGTCATTACGAACCAGGAGAACGATCAATTTAGTGATGATTTAGGAAGAATCCTATTAAATGATGAAACCATCCAAAATAACTTTATCAATAATATAGTCACAACCGCTAAAAAATACGGATTCAAAGATATCCATTTTGATTTTGAATATTTAAGACCAGTTGATCGCGAAGCCTATAATTCCTTCCTGCGCAAAGCCAAAAATCGCTTTTCACAAGAAGGCTGGCTATTATCTACTGCTTTAGCTCCTAAAACAAGTGCCAATCAAAAAGGAAAATGGTACGAAGGACATGATTACAAAGCACACGGAGAAATTGTTGATTTTGTTGTCATCATGACATATGAATGGGGCTATAGCGGCGGACCTGCTATGGCTGTTTCTCCTATTGGACCAGTTAGAGATGTACTAGAATATGCAATCACCGAAATCCCCCCTTCTAAAATTATGATGGGGCAAAATCTTTATGGATATGATTGGACACTGCCATTCGTCGAAGGATCAATTGCAAAAGCACTTAGTCCTCAAGCGGCAATACAGCTTGCAGCTGCTAATAATGTCGCTATTCTTTATGATCAAAAGGCACAGGCTCCTTATTTTAAATATACAGATAGTGCAGGGAAATTACATGAAGTATGGTTCGAGGATGCCCGGTCCATTCAAGCTAAATTCAATTTAATTAAAGAATTAAATTTAAGAGGAATTAGCTATTGGAAATTAGGGTTACCATTTCCTCAAAATTGGCTTTTAATAGTAGATAATTTCCAAGTAACGAAAAGAACTTAAATACAAAAGGAAAGGTCTCTTTTCAACCAGACCTTTCCTTTTGTATCTTTTAACCAATTAATTTCGTATAAATTGATTTTGCCATACTAACCTCTGAGGTTCCATGAATAATAGCCCGACCATCCTTAAATAGGATTACTCGATAATCATCATAATGAAAAGAAACTAAATAGGGATTTGCAATTAAATTTTCTACCAGTGATTTCCATCTTTGCGAGAGCCCGTATAAATCCAATTCCTTAAGAATAGGCGGGCGAATATGAACCGCATCTCTCCCACATAGTACAGCCGCTTTCGTTTGTTTTTGCGAAGATAAATACGGAAAGTCCGCATTGCCCCCACAAGCAGGACAGCTGTTATTTCTTAATGCAGCGACATTCACTTCTGCATATTCCATTTTCCAAATATCAAAGGAACGAAGGACTGGCAATATTGTTTTACCCGAAAGAATCTGCATTGCTTGTGATACTTGCATTGCAGCAACCCACTGAACGATGGGACTAATAACACCTGCAGTATCACACGTAATTTGCTGAGAAGGAAGCTGTTCAATCAAGCAATGGAGACATGGTGCATGTTCTCCTACAACTGAATACGAAAGTCCATAGCTCCCTACACAAGCTCCAAATAGAAAAGGAATATGATGCTTAATCGCAGCATCATTTATCACCATTCTCGTTTCAAAATTATCCGTTCCATCCATTAAAATAGAAGCACCACGAATGAATTTTTCAACCGTATGATAGTTAATATCCTCCACAATCGACTCGATAAGCGTATGACTGCTAATTTCCTTTAGTCTCTTCTCTGCAGCAATTGCTTTAGGGAGCTTTTTCGCCGCATCCTCTTCTGTATATAGCTGCTGTCTTTGCAGATTACTTTGTTCCACGTAATCACGATCGATAATGGTGAGTTTCCCTATTCCCGCTCTAACTAGCATCTCAGACACTGCCGATCCTAAAGCTCCGGCTCCTAAAATAACAGCATGACTATTTTCAATATTTCTTTGCCCATCTTTTCCAATAAATAATTCTTGTTTCAAAAAACGACTAGTCATGATGTAATCATCCCAGTCAAAGGACTACTTGCGACTCCATAATTTTTCTCTTCTATTCTTCCTGCTTCGTACCCTAATCGGCCTGCCTCAATCGCTAGTTTCATAGCAAGAGCCATTGTAACTGGATTTTTCGCATTTGAAACCGCCGTATTTAAAAGCACTCCATCTGCTCCAAGTTCCATTGCATATGCTGCATCCTTGGGAGAACCAATTCCTGCATCTACAATAACAGGTATTGTACTTTGTTCTATAATAAATTGTAAATTTAATGGGTTGATAATTCCTTTTCCAGACCCAATTGGTGAAGCACCAGGCATAATGGCATGTACGCCTAGCTGCTCCAGCCGTTTAGCAAGCACCACATCATCAGAAGTATAAGGCAAAACAATAAATCCTTCTTCTAATAACTGTTCAGAGGCCTTTAACGTTTCTACCGGATCTGGCAGCAGCGATTTTTCACAACCAATTACTTCAACTTTAATCATGTCGCATAATCCCGATGCTTTTGCAAGCTTTGCGATTCTTACCGCTTCTTCTGCTGTTTTTGCGCCCGCTGTATTAGGAAGTAGTATATATCGTTTTAAATCTAATTGCTCTAAAAAGTTCGGCTGTGATTCTTCAAATATATTCATCCTGCGTACAGCAAAGGTTAGAATCTCACTTTGTGATACTTCTACAGCCTTTTTTTGCACCTCAAATGACGGATATTTCCCTGTTCCAAGTAATAAACGAGACCGAAAAGTGCGATTTGCTATTTTTAACATTTTTATCCTCCTCCAACAAAATGAATTAATTCCACACTGTCTTTTTCTTTTAATGCATGGGCTTGATACTGCTCTTTTTGTAAAATATTTTTATTTATTTCCACGATGACAATACGATTACTTAATTCAAAGAAATGCAATAAATCCTCAACTGTAACTACCTTCTCCGGCAGCTGCTGTTCCTTCCCATTCAATTGGATGTTCAATTGCTTCCCTCCCTATACGCGAAAAAATTTCGCTCCACTTTAAATGCATCTACCCACTGTTTCTCTACAGGCGAACCTATGATTAAATCACGAATCATCTTCCCTGTTGCCGGTGCTAATAATATGCCATTCCTTTGATGTCCTGTTGCAAAATATAAGCCTTTCATCTCTGGATGCTCTCCTATAAATGGGTATCCGTCATAAGTTTGTGGTCTAAGTCCCGCCCATGCCCGCTTCCATTTCATTTTTCCAACTTCCGGTATCATTCTTTTTGCTTTTTGTATCACTTCTTCTATTCCATCAAGGGAAGGTTCCTCACTCCAATCATTCCATTTTTTCGTTGCACCAATAATAAGCTCATTATTATTTCTAGGTACAATATAAAATTGATCATGAAATACAGAATAATGTAACGGAGCTCCTTCATTTATTGCAGCCACACATTCGCCCTTTACAGGAATAATTTCATGAGATAATCCTAATTGCTGAAAAAAGTTATTACTCCACACTCCGCTCGCAATGACAACATTATCTGCTAAAAAGGTCCCTTGCGACGTTATTAGTAAATATCCCATTCCATTCTTCTCCACTCTTAATACATGGGTATATTCATAAATTTCGGTTCCAAATAGCTGAGCCCCTTTACTTAGACCATTACATGCTATTAATGGGGTTATATGTACATCCTCTTTTAAATAGGCAGCTCCTACAATATCTGCTGCTAACTGAGGAACTTTTTCCCTTGCTTCTTTGCAATCCAACCATTCCACCGACGATAAGGAAAGAATAGATTCCATGTCTCTCCTTTCTTCCTCTGAATAAGCAAGCTTCAATAATCCGCCATTTTTCTTTTCAAAATCAATAGCTGTTAGCTCTTTTATCTCTTCATAAAGTTCTTTATATAAAAGCTGGCTACTTCTTGCAAATGGATAGAGATGCTTAAATTCTTTATATTCGGAATGAGCACCTAGCATCCCAGCTGCTGCACTAGTTGATTTCCCGCCAATTTGCTGTGCTTCGAAAATAGCTACTTTTCTCTTCTCTTTTGCCAAATAGTAAGCAATAGAACTACCGATAATTCCACCACCAATAATTGCGACATCAACTTTCTTCGCTTCCAAGCTCATCACATCTTTCTCTTATACTTTTCACTGTCTTTAATGGATGGGATGATGAAAAAATAGCCGACATAATAGCCACTCCATCTACACCAAAATTAGCTAGTTCACCTATTCGTTCTTCCGTAATTCCTCCTATAGCATACAGTGGAATAGATATTTTTCTTTTTATTTCAGAGATAGTGGACAATATGATAGGCTGCTTTCCCTTTTTACTATTTGTAGGATAGCAATGACCATACAAGACATAATCTGCATTCCTTTTATCTGCTAAAACAGCCTCTTCTTTGCTATGAACGGATACACCTATAAACATTTCAGGAAATCTTGTTTTCACGTGATTAACAGACAATCCACTTGTCGGTAAATGGACATTTTTTAACGCATGCAATGTCACAATATCAAGACGATCATTAACGATTATTTTACTCCCAGGTACCCCTTCCTTAAGCAAATCATCACATAGCCAATAAATTTCTTTTGGGCTTTTGGCTTTCTCTCTAATTTGCAGATAATCCACATATGGATGGATTTCTAATAAAATAGCTGAAAGCTCCTTTAAAGAATGTTTATTATCTGTTACAGCCATTATCTTAATATTCATCACCTCAACTTATCATTTAGAAGGAAAAGTGGCTGAAAACGGCAAAAACCACTTTTCCAATTATAGAAAAGTGGTTAATAAACTACACCTAATGAAAAGTTCATCAGGCATGCATATTTATTGATACTCCACTTTCCTACGCAGGTACGAACCTGTTCAGGTTTTGAGGGTTTAAAAAGTAACTACTTTTATTCTCAGCCCTTATCAAGGGATCCCCTAGTGATTCATTTATAAACTTTACCCATATAGTACCATAAATCAATAATTTAGCAATAAAAAAATTCTAAATCTTCCTACTCTTTTACACATTCACTATGATAATCATTCGTTAATCGAGGGTTATATTTGAAATTAGACAGAATAAATCTTCAGGAAAAAACAAGCATATGTCCACATCACTCTCCATGTGTTAAAATGACTCTTGTACTATTTTTATTACCTACTAAAGGAAGCAATTCTTTGTATAGGCTACAATAGCAAAGTTCTCGATTTCAGCTAACCTGCAGCCTTTTGAAAATGTTTGCTCCTCAAAATAAGAGAACAGGAGGGACAAGTGTGAATAGTATCCCTTTTATTACAGTAGAAGGACCTATTGGAGTTGGGAAAACTTCTTTAGCTAAATTACTCTCAGAGTACTTTCAATACGAGCTTCTAAAAGAAATTGTCGAAGAAAATCCTTTCCTCGGTAAATTTTATGAAAATATTGATGAATGGAGTTTTCAGACAGAAATGTTTTTCCTGTGTAATCGATTTAAGCAGTTAAACGATACAAGAGACCATTACCTATCTAAAAATATTCCTGTAGTTGCGGATTATCATATATTAAAAAATCTTATTTTTGCTAAAAGATCTTTACAGGATAATGATTTAGAGAAGTATGTTCGTATATATGAGGTGTTAACAGAAGACTTGCCAATGCCAAATATTATTATTTACTTACATGCCAGCTTGGATACAATAATGGCACGAATCAAAAAAAGAGATAGAGATATCGAAAAAAATATTAGTCCTCTTTATTTAGAACAGCTAGCTTCTGATTACGATATTGTTATGAATGACTTCAAAAAAAACAACCCACAGATTCCTGTATTAGACTTCAATGGAGATACACTGGACTTTGTTCAAAATAAACAAGACTTAGTAAAAATTATTGACACAATAAAAGAAACTTTAAATATAGGAGCCTTTAATCATGAATCTACGAACAAAATATAATATTCCTAGCAATTCCGTTATTACGATTGCAGGAACAGTCGGTGTCGGAAAATCGACGCTAACGAATGCATTAGCGGATGCTTTGCAATTTCGGACTTCCTTTGAGAAAGTTGATACAAATCCATATCTTGATAAGTTTTATCATGACTTTAGTCGATGGAGTTTCCATCTACAAGTATATTTTTTAGCTGAACGCTTTAAAGAGCAAAAAAGAATCTTTGAATATGGGGGCGGGTTTATTCAAGATCGTTCCATTTATGAAGATACAGGTATATTCGCGAAAATGCATTATGAAAAAGGAACAATGTCAGAAGTAGATTATGAAACATATACAAGTCTTTTTGATGCCATGGTGATGACACCTTATTTCCCACATCCAGACTTGTTAATATACCTTGAAGGATCTCTTGATGACATTTTACAGCGAATTGATCGAAGAGGTCGTGAAATGGAAAAGCAAACACCAATTGATTATTGGAAAGAGATGCATGGAAGATATGAGAACTGGATTGAGTCTTTCTCTGCATGCCCAGTTCTTCGTTTAAATATTAATGAATATGATGCTATCGCTGGAACACAGTCCATCGAACCAATTATCGAAAAGATAGGAACGATTCTTCAGCAAAAAAACTATAGCCATAAAGCATAAAAAGGACTTTCCTTAGTTTACAATTACGAGGCTGGGACATAGTATTCCAGCCATAGATAAACCCGAACAACCATAAGAGTTCCATATGATTGTTCGGGTTTATATTGGTTTATAAAAGGCTATTTCAGTAAAGATGGTGTTATTATCCGCAGCCTGAATACACTTCGCTTTCCATGGGGCGAGCGCCGAGCCTCCTCACAACTCACGTTAAGGCCACTGAAAAACTGTTTAGCTATTGATGATTAGTAGTAACCACCTTTTAAACTTAGATATGGGAATTGTTTTCCGAGGTGACCGCATGACTCACTGGGGCGAGCGCCGAGCCGCTTCGTCGCTACGCTCCTGCAGGGTCTCGGACTTTCTCGCTGCTCCCATAGGAGTCTACGTGTATTCAGGCTGCGGGTCATAGCAACAAACTTTACGAAAACAGCCTTTATTTAAGAGCTAAATTAAAGATTATTCGTCTTTACAGATTGGTTATTTAGTTTTGTCCCAGCCTCGTACTCCAAAACAATAAAGAAAATCCTTTTTTCTTTTTATATAAACAATAAAAAACCTGCTACTGTAGTAGCAGGTCACATATATCTCCAAATATTATGCGCAATGTAAATTTTAAAATCATGGAGGAGGAAAGGGGATTCGAACCCCTGCGCGGTTTGACCCGCCTGTCGGTTTTCAAGACCGATCCCTTCAGCCGGACTTGGGTATTCCTCCATCAGACAAGTAATAATATATCATCTATCAAAGATTAAGTCAACTATATTTTTCACTTTTTTATTTTTTATTTTTCCTATCAATAAACATATAGAAAAACGCATTTTTTATTAGCTATTCTTCTTCTTTCAATTAAGAATAGCTGACCTCTTGGAAGAGTATAAGCCCTTCCAAGAGGTCATGCCCTTTCATCTATCTATTGCCTTACTCAGGAGAAATTACTTCTCTATTTCTCATATAAGGTCGAAGTACTTCAGGAATTATAACACTTCCATCTGCTTGCTGATAATTTTCTAGAATAGCTGCAACTGTTCTTCCAATCGCAAGGCCAGATCCATTTAATGTGTGCACATGCTCTGGCTTTCCTTTAGGCTCTCTGCGGAAGCGAATATTTGCTCTTCTCGCTTGGAAAGCCTCAAAATTACTACAAGAAGAAATTTCACGGTATGTATTATAGCTTGGAATCCATACCTCTACATCATACTTTTTCGCTGCTGTAAAGCCTAAATCTCCTGTACACATGCTCAATACACGGTACGGCAACCCTAGAAGCTGTAATACTTTTTCAGCATTTCCTGTTAAAGATTCTAGCTCTTCATAAGAATCTTCTGGTTTCACAAACTTAACAAGCTCTACTTTATTAAATTGATGCTGTCTGATTAATCCTCTCGTATCTCTACCTGCAGATCCTGCCTCAGAACGGAAGTTTGCACTAAATGCTGCATATTTGATTGGAAGCTGGTCCCCATCAAGTATTTCATCTCTATGCAAGTTCGTTACAGGTACCTCTGAAGTTGGAATTAAGAAATAGTCTTCTTTTTCTATTAAAAAAGCATCCTCTTCAAACTTAGGCAATTGTCCCGTACCTGTTAGACTTGCTCTATTCACTAGGAAAGGAGGAATAATCTCTTTATATCCATGTTCCTCTGTATGCAAATCAAGCATGAAATTAAATAATGCTCTTTCTAGTTTAGCCCCTAAACCTTTATAAAATACAAAACGGCTTCCTGTTACTTTTGCTGCTCTTTCAAAATCTAGCAAATCTAAGTCAGTAGCAACATCCCAATGTGGCTTTGGTTCAAAATCAAATTTTCTAATTTCGCCCCATTTTCTAATTTCAACGTTATCATCTTCCGTATCTCCTACTGGAACACTCTCATGAGGAAGATTTGGAATTCCTAGCATAATGGTTTGCAATTTTTCTTCTACATCACGTAGCTCATTATCATATTCTTTAATTTTTTCGCCAACTTCTCGCATTTCCACAATAAGAGCTTCTGCATCCTTTTTCTCTCTCTTTAAAACTGCTACTTGCTGTGATACTTCATTTCTTTTACTTTTTAATTGTTCTGTTTCAACAATAAGCTCTCTACGTCTTACATCCAATGCTTCAAAGTTTTCAAGCTCTGATAAATCTTCTCCTCGATGCTGTAACTGACTTTTAACAAAATCAAAATTAGCACGAACAAATTTTATATCTAACATATTTTATTCCTCCCATTTTTTTATTCTATATGCAATCCACTTCTTTTAAGGTTAGATGCCCTGTGTTAGAAATTCTCAAGCTTTTTTGGAAAACAAAAAACTCCCGTCCCCAAAAAAGGGACGAGAGTTACCCGCGTTGCCACCCTAGTTAAAAGCAAATAATGCTTTTCACCTTAAAGATCATAACGGTTTTTAGCCGAAAACAATTACTAGCAATATATGCGTTCCTTGTTTTTACTCTAGGATGGATTCACAAGCTTTATTCACCGATTCACACCAACCATCAGCTCTCTTTAAGAATAAGTAACCTGTTACTATTTCCTATCATAGTAGATTCCATATATTAATTGCATTTATCTTACTATAATTATTTCCGAAATTCAACAGCTTATGCAAATAAGTGTTGCTTAGCTTCTATCACCATATTTATAAAATATCCAGTTAAGCGATGATCGTCTGTTAATTCAGGATGGAAAGAACAGCCTAAGAACTGCCCCTCTCGCGCTGCCACAATACGATCATTATGTTTAGCCAGCACTTCTACATTTTCGCCAACGCTCACGATATGTGGTGCACGAATAAACACGGCTGTAAAATCCTCTGCTACTCCTGCGATATCTAGGTTTGCTTCAAAACTTTCCTTTTGTCTTCCAAAAGAATTACGCTCGACTTGTACATCCATAACACCAATATGGGGTTTATCATAGCCCTTAATGGATTTGGCCAATAAAATTAAGCCTGCGCACGTTCCAAACATTGGCTTCCCAGATTGAGCGAACGCTTGAAGTGCATCCATAAAGTCATACTTATCAATTAATCGGCGCATCGTTGTGCTTTCCCCGCCAGGAATAATTAAGCCATCGATCTCATCTAGCTGTTCTTTTTTCTTTACAATAATAGCCTCTGCATGATTCGCCTCAATAGCATTAACATGCTCTCTTACAGCTCCCTGTAAACCAAGGACCCCTATTTTTACGTTTGGCATTGTATTCATCTTACCAACCACGCTCTTGCATACGTGCTTCTGGGCTTAAGCTAGAAATTTCGATTCCTTTCATTGCTGTCCCAAGGTTTTTAGAAATTTCTGCAATTAACTTATAATCTTGATAATGAGTAGTTGCCTCTACTATTGCTCTAGCGAATTTTGCAGGGTTGTCTGATTTAAATATACCTGAGCCTACAAATACACCATCTGCACCTAATTGCATCATAAGAGCGGCATCAGCAGGTGTTGCCACACCACCAGCAGCGAAATTAACAACTGGTAGACGACCTAATCTTTTAATCTCTAAAAGAAGCTCATATGGGGCACCTAAGATCTTAGCTTCTGTCATTAATTCATCTTCGTTCATATGAACAACCTTACGTACTTGTGCATTTACTTTTCTTATATGACGGACTGCCTCAACTATATTTCCTGTTCCTGGCTCCCCTTTTGTACGAAGCATAGAAGCACCTTCACCGATACGTCTTGCAGCTTCTCCTAGGTCACGACATCCACAAACAAATGGAACAGTATATTCATTTTTATTTAAATGAAACTCTTCATCTGCCGGGGTTAAAACTTCACTCTCATCAATGTAGTCTACACCCATAGCTTCAAGTACTCTTGCTTCGACAATATGACCAATACGTGCCTTTGCCATTACAGGGATTGTTACTGCATTCATTACTTCCTCCACAATTGTAGGATCAGCCATTCTAGCTACTCCACCAGCTGCGCGAATATCTGAAGGAACTCGTTCAAGAGCCATTACTGCTACTGCTCCTGCTTCCTCTGCAATCTTGGCTTGTTCTGCATTAACAACATCCATGATCACTCCGCCTTTTTGCATTTCAGCCATTCCACGTTTTACTCTATCAGTCCCAGTTTTCATTGTTTGCCCCCTGTAAAGTCTCTTTTTTAACATAAAATTTTTGAAATCTTTCGAAGAAAATTATTATTCCCTAATGAAAATAAACAATAAAAAAAAGCTTCTGTCAATACAAGAAGCTCTTTTTCTTACATTTTTCCAAATGTATGCAATTTATCTAGGTATGAGTAAAATGTTTGTGGGGGAATAAATATCCTTTTTGTATAGTTGGGGGACGAGTCCCCCAACTATACAAAAAGGCCACCAAGCGAGAGCGCGGTAGCTGGAAAAAATTAAGCATTAAAAAAGAGAGCTTCCTTTTGTAAAGTAGAGTTTGCCTAAAACACTACGAAAAGGAGAGGCTCTCATGAATGAATGTAACATAAAATTACCATCATTAAAAGAATTGGAAAAAACTTTATTTCGAACGCTACAAAATACGTTTCAAGAAATCCTTGTTCAAACATTAGAAAATTGGGATCTAGAGATTGCCCAGCAACGAGATAAAAGAAGATTTGCTTTACGAGATAAACGAGATATACGATTAGAGACAGCTTTTGGAGCAGTGGAGCTGAAGCGTAATTATTATTTCGATCGTGTGACCAAAAAATATATTTGTCTATTAGATCACTATTTACAGTTTCAGGGGAATAAGGGATTTAGTCCGCTACTAGAAGAATGGGGGTTAGAACTAGCGACGAATGGCTCCTCCTATCGAAAGGCTGTGGAAACCTTAGAACAGTTTTTAGGCTATTCGGCGATGAGCCACGAAGCATTACGGCAACATCTTCTTCAAACAAACGTGCATCCAGTTACGGAAAAACGTCCCTTTCAAAAGGTCTTGTTTGTCGAAGTAGATGGATTATATGTGAAGAGCCAAGAAAAGAAAAAGCGTGGATGGGAGTTGAAATTCGCCGCTGTACACGAGGGATGGAAAGAAAACGGAAAGCGAGTCAGGCTCCGAAATAAAAGGCATTTTCTTTATGAAGGAAAAGAACCCTTTTGGGAAGCCTTTGAAACGTTCTTACAGAATAATTATGCGTATGATCCTACCCAAACCTTGCTTATTATTAATGGCGATGGAGCAGGCTGGATAACGGCATGTCGGGAGTATTTTCGTGAACGCGCCTTTTTCACCATGGATCGTTTTCATGTAGCTCGTTCGATGAAACAGCTAATGAAGAGCCATCCCCGATACCGCTACATGAAAATAGCGTTAAAAAACTACCAGGTAGAAAAATTACTTCTAGAGTTGAATAGTGCAGTAGGAACAATGGAAACACCAGAAGAAGAAGAAAAACTAGAGCATTTACTTGCCTTTTTAACGCATCATCAGGAAACCATAAAAGATTATCGTAGTTGGTTACAGGAGAAAGGCGTGGACACGACAGTGTATCGACCAATGGGAAGTGCAGAAGCAATGATGAATCAATTAGCCAAACGATTAAAAAATGGAAGAGCATGGAGCAAAGAAGGGGTCATGAGCATAGCACGATTATGGATTGGACTAAAAGATGACCTATCCATCCAAACGATATTTGGTAAATGGGAAAAAGCCACGGAAAAATCAAAGAAAGAGCATCGACCGAACAGAAAAATATCAACAAAATTAGTAACAGAAACCGTGCGTCAGAACATTCCATACTTAAATCAGGCGATTGGAAAACCCATTCACTTTGCATTACAGGCATTAAAAGGTTTTTAAAAAAGAAAAAAACGAAATGTTGATGAAAGAAAACATTTAGAAAACGGATACAAAATTAGAAGTTTTACTTTATAAAAAGGGAGCAATAAAAAACTCCCACAAAAACTTGACTCAATCTTTATCTAGTCAATTATTGACTTTTACTTATTTCATAAACTTTTAATTAAAACCAACCTTTTACAGTATCAGAAACACTACCCCATACATTCGAGAAGAATGAACCAATACCGCGCATTGCTAAAACAAACCAATTTGCCTTTTCAACCGTTTCATTTGCTACTAAGTCTACTTGTACCTTTTCTTTTCCATCACTAGTTAAGAATGGCACTTCTTTTCCATCTTTCGTTTGTACTGTTACATAACCAACCTTATCCCCTTTTTTAACTGGAGCAGTTAGTTCACCATCATCATTTAATTTCTTTTCATCCAAAACAACTTTTGCTACATAATTTTCTTTTTCATTATTTTTGATTACTAAGTTAATTGCATCCTTAGTACCAATACTTACTTTATCTTCTTTTCCTTTTGTTACATCCACTGTTTTATTTTTGGCATCCACATAATTTGCAGGAAGAATCTCTTCAGTAGTGAAATTTCCAAAAGCATAGTCTAGTACTTTTCTTGCTTCTGCAAAACGAGAATCCTTCGTTTCACTTTTCATAATAACAACAATGTAACGTTGGTTCCCTTTTTGAGCTGTAGCAGTAACGTTGAATTTTGCATAGTCAGTAGAACCCGTTTTTAATCCATCTACCCCTTCATATCCATAAATCAAAGAAGGTATTAGCCAATTGAAGTTTTTATATTCTCTTCCATCTCTGAACTTCAGACTCGGCATACCAGAAGTCTCTAAAATTTCTGGATAATCATGGATTAAGCGGAATGCTAATTTCGCAACTGCTTTAGCTGACATTTTATTTTCATCTGTATCGCTTCCAGCTGGGATATTTCCTAATAAATCACTATTATTTAAACCAGAAGAGTTAACAAATTCAAAATCAACTAATCCTAATTCTTCAGCCTTTTGATTCATTACACTAATATAGTTTTTCTCTGTACCTGCAATTAACTCTGCCAACGCAACTGTCGCAGCATTCCCTGAATGAATGGCCATTGCTTGATACAATTCCTTAACTGTGTATTCTTCTCCTTCAGTCAGCCCTACATTTGATAACTCAGGAGCACCTGACAGTCTGTGAATATAGTTATTAATTTTTACTTTTTGATCCCAAGAGATTTTTCCATTTTTTATTGACTCCAGAACAATATATTCTGTCATCATCTTTGACATAGAAGCGACTCCAAGAAGCTCGTCAGTATTTTTTTCATATAATATTTCTCCGGTATTTGCATCCACTAATATCGCTGCTCCTGCATCCAATCCAAGCTCATCATTTTCAGCAGCGCTTGCTTGATACGGTAGAACTGTTGATAGTGTACTAAAGAATAGTACGGCAATGATGAAAGACACCGTCCACTTTTTTACTTGTTTCAATATTAAAACCTCCAAAACTTTTTTATCTATTAATCTATCTTTATTTTTAAGTTAATTATTTCCCTTGTACAGTTTAACATAAAAAAAACAAAAAAAATAGACAGCGCTATTGATCACCGTCTATTGTAAATTAAGGAAAGTTTTATAACCAATATTAATAATATTTATTAAGAAAGTGAATAGTTTGGTGCTTCTTTCGTAATTTGAACATCATGTGGATGACTCTCTCTTAAGCCAGCACCTGTCATTTTTACAAATTGAGCATTCTCTCTTAATTCATATAGATCCTTTGTACCACAGTATCCCATACCAGAGCGAATTCCACCAACTAACTGATAGATTGTATCAGAAAGTGGTCCTTTATAAGGAAGTCGACCTTCAATACCTTCAGGAACAAATTTTTTGTTATCCTCTTGGAAGTAACGATCTTTAGATCCTTTTTCCATCGCAGCAACAGAGCCCATTCCTCTGTATACTTTAAATCTTCTTCCTTGGAAAATTTCTGTTTCTCCAGGACTTTCAGATACACCAGCTAGCAAGCTTCCTAACATAACCGCATGTCCACCCGCTGCTAAAGCTTTAACAATATCTCCAGAGTATTTAATTCCTCCGTCAGCAATAATTGATTTACCATGTTTTCTAGCTTCAGTAGCACAATCATAAACAGCCGTTATTTGAGGAACACCTACTCCAGCAACTACACGTGTTGTACAAATTGAACCTGGTCCGATACCAACTTTAACGATATCTGCTCCAGCTTCGATTAAAGCTCTTGTTCCTTCTGCAGTGGCTACATTACCAGCGATAATTGTTAGATCAGGAAAAGCTCTTCTAATGTCCTTCACACCGTCTAGAACCCCTTGTGAGTGTCCATGAGCAGTATCAATTACCACTACATCCACATTAGATTTAACAAGCATTTCTACGCGTCTTAATGCATCATTTGTTACCCCAACAGCTGCACCAACTAATAATCTTCCTTGTGCATCTTTTGCTGAATGAGGGAATTCAATTACTTTTTCTATATCTTTAATGGTGATTAATCCCTTTAATACACCTTCATCATTAATTAAAGGCAATTTCTCAATCTTGTATCTTTGTAAGATTTTTTCTGCTTCTTCTAATGTAGTTCCTACTGGAGCCGTTACTAAATTCTCTTTTGTCATAACATCCGAAATTTTAATGGAAAAGTCTTCGATAAAACGAAGGTCTCGGTTAGTAAGAATCCCTACTAGTTTTTGCTCATCGTTATTATTAACAATTGGCACACCGGAGATACGATATTTACCCATTAGATGCTCTGCATCAAATACTTGGTGTTCAGGAGTTAAAAAGAAAGGATCTGTGATTACACCACTTTCTGAGCGCTTTACTTTGTCTACCTGCTCAGCCTGTTGCTCAATAGACATATTTTTATGAATAATGCCCAGTCCACCTTGTCTTGCAATAGCAATAGCCATTTCTGCTTCTGTTACAGTATCCATTCCTGCACTAATAAGCGGAATGTTTAAGTTAAGATTTTTCGCCAATTGTACCTTTAAGCTTACATCTCGAGGCAATACTTCCGATTTAGCTGGAATTAAAAGAACATCATCAAACGTTAATCCTTCTTTAGCAAATTTACTTTCCCACATTTTAACGCCTCCATATTGTTAAAAATATTATTAGTAGGTTATCAATTGGATAAAATACTGTCAAGGTCAGTTTAATATGTTTAATTTTTCAAAAAATTTAAGGAGAGTTAAAAAATGTCCCATTATTATAAAGACTGGAGCTCTTTTAGTTGTTTTTTTTCCGCAGAATACAGCCAAAAATTTTTAAAAAAATGCTATCGTGATTTATATATATCCGATTTAGAAACAAAAAGCTATCAAAACTGTTATCCTTTCATGTATTTTTTAGAACATGGAAAATTATATTACCAGCAAGCCGAGAAAGCTCCTCTAAGTATTCAGCCCATCCTTTTATTTTATGGTCTTGTTCATTTAATAAAAGCATGCTTATTAACAGTTGATCCAAATTATCCAAATTCAACCTCTGTTTTAGCCCATGGCGTTTCAACTAGAAAACTCAAAAAGCAGCAGTATTTATTTTTTCAAGATGAAGTTAAAATACAAAAAAATGGATTATTTACTTTTATGGCTGAGAAAATGTTCTCCTGTAATAATTTAGAAGGAGAAAAAGTAAAAATGGATTTTCTCTTTAATCAAGTCCCAGAACTATCTGGTTTATTCCAACTATTAGAAGGGAAGTCAACCTTTTTACAAGTGAAATATCTGCATCCCCTTATTTCGCTACCAAAGCATATTTTAGATTTATATCATTCAAACAGTAATCATTTTAAAAATCAACTTGAAAGTTATTATGGTATACATTTAGAAGAAATAGAGGAGAATAGGAGTGAGCTGTTAATCCGACTTTCAGAACCTCTTCATCAGAATAATTTCATCAAATGGGATACCAAAGAAAAATCTTATGTTATTTCTTCTGAAAAGGACAGAACTTGTTTTTCAAATGAAATGTTATCCCACTACTTAATTTTGTATAACTTAAGTATGATAGCTAGATATGAGATTGAATGGTGGAGTGAATTATTAAAAACAATGCCGAATAAAGATTATCCTTTTATTGAATCATTTTTATTAATAGCTGCTGAAAAAGGACCTCAATTGATTTATCAATTTCTAAACAAACAAGTAAGGACCTAGTCGATTAGACGACGACTAGGCCCTGTTCTTTTCTCACTCTACTTTTTGTATTTTTAAATTCCTATCTCTTTTTTACCCATACATATAAAAAACAAGCATCCACCAAAGTAGATGCTTGTTTCATTAGTGCCTGGCGACGTCCTACTCTCACAGGGGGAGAACCCCCAACTACCATCGGCGCTTTAGAAGCTTAACTTCCGTGTTCGGTATGGGAACGGGTGTGACCTTCTCGCTATCGTCACCAGACTTATTTATTTAGAGAATTATTCTCTCAAAACTAAATCATTTAGAAGTAAACCAATTTGCCAAGTAATCTTTCTTAGCTTACGCTAAGAGTTTTTAGTTAAGTCCTCGATCTATTAGTATCAGTCAGCTCCACATGTCGCCACGCTTCCACCTCTGACCTATCAACCTGATCATCTTTCAGGGATCTTACTAGCTTGCGCTATGGGAAATCTCATCTTGAGGGGGGCTTCATGCTTAGATGCTTTCAGCACTTATCCCTTCCGCACATAGCTACCCAGCGATGCCTTTGGCAAGACAACTGGTACACCAGCGGTGCGTCCATCCCGGTCCTCTCGTACTAAGGACAGCTCCTCTCAAATTTCCTACGCCCACGACGGATAGGGACCGAACTGTCTCACGACGTTCTGAACCCAGCTCGCGTACCGCTTTAATGGGCGAACAGCCCAACCCTTGGGACCGACTACAGCCCCAGGATGCGATGAGCCGACATCGAGGTGCCAAACCTCCCCGTCGATGTGGACTCTTGGGGGAGATAAGCCTGTTATCCCCGGGGTAGCTTTTATCCGTTGAGCGATGGCCCTTCCATGCGGAACCACCGGATCACTAAGCCCGACTTTCGTCCCTGCTCGACTTGTAGGTCTCGCAGTCAAGCTCCCTTGTGCCTTTACACTCTACGAATGATTTCCAACCATTCTGAGGGAACCTTTGGGCGCCTCCGTTACTTTTTAGGAGGCGACCGCCCCAGTCAAACTGCCCACCTGACACTGTCTCCCACCCCGATAAGGGGTGCGGGTTAGAATGTCAATACAGCCAGGGTAGTATCCCACCAATGCCTCCACCGAAGCTAGCGCTCCGGCTTCCAAGGCTCCTACCTATCCTGTACAAGCTGTACCAAAATTCAATATCAGGCTGCAGTAAAGCTCCACGGGGTCTTTCCGTCCTGTCGCGGGTAACCTGCATCTTCACAGGTACTATAATTTCACCGAGTCTCTCGTTGAGACAGTGCCCAGATCGTTACACCTTTCGTGCGGGTCGGAACTTACCCGACAAGGAATTTCGCTACCTTAGGACCGTTATAGTTACGGCCGCCGTTTACTGGGGCTTCAATTCAGAGCTTCGCACTTAACGTGCTAACCCCTCCTCTTAACCTTCCAGCACCGGGCAGGTGTCAGCCCCTATACTTCGCCTTGCGGCTTCGCAGAGACCTGTGTTTTTGCTAAACAGTCGCCTGGGCCTATTCACTGCGGCTCTCTCGGGCTTTAACACCCAAAAGAGCACCCCTTCTCCCGAAGTTACGGGGTCATTTTGCCGAGTTCCTTAACGAGAGTTCTCTCGCTCACCTTAGGATTCTCTCCTCGCCTACCTGTGTCGGTTTGCGGTACGGGCACCATAAATCTCGCTAGAGGCTTTTCTTGGCAGTGTGGAATCAGGAACTTCGGTACTATATTTCCCTCGCCGTCACAGCTCCGCTTTTGTGGTAATGGGATTTGCCTCATTACCGGCCTAACTGCTTGGACGTGCTAATCCAACAGCACGCTTACCCTATCCTCCTGCGTCCCCCCATTGCTCAAACGATTTAAAGGTGGTACAGGAATATCAACCTGTTGTCCATCGCCTACGCTTTTCAGCCTCGGCTTAGGTCCCGACTAACCCTGAGCGGACGAGCCTTCCTCAGGAAACCTTAGGCATTCGGTGGATGAGATTCTCACTCATCTTTCGCTACTCATACCGGCATTCTCACTTCTAAGCGCTCCACCAGTCCTTACGGTCTAGCTTCGACGCACTTAGAACGCTCTCCTACCACTGACATCATAGATGTCAATCCACAGCTTCGGTGATACGTTTAGCCCCGGTACATTTTCGGCGCAGAGTCACTCGACCAGTGAGCTATTACGCACTCTTTAAATGGTGGCTGCTTCTAAGCCAACATCCTGGTTGTCTAAGCAACTCCACATCCTTTTCCACTTAACGTATACTTTGGGACCTTAGCTGGTGGTCTGGGCTGTTTCCCTCTTGACCACGGATCTTATCACTCGTAGTCTGACTCCCAAGAATAAGTATTTGGCATTCGGAGTTTGTCTGAATTCGGTAACCCGATGGGGGCCCCTAGTCCAAACAGTGCTCTACCTCCAATACTCTAAATCTTGAGGCTAGCCCTAAAGCTATTTCGGAGAGAACCAGCTATCTCCAAGTTCGATTGGAATTTCTCCGCTACCCACACCTCATCCCCGCACTTTTCAACGTGCGTGGGTTCGGGCCTCCATCCAGTGTTACCTGGACTTCACCCTGGACATGGGTAGATCACCTGGTTTCGGGTCTACAACCACATACTATTTCGCCCTATTCAGACTCGCTTTCGCTGCGGCTCCGTCTTATCAACTTAACCTCGCATGTAATCGTAACTCGCCGGTTCATTCTACAAAAGGCACGCTATCACCCATAAATGGGCTCTAACTACTTGTAGGCACACGGTTTCAGGATCTATTTCACTCCCCTTCCGGGGTGCTTTTCACCTTTCCCTCACGGTACTGGTTCACTATCGGTCACTAGGGAGTATTTAGCCTTGGGAGATGGTCCTCCCTGCTTCCGACGGGATTTCTCGTGTCCCGCCGTACTCAGGATACACTCAAGAGGGAACGAAGTTTCGACTACAGGGTTTTTACCTTCTACGACTGACCTTTCCAGATCGATTCGTCTACCCCGTTCCTTTGTAACTCCATATAGAGTGTCCTACAACCCCAAGAGGCAAGCCTCTTGGTTTGGGCTAATCCCGTTTCGCTCGCCGCTACTCAGGGAATCGCGTTTGCTTTCTCTTCCTCCGGGTACTTAGATGTTTCAGTTCCCCGGGTCTGCCTTCAGTACCCTATGTATTTAGGTAAAGATTCTATCCCATTACGGATAGAGGGTTTCCCCATTCGGAAATCTCTGGATCAAAGCTTACTTACAGCTCCCCAAAGCATATCGGTGTTAATCCCGTCCTTCATCGGCTCCTAGTGCCAAGGCATCCACCGTGCGCCCTTTCTAACTTAACTTAGTTTCGACCAAAGATAAGCGGCGTATCTCTTCGTCAGCTCTCTCACTCTGCTCCTCACGTACTGACGTACGCTCCAGTGCTCGTTCGGTCGCTTCCTTGACCTACTTGCTTCTCTTTGCTCTCAAATCTTCGAATAAATAGTCGTTCAATACGATTACTTTTCAAAGAAGTAATTCTCTAAAATAGAGAATCTAAGATGGCGATTACTCGGTTTATCTTGGTTACTTCTATTTAATGATTTAGTTTTCAAAGAACAATTTTGGTGGAGCTTAGCGGGATCGAACCGCTGACCTCCTGCGTGCAAGGCAGGCGCTCTCCCAGCTGAGCTAAAGCCCCAAAAATGGTATATGATTTTAAAATGGTGGGCCTAAATGGACTCGAACCATCGACCTCACGCTTATCAGGCGTGCGCTCTAACCAGCTGAGCTATAGGCCCATTTTATGTTCGATAAAGTAAAAAGGTTCTTACTTTATCTATTTTTCAAGGAATTGCTCCCTCAAAACTGAACAACAAATCGTCAACAATCTTTGATGGAATGTAAATTCCATTTTCCTTAGAAAGGAGGTGATCCAGCCGCACCTTCCGATACGGCTACCTTGTTACGACTTCACCCCAATCATCTATCCCACCTTAGGCGGCTGGCTCCTTACGGTTACCCCACCGACTTCGGGTGTTACAAACTCTCGTGGTGTGACGGGCGGTGTGTACAAGGCCCGGGAACGTATTCACCGCGGCATGCTGATCCGCGATTACTAGCGATTCCAGCTTCATGTAGGCGAGTTGCAGCCTACAATCCGAACTGAGAATGGTTTTATGGGATTTGCTAGGCGTCACCGCTTTGCTGCCCTTTGTACCATCCATTGTAGCACGTGTGTAGCCCAGGTCATAAGGGGCATGATGATTTGACGTCATCCCCACCTTCCTCCGGTTTGTCACCGGCAGTCACCTTAGAGTGCCCAACTAAATGCTGGCAACTAAGATCAAGGGTTGCGCTCGTTGCGGGACTTAACCCAACATCTCACGACACGAGCTGACGACAACCATGCACCACCTGTCACTCTGTCCCCCGAAGGGGAACGTCCTATCTCTAGGAGTGTCAGAGGATGTCAAGACCTGGTAAGGTTCTTCGCGTTGCTTCGAATTAAACCACATGCTCCACCGCTTGTGCGGGCCCCCGTCAATTCCTTTGAGTTTCAGCCTTGCGGCCGTACTCCCCAGGCGGAGTGCTTAATGCGTTTGCTGCAGCACTAAAGGGCGGAAACCCTCTAACACTTAGCACTCATCGTTTACGGCGTGGACTACCAGGGTATCTAATCCTGTTTGCTCCCCACGCTTTCGCGCCTCAGCGTCAGTTACAGACCAAAGAGTCGCCTTCGCCACTGGTGTTCCTCCACATCTCTACGCATTTCACCGCTACACGTGGAATTCCACTCTTCTCTTCTGCACTCAAGTCCCCCAGTTTCCAATGACCCTCCACGGTTGAGCCGTGGGCTTTCACATCAGACTTAAAGGACCGCCTGCGCGCGCTTTACGCCCAATAATTCCGGACAACGCTTGCCACCTACGTATTACCGCGGCTGCTGGCACGTAGTTAGCCGTGGCTTTCTGGTTAGGTACCGTCAAGGTACAAGCAGTTACTCTTGTACTTGTTCTTCCCTAACAACAGAGTTTTACGATCCGAAAACCTTCATCACTCACGCGGCGTTGCTCCGTCAGACTTTCGTCCATTGCGGAAGATTCCCTACTGCTGCCTCCCGTAGGAGTCTGGGCCGTGTCTCAGTCCCAGTGTGGCCGATCACCCTCTCAGGTCGGCTACGCATCGTTGCCTTGGTGAGCCGTTACCTCACCAACTAGCTAATGCGCCGCGGGCCCATCTGTAAGTGACAGCGTAAACCGTCTTTCAGCTTTTCTACATGAGTAGAAAAGGATTATCCGGTATTAGCTCCGGTTTCCCGAAGTTATCCCAGTCTTACAGGCAGGTTGCCCACGTGTTACTCACCCGTCCGCCGCTAACTTTAAAAGCAAGCTTTTAAAATCCGCTCGACTTGCATGTATTAGGCACGCCGCCAGCGTTCGTCCTGAGCCAGGATCAAACTCTCCAATAAAGAGTTGATTAGCTCATTGCTAAACTCTAGCTTTTTATTACTTGTTGTTTTCATTCTATAATATTAGTTATAAAACGATTATTGTTGACGTTTGTTTGTTCAGTTTTCAAAGAGCAATCTCATAAGAGACAACTTTTAAATAATAACATATTAACAACTATTCAGTCAACATGTTTTCAAAAGTTTTTCAATGTTCTCTTGCTGACTTGTATTATTATAGCAACGTTTATACATGTATGCAAGAGTTTATTTAAACTTTTTCAAAAAAAGTTTAAATATTTCTTTCCAATAGATTCTTTTTCATTTCCCTATTTTTTTTTGCATCACTTACCTAAATTAATAGACACCTCCTTCCTTAAAATGAACTATACATTTCCTCTGGATAAAAACGATGGCTGTTTAAAATTGCAAGGCAACTAATTCTCTTTTCTAATCGATTTTATCAATACTCTAAAATCTCTTCTATGAATATATGTCTGTTTTTTTCTAAATCAAGAATCAATTCATTTTCCAATGTTTTAACTAGGGGTCTTGTTGGAATGCTACTTATAAACAAAATTTCTGCTTTTTCCCCATTGGATAATCTAATTTTACTCCCTGTAGTAAATTGAGTAATAGCATTGCTTAGTGATTGTAATATAGTTAAATCAAATTCCCCAAAATGATCCTGATGCATTTGTTCAATCACACGAAAAGGAGATTGCTTCTTCCGATACAATCTTTCCGATGTCATCGCATGAAATGTATCAGCTACAGCTATAATCTTGGCAAAGGCATGTATCTTATTATCTGCATTACCCATTGGATATCCACTTCCATCAATTCTCTCATGATGTTGATAAATAGCAAGCCGAGTCTCTTTTTTTAATAAAGTATGTTCAGGAATCATTTCCAAGCTATACCTTGTATGTTTTTTCACTTCATTAAACTCATCTTCTGTTAAAGGTTCTGTTTTATGCAATAATCGTTGATTGATCTTAGCCATTCCAGCATCACTTAAACAACCTGCTAATGCTACTTGAATCATATCCCTATAGCTATAGTTCATTTTTTCAGCGATAAGTGCACTAATAACTGCAACCGCAATAGAGTGCTGATATAGATATTCCTTTTTGTTAGATAAGTGATAAATAGAAAAGATTTCTTTTGAAACATTTTCAACCTCTTCTAATAATGGTAAAAGTATATTTCTTATATTTGCTATATTTACCGGTAATCCAGATTGCCATGATAAAAATTCTTTTTTATATAACTGAACCGTTTGTATAAAAAGCTCTAAGAAATTACTTTTCTTTTCATTTCTAGCCTGTTTATGAATAGATGAACTAGATTGCATGATTTTCGTACCATCAATTCTTGTATTTTCAATAGTAACTTCCTTTACTAAGAAAGATTTCAATATCTTTATATGTTCCTTTGTCAAAACCGTTTTAGCGGTAATAATCGGTCTATTTGTTCGTATATAAATATCTTCTGCTAAAATACTACCTGGCTGTAACTCTTCCAGATTAACAATCATTTGAAACCACCTTTTCAAAAAACGAACTTTTTTACTATTTTAATGTTTTTTTTTTAAAATGTAACCTATTAAATTAGGACTATACCTCTAAAATTAAACATCAATTAGTGTATATGTAGCATCAATAGGCTTTACATGAAAGTAAAAACAGCATTCTTTAAGAAAAAAGTCAAAATAAAAAAAGAGATGCCTTTATAGGTTACCCCTTAAGACATCTCAAATATTATTCGTTTGAATCCGCATCATTTTCTAAAGACTCTTGTTGTGTTTCTTCAGAAGTACCCTCTACGTCTTCTACTCCCTCTTCTTCATCTTCTTTTTCGACTATAGCAACAGTTGCCACAAATTCATTCTCATTTTCATTTAATTTAATCAATCGAACACCTTGAGTGCTTCTGCCCATAGTTGAGATATCACTTACAGCCATTCTGATTAAAACGCCACCTGTTGTAATAATCATTAAGTCTTCTTCCCCGTTAACTACCTTCATGGATACTAGAGGACCGTTCTTATCCGTGACATTACACGTTTTAATACCTTTTCCGCCTCTACCTTGAACTCTATATTCATCAAGTGGCGTTCTTTTTCCATAGCCATACTTTGTTACAACTAGAATTTCTGAATCTTCCTCTAGAACTTCCATGCCTACAACTTCATCACCAGATGATAGAGTAATACCTTTTACCCCAGTTGCTGTTCTTCCCATTGAACGTACATCTGTTTCTGGGAAACGGATGAGTAAGCCGTTTTTCGTACCAATAATAATTTCCTTTGATCCATCTGTTAAGCGTACAGAGATTAACTCATCATCTTCTCTTAAATTAACAGCGATTAAACCATTGTTTCTTATATTGGCAAACGATGATAATGGCGAACGTTTAGAGATTCCTTCTTTTGTGGTAAAGAATAGGTACCAATCATCTACAAATTCTGAAACCGGAATGATTGCATTCACCCACTCATCTTTTTCCACACCTAATAGGTTAATAATTGGAATACCTTTTGCTGTTCGACTGAATTCTGGTATCTCATAGCCTTTTAATCGATATACTTTCCCTTTATTCGTAAAGAATAGGATAGTATCATGGGTGGATGTAGAGCTCAGCTGTTCAACAAAGTCATCCTCATTCGTTCCCATTCCCTGAATCCCGCGTCCACCACGTCTTTGCGCTCGGTAAGTAGAAGCTGGCAATCTCTTAATATAACCATTATGAGTTAACGTAATGATAATATTTTCTTCAGGAATTAAATCCTCATCTTCGATTGTTTCAATTCCGCCAGCAACAATTTCTGTACGACGAATATCGTTAAATCGCTCTTTCACTTCTAAAAGCTCTTCGCGAATAATCTCTAAGATTTTTTCTTCATCTGCTAGAATTGCTTGTAATTCAGCAATTAACTTAACTAATTCTTGATACTCATCCTCGATTTTTTCTCTTTCTAAGCCAGTTAATCTTTGTAGACGCATATCTAGAATAGCTTGAGCTTGTTTCTCAGAAAGATTAAAATTCGTCATTAATCCTTCACGAGCAATATCTGTAGTACGAGAGCTACGAATCAAGCTAATCACTTCGTCTAAATGATCTAACGCAATACGCAAACCTTCTAAAATGTGAGCTCTTGCTTCTGCTTTTCTCAATTCGAATTCTGTTCTTCTGCGTATAATTACCTTTTGATGTTCTAGATAATATACTAGACATTGTTTTAAGTTAAGTACCTTTGGTTGTCCGTCTACTAGTGCAAGTAGATTAATACCAAAGCTTGTCTGCATAGCCGTATGCTTATATAAGTTATTTAATAGAACATTAGCATTTGCGTCTTTTCGCACCTCAATTACAACGCGCATTCCAGTACGGTCAGACTCATCTCGCAAATCAGTGATACCATCAATTTTCTTATCACGAACTAGTTCCGCAATACGCTCTACTAGTCTTGCTTTATTGACTTGATAAGGAATTTCTTTCACAATAATAACTTCCTTACCACTAGGCTTCACTTCAATTTCTACTCTTGCTCGTAATATAATAGAGCCTCTACCAGTTTCATACGCTTTTCTAATCCCACTTCTGCCAACAATCATTCCATACGTTGGAAAATCTGGTCCTGGTATAATTTCCATTAATTCAGGAATTGTGATATCTGGGTTTTTACTAACTTCGAGAACACCATCAATTATTTCTCCCAATTGATGTGGAGGAATATTTGTAGCCATTCCAACTGCGATTCCACTCGTACCATTTACAAGTAAATTTGGGAAACGAGAAGGTAATACAACTGGTTCTTTCTCTTCCCCATCAAAGTTTGGCTTATAATCAATGGTATCTTTATTAATATCCCGTAATAGCTCCATTGCTATCTTAGACATTCTTGCTTCTGTATAACGCATCGCTGCAGCTGAATCACCATCTACAGAACCAAAGTTACCATGTCCATCAACAAGCATATAGCGGTAGTTGAAATGCTGAGCCATACGCACCATTGTTTCATAAACAGCACTATCACCATGTGGATGATACTTCCCGATTACTTCTCCTACAATACGTGCTGATTTCTTAAACGGTTTATCCGAGTGCATTCCAAGATCATGCATTGCATATAAAATACGTCGATGCACAGGCTTTAAGCCATCTCGCACATCTGGAAGAGCACGTGAAACAATAACACTCATCGCGTAATCTAAAAAGGAATCACGCATTTCTTTACTTATATTTCTATCTTTAATTTGAGAATTTGGCATATCAGCCATGGAAAGGAACCTCCTTAAGAAACAATTAAATTTTCTTTCTCGTCTTACTAATCAGGAGAAAAGTAAAATCTAATCGAATTCCTTATAATTAATAGGAATAACTAACTTCCAAAGAAATACACAAGGTGCCAATCTAATCAGCACCAAATTTCTTTTCCTATCTTTTAAACATCTAGATTTTTTACATAAGTTGCATTTTCTTCGATAAAGTTTCTACGTGGCTCTACTTTATCGCCCATCAGCATTTCAAACGTTTCATCCGCTTCAATCACATCATCTAAGCTTACCTGTAATAATACTCTTTTTTCAGGATCCATTGTTGTATCCCACAGTTGCTCTGCGTTCATTTCCCCTAATCCTTTATAACGTTGAATATTCGGTTTAGGATTAGCTGGCAAGGTGCTTAGAACCTGTTGCAATTGTGCATCACTATAGGCATACTCAAGCTTTTTACCTTGTTTAATACTATATAAAGGTGGCTGTGCAATATAGATGTAGCCAGCTTCTACAATTTTTCTCATATAACGATAAAAGAAGGTTAATAACAATGTTCGGATATGCGCTCCATCTACATCGGCATCTGTCATAATAACAACTTTATGATATCTCGCTTTTGATATATCATAATCGTCTCCGATTCCAGTTCCAATTGCAGTAATCATAGAACGAACCTCATTATTAGACAAAATTCGATCCAATCTTGCTTTTTCTACGTTTAGAATCTTCCCTCTCAACGGAAGTATTGCTTGGAAATGTCGATCTCGACCTGATTTTGCCGAACCACCTGCAGAATCACCCTCTACAATGAATAGTTCACTAATTTTTGGATCTCTTGAGGAGCAATCTGCCAATTTACCTGGTAAGCTTGAAACCTCAAGTGCACTTTTTCGACGAGTTAATTCTCTTGCCTTTTTCGCTGCAATTCTTGCTCGTAGAGCCATTTGACCTTTATCGACAATTTTGCGAGCGACAGTAGGATTTTCTAAAAGGAATTTCTCCAGATGTTCAGAAAAAACGGTATCTGTAATTGCACGGACTTCTGAATTTCCTAATTTTGTTTTCGTTTGTCCTTCAAATTGTGGATCCGGGTGCTTTACAGAAACAATTGCAACAATCCCTTCCCTTACATCCTCTCCAGAAAGATTTACATCTGATTCTTTTAGTAGGCTATTTTTTCTTGCATAATCATTAATTACACGAGTAAGAGCTGTTTTGAAACCAGACTCATGCGTTCCACCTTCATGCGTATTAATATTGTTAGCGAATGAAAAAATATTCCCTGTATAGCCATCATTATATTGGAAAGAAATCTCAACATTTATACCGTCTTTTTCTCCTTCAATATAAATTGGTTCTTCAAAAAGTACTTCTTTATTTCGATTTAAATGCTCTACATAGGACTTTATACCACCTTCATAATGGTATTCTTTCCTTTTCTCCATACCTTCGCGTACATCTTCAATCGTAATGCGAATATTTCGGTTTAAGAAAGCCAGCTCTCTGATACGGTTAGCTAATGTTTCATAATCATACTCTAACGTTTCTTTGAAAATTTCACCATCTGGCTTAAAGCGTGTAATTGTACCAGTATGGTCTGTTTCACCGATTATTTTTAAATCAGCAACCGGCACCCCTTTTTGATATTTTTGGTAATAGATATTTCCATCACGATGAACAAAAACCTCTAATTCCGTTGAAAGAGCATTTACTACCGAAGCACCTACACCATGGAGTCCCCCAGAAACTTTATAGCCTCCACCACCGAACTTTCCTCCGGCATGAAGAACAGTCATGATTACTTCCACAGCAGGTCTTCCCATTTTCTCCTGAATACCAACAGGAATTCCGCGACCATTATCTTTAACAGTGATACTATTATCCTTTTCAATGATGACATTAATTTCATCACAGAAACCAGCTAATGCCTCATCAATACTGTTATCGACAATTTCCCACACTAAATGGTGCAGACCTCGGCCACTGGTTGACCCAATATACATCCCTGGTCTTTTTCTAACAGCCTCTAAGCCTTCTAAAACCTGTATCTGACTTTCATCATAAGATTGTTGTTCAACTGGATTATGTTCCGTTGACATATCGATCACCTAACTTTCCATTGACATCAAAAAATTTTTCCTTTTATTTTGCATCATTAGTACTCTTGAACAGTTAATTGGACTGTTCTTTTTTTTAACGTATTAGAAGCAATCGGCGAAAAATAGATAGTATCCTTTGTAATCACAATAGATTTATAAGATGAACTTTTCCCATTAGTCATTGCTTTTTTCCGTTCTAAAAATTCTTTTGAAATAGGAGATGACTCTACTGTCTGTTTATCTAATATAGTTATAATATCTGAAGTTCGCACAAGAATATTTTCCCCAATATGAACGTACACTTCTTCACCTCAAAGCTATTGAATCTTTTTAATCGTTCCTGATTCAACCTGAAAAGTTGCTGCTTCTTTTAAAGTATGATGGTCTATACCATCAACACTGGTTGTCGTAACGAATGTCTGAACTTTTCCTTGAATGGTATTTAACAAATGAGATTGACGATAGTCATCCAATTCAGAAAGTACATCATCTAAAAGAAGAATTGGATATTCACGTATTTCTGAATAAATCAGTTCAATCTCTGCCATTTTAATGGATAATGCAGTTGTTCTTTGCTGTCCTTGTGAACCATATGTTTGAACATCTCTATCATTCACATAAAACAGCATATCATCACGATGAGGTCCAAATAAGGATATTCCTCGATCAATTTCTCGTTTTTTTAGACTCTGGAATTTTTCTTCGTATATACTCTTCATTTTCGACAAATCCTGATCTTCTAATACATCAACAGAAGGTTTATAGCGAATTTCTAGTGTTTCCAGCCCCCTAGATATCCCTTTATGAATCGGAACTGCCCACTTTTCCAGCAAATGCAGAAATTCAAAACGCTTCGCTACCACTCTAACTGCCATATCTATAAATTGCTCCGTTAAAATCTCAAGCATGGTATGATCGGTTTGTTTATTTGTTTGTAGTTGTTTTAAGTAGGTATTTCGCTGGTGTAGAATTTTTTGATATCGTCCCATATCATGCAAATATACAGGTGATATTTGCCCTATTTCCATATCAATAAATCTTCTTCTAATTTGTGGGCTGCCTTTTACTAAGTTTAAATCTTCAGGTGCGAACATGACTACGTTCATATTGCCAATATATTGACTCAATTTCCGCTGCTCTATATGATTAAATTTTGCTTTTTTCCCTTTTTTGGCCACAACTAACTGCATGGGGACTTTCCCATGTGTTTTGACTAATCTACCTTCTATTTTAGCATACTCTTTGTCCCAATAAATAAGTTCTTTATCATTTGAGGTCCGATGGGATTTTGCCATAGCTAGAACATAGATTGATTCCATCACATTGGTTTTCCCTTGTGCGTTTTCTCCTAAAATTACATTAACTTTATTCTCGAAAGAAATATCCAGTTCCTTATAATTTCGGTAATTTCTTAAAAGCAACTGATCAATATACATTTGGTTTCACCCTTTTTTTACAAAACAGTGTACTTGCCAAATGAAGGAATATTAATTTCATCACCACTTCTTAACTTTCTTCCTCTGCGCTGATCCTGTTCCCCATTAACAAATACCTCATATTCCCCTAGGAACCATTTTGCCATTCCACCTGATTGTATTAACTCTGCTACTTTTAGAAATTGACCTAACGTAATATAATCCGTATCAATCTTAATTTGATTATCCATTTTTTCACTCTCTCAACTTTAATCGTATCTTCCTATTCTACTAAATAATTAATTGATACACAAAGAAAAGTGTAATATTTCTATAAATAAGTAAGTAATATTCTAAATGAGAGGGGTAAAAGTAGACTTAAACAACATTTATTCCCCTGAGTGTATATTCATACACTTGGTGCACACAAAGAAAATTGGGTGTTCTTTAAAATGAACACCCAATACTTTTAATACGTTCTTACCGGTAATATAAGCTGTAACGTGGAGTCATCATTTGTTGGATGGATAACAAATGGTCTCATTGCTCCAGTAAAACTAATTTTAACTTCAGACCCCTCAAGAACTTTCAACGCATCCATCATAAACTTCGCGCTAAAGGATATCTTTAACTCTTCCCCGCTAACAGATTCACTTACTAATTCTTCGATAACTTTTCCTATCTCAGGAGTAAAAGAAGAAATTTCTATCACATTCTCACCCATTGTTGAAAACTTAACGACATTATTTCGACCTTCGCGAGCCAATAAGGAGGCACGGTCTATCGATTGAAGAAATTCCTTAGAGTTTACAATAATATCTGTTTTGCTTTCGGTCGGAATTAATCGATTTGTATCAGGGTAATTTCCTTCTAATAAACGAGAGAAGAAAAGAATATGCTTTGTTTTAAATAATATTTGATTTTCCGTCACAAGAACTTCAACTGGTTCATCATGGTCATCCAAAATTCGGTTGAGCTCGTTTAAACTTTTTCCTGGAATAACAATATTAAAAGATTGCTCGGTCTCTATCTCTATTTTCGCCTTTCTTAATGCAAGACGATGACTATCTGTTGCAATACAGATTAGGTCATTGTTTTCAATTTTCCAGTTTACACCTGTCAACACCGGGCGTGTTTCTGAGGTGGACACTGCAAACACAGTTTGTTTTATAATATTTTTTAATAAATCTGTTGGGACTTTAATTGAATTTTGTTCCGCGATTTGTGGCAAATGCGGATATTCTTCTGAATCGAGCCCATTTAGATTGAATTCTGATTTTCCAGAACGAATGGTAGTTTGGAAATTATCAACAACAATTTCAACTTGATTGGTAGGAAGTTTTTTAACAATTTCACTAAAGAACTTTGCTTGTAAAACGATGGAACCAGTTTGTTGGATTTCCACTATTTCTTGTTCGTTTTCTTCTTTGGGAATAAAGGATTCAATGGAAATATCTGAGTCACTTCCAGTTAATGTTACTCCTTCTTCGCTTGCAACAATTTTAATACCAGTGAGGATAGGAATTGTTGTTCTACTAGTAATTGCTTTCATGACATCTTGAACACTTTGAACAAGATTCTCTTTTTGGATGATGAATTTCATTAATTGATCCTCCGATTTAAATAATTTTTAAAGGCAGTTCTAACTGCTTTTTTTAATAATATATTGTTTTAAAAAATAGTAGTATAAGTAGTAGGCCCTGTTAATATGTGGATAACTAGGTTTAAGCAAGGAAACACAGTCTATCAACATGTGGATAGACTGTGTTTAAAGTAAGGTAAGTTATACACATTATCCTATCTAAACTTTTAAGAGTTCATTTATTTCTTTTAATTGTTTTTGAAGAAGTGAATCAGTTAAAAGCATTTTTGAAATTTTTTCATGGGCATGAATAACGGTAGTATGATCTCGGCCGCCAAATTCTTCTCCGATTTTTGGTAAGGAGAAATCGGTTAATTCTCTTGATAAATACATAGCGATTTGTCTTGGAAACGCAATTGATTTTGTGCGTTTTTTTGCTTTGAAGTCCTCTAATTTAATATTAAACTGCTCGCCTACTACCTTTTGAATATCATGAATCGTTATTACTCGAGGCTTAGAGCTAGGAACAATATCTTTTAATGCTTCAGCTGCTAAATCAGCATTAATATCTTTATTTATTAAAGAAGAATAAGCAACAACACGAATAAGTGCACCTTCTAGCTCACGAATATTTGTATCAATCTGATTAGCAATATAAAGCATGACTTCATTCGGAATATCTAATCCGTCAGCTTTAGCTTTTTTTCTTAAAATAGCGATCCGTGTCTCTAAGTCTGGTGGAGTGATATCTGTGATAAGTCCCCATTCAAAACGAGAGCGCAGACGATCCTCTAGTGTTGGAATCTCTTTTGGAGGGCGGTCACTAGAGATAATAATTTGTTTGCTTTCCTCATGTAACGTGTTAAATGTATGGAAAAATTCTTCTTGTGTTGATTCTTTTCCGGCGAGAAATTGAATATCATCTATTAAAAGTACATCTACATTTCGATATTTATCACGGAATTCAGCACCTTTGTTGTCGCGGATACTATTAATAAATTCATTTGTGAATTTTTCAGAAGATAAATATACCACTTTAGCAGATGGATTATGATCTAAAACATAATGTCCGATTGCATGCATTAAGTGCGTTTTTCCAAGTCCAACTCCTCCATAAATAAATAGAGGATTGTAGGCTTTTGCAGGGGCTTCGGCAACAGCAAGGGAAGCGGCATGAGCGAAACGATTGCCAGATCCAATTACAAAAGTATCAAAAGTATACTTTGAATTTAAGATTGTTTGCTCTGTAACTTCCTCTTCTTTTTTCTTATGTTTTATAGAAATTTGCTGATCAAATTCCTCTTCTTTTTGATTTTGAGGAATAATAAATTTCACCAGGAGTTCTTCGCCAGTAATTTCGTATAGTATTTCAGCAATAAGCTGAGAATATCTTTCTTCTAACCAATCTCGTGCGAATTCATTAGGTGCTGTAACAACTAGTAAATCTCCCTGCAGAGAATGGGCTTTTGTTGGTTTAAGCCATGTATCAAAACTAGGTTTGCTGATCTTTGTTTCAATCGTATTCAATGCGTTATTCCAAAGATCCGTTATATTTTTCAA